>JAIRZI010000039.1 GCA_031267295.1 Propionibacteriaceae bacterium | reverse complement strand
TCTGCAACGGTAATGAAATCGGGGGTGGTTCCATCCGAATCCATCGTAGAGACGTTCAGGAACGAGTGTTGCGTGTTATGGGAATCAGTGCTGCGGAAGCTCAAACAAAGTTCGGGTTCCTGCTGGACGCTTTCCGTTACGGTGCTCCTCCGCACGGCGGAATAGCTTTTGGTTGGGATCGGATTGTCGCGCTACTCACCCATAGCGGTTCAATTCGTGACGTAATCGCGTTCCCGAAAGTAGGGCAAGGTTATGATCCGCTCACTGGCGCGCCGACGGAGATCACCGCTCAACAGCGTAAAGAAGCCGGTGTTGATGCTAAACCGGTACCAAAACCCGAATCGGTTAGCACGGTAGCGAGTATTAGGGATAGCGCTTAACGATTTGCAAACGGCAAAGGTGTCGTAGTGTGTGCATACGCGAAAGCAAAGCTGCATAATGTGTAACAGTGTCGTAAGTTCGCGTCTAGGCTTAGGGCTATGAGCAGCGATCTTTTCGGCGAACCGCTAACTGGTGGCGAAAATACCACTGGGTCTCTCAGTGCAGTGGTTCCCAACGCTCCTTTGGCTGTGCGGATGCGACCGCGTAGCGTTGACGAGATAGTCGGGCAACAGCATCTGTTGGGGGTCGGTTCGCCGTTGCGTCGACTCATCGCAGGTGACTCCCCGATGTCCGTGTTTCTCTGGGGGCCTCCCGGGGTGGGTAAAACCACTATCGCCGCCGTCGTTTCACACGCCACTAATCGTCGCTTTGTCGAACTATCCGCAGTCACCGCAGGGGTGAAAGAAGTACGCGACCAAATCGCCACTGCGCGTCAACTGTTAGCAAAAGGGCAATCGACGGTACTTTTCATCGACGAAGTGCATCGTTTCAACAAAGCTCAACAGGATGTGCTACTGCCTGCTGTTGAAAATCGACTGGTGACTCTCATCGCAGCCACCACAGAGAACCCGTCTTTCTCGGTGATCGCCCCGCTGCTGTCACGTTCCTTACTGCTCACCTTGAAACCGCTGACCGATGACGACTTGGCACAGTTGATACAACGCGCTTTAAGCGACGCACGAGGTTTGGGCGCTAAGTTCACTTTGGACGCGGATGCCCACACGATGTTGTTGCAGCTAGCTGGCGGTGATGCTAGGCGAGTGCTCACCTATCTGGAAGAAGCCGCCGCTTCCACAACTGCTATCGGCGCTACGAACATCGACCGGGCAACACTAGAGCGAGCCGTTGACCGGGCGGCAGTGCGTTACGATAAGGACGGCGATCAGCACTACGACGTGATCAGCGCTTTCATAAAAAGCGTGCGCGGTTCCGACGTGCAAGCGGCGTTACATTATCTAGCACGGATGCTTGAGGCGGGGGAAGACCCCCGCTTTATCGCTCGGCGATTGGTCATTTTAGCTAGCGAAGATGTCGGTATGGCCGCTCCCACAGTGTTACAGACGGCGCTCGCCGCCGCACAGGCCGTACAACTGATAGGGATGCCGGAGGCACGCATCAACTTAGCGCACGCTGTGATAGCTGCCGCCACCGCACCGAAATCGAACGCGGTAGTGGTGGCGGTAGATCGTGCCATCGCCGACGTGCGTTCCGGGCGCATCGGAGAAGTGCCGCCGCAGCTACGGGATGCCCATTACCCGTCTGCTGTTCGCTATGGGCATGGTGTCGAGTACCGCTATGCGCATGATTTCCCCGCAGGTATCGCGCAACAACAGTATCTTCCCGACGAACTGGTCGGTGTCCAGTACTACGTTCCCACCGACCACGGCAACGAAGCGGCGATCATTGAGCGGTTGCGGCTCATAGAGACTATTCTGCATCCGAGCAAGAACCCCGCCGATTAGACATAAACACCGTGGGTGTCACGGCCATCCGTGATACTCACGCTTACGAAGTAACCACTCAAATTATCGCTTTAGTGTTTAATGCGTGTTTGAGCCAATGCTTTTGATAGGTTACGTTCTCTTAGGGCTTGCGAGTAATCTTGATTCTCGCTTGGGAATACACTGATTAAATGCGATGTTGTCGAGCGTAGCCGATAAATGAGATGAGAATAGCGCTTGTTTACGTCATTTAAGCCATGATGCAAGCAGAGTTCCCCTTAGAAACTTTAGGAAGGACGAGAAGAAGATGAGAGCGGCAGAAGTAGGCGCGCGCTATGTGAGATTTTTTGAAAACAAAGGTCATGTGGTGTTGCCCAGTACGTCACTGATCTATAACGATCCCACACTGCTTTTCGTCAACGCGGGGATGGTGCCGTTCAAGCCTTACTTCGTGGGGGCTGAAACTCCCCCCTGGCAGCGTGCAGTGAGTGTACAGAAATGTGTGCGTACCCAAGATATTGAGGAAGTTGGCAAGACCACTCGGCATGGCACGTTCTTTCAGATGAACGGCAACTTCTCTTTCGGTGATTATTTTAAGAAAGAAGCGATCGAATGGGCTTGGGAGTTGGTTACCGGCGCTCAAGCCGACGGCGGCTACGGATTTGCTCCCGACAAAGTGTGGGTGACGGTGTTAGGGGCGGGCTACCACCCGGATTATCCGGCAGGTGATCGGGAAGCAGTTGAGCTATGGAAGCAGGTTGGGGTACCAGCGGAACGTATTCAACCCCGCAACTTAAAAGACAATTACTGGAACATGGGGGTTCCTGGCCCGGGAGGGCCGTGCTCCGAGATATATATTGATCGGGGCGCGGCTTACGGGCCGGACGGCGGCCCGGAAGCGGACGAAGATCGCTATCTGGAGATTTGGAATCTGGTGTTTCAAACTGAGGAGTTGGCGGCGGTGCGCGCCAAGGACGATTTTGACATCGCACGACAGCTTCCTAGCAAAAATATCGATACTGGTATGGGGTTGGAACGCACAGCTTACTTGTTGCAAGGTGTTGCAAATATGTACGAAATCGATCAGGTACGTCCGGTGATTGACTTCGCTAGCGAATTGTCGGGTCGCAGATACGGCTATGACCATGCTGCCGATGTGCGAATGCGAGTAGTTGCCGACCATACCCGTTCTGCTCTAATGCTGTTAAGCGACGGAGTGACACCCGGTAACGAAGCCCGCGGTTATGTGTTGCGTCGCCTGTTACGCCGTTCTATTCGGGCTATGCGGTTGTTGGGAGTGGACGCTCCAGTACTTAGCGATCTACTGGAAGTATCGCGCAACTGTATGCAAGAGTCGTATCCAGAGATAACGCATGAGTGGGAACGAGTACGGGCAGCGGCGACAGCCGAAGATGAAACATTCCGTCGTACTTTGACACAAGGTACCGCGCTGTTTGATATGGCTGCCGCAGAAATGAAGCGGGAACGCTCTGCTGTTCTCGCCGGTGATAAGGCATTTCAGTTACATGACACCTACGGCTTTCCAATCGATCTCACGTTGGAGATGGCGGCAGAGGCTGGGCTGACGGTAGATCGGGAGCGGTTTGACGAACTGATGGGCGAGCAACGCGCGCGCGCAAAAGCTGATGCCAAAGCAAAAAAGGGCACCGCGGTGAAAGTCGAAGCGTATCGGGAACTGCGGGACTTAGGTGAAACCCCATTCCGGGGTTACACCGAACTCAGCACCGTCACAAAAATACGCGGCATCATCGCAGATGGTTTGTTGGTGCCTGCCGCCGCACCTGGTACCGAGGTTGAGATTGTATTGGACGAAACCCCTTTCTACGCCGAGGCTGGGGGTCAAGACAGTGATGGGGGCGTTATCCGTATCGCGGGTGCCGCTGCCGAAGTTTTGGATGTGCAACGCCCGGTGCCGGGGCTGGTGGTGCATAGAGTGCGCTTAGTTGGTGATGCCAGCGTCGGTGATGAAGTCGATGCAGTAGTGGATGCTGACAATCGGCGTGGTGCTTGCCAAGCCCACTCCGCCACTCATCTGGTCTCGGCTGCGCTCCGGGAGTACATCGGCAAAACGGCAACTCAGGCCGGTTCTTATAACAAACCCGGCTATCTGCGTTTTGATTTTGCCGCCACTACTGGATTTTCTGACGCACTCAAACAGGAGATTGAAGCGCGCGTCAATCAGGCGATCCATGATGATTACGCGGTGTCGGAACACTTTATGAAGCTAGCAGATGCCAAGGAGTTGGGTGCGCAAGCGATGTTTGGTGAGAAGTATCCTCCAATCGTGCGCATGGTGGAGATGGCGGGTGCTTGGAGCCGTGAGCTTTGCGGCGGCACTCATGTGTTGTCCAGTTCTCAAATAGGGTTAGTGACGTTACTCTCCGAATCATCTATCGGCGCTGGTACCAGACGAGTTGAATGTTTAGTTTCTAGCGATGCTTTTAAGTTTCTGGCCGCAGAGCGAGTGCTAGTCACTCAAGTGACACAACTGCTTCGAGTGCAACCCGATCAACTGCGCGAACGAGTGGAGAAGCTGGTTGGCGAAGTGAAGCAGGCTGAGAAACAGATCACTGAACTGCGAACTCAGCAACTCTTAGAGCGCGTGAATGACATGCTCGATGCCGCTCAGAGTGTGAACGGTATAAAGCTGGTGTCGCAAGTATTGCTTGATGTCACAGGTGAAAACTTGCGCAATCTGACGCTTACCTTGCGCGAGCGGTTAGGTGATACTGCTGGTGTGGTGGCGTTGGTTGGCGGCACAAGCGACAAACCGTCACTGGTGGTAGCCACCACCGCGCAAGCTCGGGTCAACGGAGTGAAGGCTGGTGATCTAGTGCGAATTGGGGCGATACGTTTAGGTGGCAAAGGCGGCGGACATGACGATCTGGCTCAAGGAGGCGGTGTTGACGGGGCGGCCGCGCTAACGGCATTGGATGCCATTAAAGCGGAACTTTCCCATGGGTGCTGAATTTGGTGTACGGCTAGCTCTTGATTGGGGTACGGCACGCATCGGAGTGGCAGCCTGTGATTCCGCTGGAGTATTGGCCTACCCGGTGGAGAGCGTGCCGAACACCACTGGAGCGTTGTCGCGTATAGCGCAGTTGGTAACGCAGTATGCTCCGGCGGAGATCGTCATGGGGATGCCGTTTAATCTTGCTGGACGCGAAGCTCAAGCAGCTACCGCAGTGCGGGAGCACGCGCAGGAGGTCGCTGATGCGTTGCAGCTACCGGTGCGACTGGTGGATGAACGACTTACCACTGCACAAGCGACTAAAGAACTACGCGCAGCAGGCCGTTCCACCCGTCATACCCGCGACGTGATTGATCAGGTAGCTGCGGTAGCCTTACTACGATATGTGCTTGATTGTGTGAGTGATCCGAACTACGAAGTCGTAGTACCTCGGTAGTAAAAATGGCTAAGCATTCTAAAGTTAAGGAGTTTAAGAGTGGGTAACAAACGTCTTGCTACTAATTCCCCGTTTGTTGACGACGCTTTCCAATCACCGACGGTGGAGTTAAGAGAGCTGATCGTCGAACCGGTGATGTCGGATTCCGATTACTATAATGTCTCTGAAATGGGCGATGCCGCAGCATTCGATGTGGAAGCTGATCTTAAAGCACACCACCGTATTCCAAATATCATCATTGGCATCACATTGCTAGCCATTATCGTTGGCGGGTTCGTGTTGCTTTATTTCGGTGGGCTTAAGTTGCTAGCGACTACAAAATCCCCGGAGGATTACCCCGGCCCAGGGGGAGCTGAGATTATTGTCACCATCCCGGCAGGTGCCGATTTGGGACACATCGCACAGCTATTGTTCGACAAAGACATCACTGCGTCTACTGAGGCGTTTAAGAAAGAAGCGGTATCGCACCCCAGTTACTTTGCAGACATCCAAGCCGCCGACTATCGGCTGCGCATCAAAATGCGAGCGGAGGATGCTTTACGGATTCTAGGTGATCCAAGTAACGTGATTCAGGCGTATTTCACTATCCCTGAGGGGTTTCGTAATACACAGGTTTTTGAACGTATTCACGCATTGACCGGCGTTTTGGTTAGCGAACTTGTAGCGGTGGCGGATAATCCGATCGATCTTGAGTTACCGGAGTGGGCGAACGGAGTGGTTGAGGGGTATCTATCACCTAACACGTACGCTTATGATGCTACTCCGAGTGCGCTTGAAGCGTTACAACCGATGGTTGCGGAGTTCAAGCGTGTTACTGCTGAGATTGATTTTGTGGCGGCCGCTCAAGCATTGGGTATCACTCCGGCGGATGCGGTGATAATGGCCGGGCTGGTTGAGAAAGAAGGCGGCTCGTTACAGTACGCCGCCGATATTGCCGGGGTGTTCTATAACCGGTTACGCATTGGTATGGCGTTGCAATCAGATGCCACGGTGCTATATGCCTTGGACAACTCCGGCACACTTGATGTCACTGATGAGATGACTTCGTTCGATTCACCGTATAACACGTACCTCTATACTGGCTTGCCGCCGACCGCCATATCCAACCCCGGGCGGATTTCGTTACTCGCCGCCGTACATCCGAGCGTGCATGAGTACCTATATTTTGTGGCGACCAACCCCAGTATTGGCGAAGTAAAGTTCGCTCGCAACTGGGAGGAGCATCTGAGCAATGTAGCTGAATTTAACGCTTGGTGTGCTGCGAACCCTACCGAGTGTGGGACGGGTTAAATATGTTGCGCTACGGCGTGGTGGGTTGGCCGGTCAGCCATTCATTGTCGCCGGCACTGCATCGTTGCGGGTATCGGGCGTTGGGGCTGGAGCGTGACAGGACATTTACCATTTGTGAAGTGCCGCCGGGAGGACTTGCGAACTTCATAGCAGGGCTAGATAACCAGTGGCGCGGGTTAGCGGTAACAATGCCCCATAAGGAAGCGGCTTTAGCCGCAGGAAAACCCGATGCGGCAGCGTTGCAGATACATGCCGGGAATACGGTGGTGTTTCGGCCAACTGGAACTTTTGTATATAACACCGATGTTTGCGGCGTGGTGCGAGCGTTGCAAGCTCACGGAGTAACCGAAGTTACTCAAGCAGCGGTGGTGGGTGCTGGTGCCACCAGCCGCGCGGTGATAGCAGGGTTGCTGCGAATTGGATTACGGCGACTCACGGTGCTGGCGCGAAATGTCGCACGGGCTGGTGCCACGGTGGCGCTAGCCGAACAGTTGGGCATTGACACTCAACTCGCACCGATCGGCGCTCACCCGCCCGTAGGGTTGCTGGTTTCCACACTGCCGGGTGCGGCAGTTACGCCATATGTCGCTGAATTAGTGGCGCGAGCTGACGCGGTGTTCGATGTGGCGTACGAACCCTGGGAGCGGCCGCTATTAGCTGCGGCTCGCGCGCTCGGAATCCCTGCTATCGATGGTCTCAGCCTGCTTGCCGGACAGGCAGTTGACCAGTTCCGATTGTTGACCGGTTACGAAGTTGAGTTCAATCTGCTGTATCAAGCTGGGTTGGCTGAGATTAGCCTGACACAATAGACATATGTTGCGTTATCTAACTGCTGGGGAATCGCATGGTGCTGCGCTGGTTGCCATGCTGGAAGGGTTGCCTGCGCATGTGCGGGTGAGTACTGCGGACATCACCGCTGCGTTGGCGCGCCGCCGCTTGGGGTATGGGCGAGGGTGTCGCATGAAACTGGAGCGCGACGAGGTGCGTATCGTCTCCGGTGTCTGGCAGGGAGTCACCACAGGTTCACCGGTGACGCTGGAAGTAGCGAACTCTGAATGGCCAAAATGGCGGCAAGTTATGAACCCTGATCAAACGGATAGCGCCCTATTAGCTGCTGATCCCTATGCTTATCCGCTTACTCGACCGCGTCCCGGACACGCCGATTTAACCGGGATGCAAAAATACAACTGGTTGGAAACTCGTCCTATTCTGGAGCGGGCATCGGCTCGGGAGACTGCGGCTCGGGTTGCCATCGGTGAGGTTGCTAAACAGTTCTTGGCACAGGCGTATGGCATTACAGTGCTCAGTCATGTGGTGGCTATCGGTTCGCTCAGCACAGCATCGCATGAACTGCCCAATGCCGCCGATCTGGCACTCATTGATGCCGATCCGCTACGTTGTTTTGATCCGGTGGTGTCCATAGCTATGCAGGCGGCCATCGACCAAGCGAAAGTGGCCGGTGACACCCTAGGTGGTGTGATCGAAGTAGTGGTATGGGGTTGTCCGCCAGGTATCGGTTCTCATATTCAGGGGGATCGCCGCCTTGACGCTCAGTTAGCGGGGGCGCTTATGGGGATTCAAGCCATCAAAGGTGTCGAAGTGGGTGTCGGTTTTCAAGCGGCGGTGTTACCCGGTAGTGCGCTACATGACCACATACTGCCGGGAGTGGGTGGTATCAGCCGAGCATCCAATAACGCCGGCGGTATCGAAGGTGGTATCAGCAACGGTCAACCTATCGTGCTGCGAGCCGCTATGAAGCCGATAGCGACGCTCAGCCACGCACTACCGAGTGTGGATGTTATTACTGGAGAAGCGACCGATGCACAACACCAACGCTCCGATGTGTGTGCCGTACCCGCAGCCGGTGTTGTTGCCGAAGCGGTAGTGGCGCTGGTTATCGCAGCGGCGTGTCTGGAAAAATTTGCTGGTGATTGTGTGGCTGAAACTAGACGTAATCTGCTGGGGTTCCTTGCCCAGTTGCGAGAACAGAGCTTGCAGGTGCTCTAATGAACCAGGTGATTTGATGAGCATAGTATTGATCGGGATGCCTGCCGCCGGCAAAACCACAGTAGGTGAGCTGCTCGCCAAGCGGCTTGGGTTGTCGTTTGTCGATCTTGACAGACGTATAGTAGCTGATACCAAACGCAGTATTGCCGACATCTTCGCAACTGACGGCGAGTGCGCATTTCGTAAATTGGAAGCTGCCGCTGTGCGTGAAGTGTTGGCGGGGTCAAATATAGTGTTGGCGCTCGGTGGGGGAGCGGTGAGTGTGGTGCAGGTACGGGAAGCCATCGCGGCGCATACCGTGGTGTGGTTGGAGGTGAGCGTTCCTGCAGCGTTATCGCGGCTGGGGGACACCAAACACCGGCCGTTACTGATAGGCGATTCGGAAGAGAAACTGACTAATCTACTGCTGGAACGTGCTGCGCTATATGCCAAACTGGCAGACATTACGGTGCAAACCACGAAAGAACTACCGTCGCAGATCGTGGAGCAGATACAGCGCGCTTTGGCGAAAAAGTATGCAAAGGATTGCGCATGAGCGAGATTCAAGTTGGAGAGCGCTACTGCGTGACGGTTGCCCGAGATGCGCTTAACAAATTGCCGACGCTTGTTGCCGACAGCCATCGGGTAGCGGTGGTGTCCACGGCAACCCTTGCTCGGCAGGCTGCCGCTGTGATCACCAAGCTGGAAACCAGCGGTGTAAAGGTGCTATCGCTTGTGGTGCCCGATGGTGAAAACGCCAAAACATCTGCAACGTTAGCTAAGTTATGGCAGGCGTTGGCGGCGGCTGATTTTACCCGAAACGATCTTGTGGTGGGGGTTGGCGGAGGAGCGACCACTGACGTTGCCGGATTCGTTGCCGCTTCATACTTGCGGGGTATCCCCTGGATACCGATACCCACAACGGTGTTGGGGATGGTGGATGCCGCAGTTGGCGGCAAAACTGGTATCGATCTACCAGAGGGAAAGAATCTTGTCGGCGCGTTCCATGAGCCGCGTGCTGTATTGGTTGATTTTGCGTTGCTGGCTGGTTTACCGGAACGCGAGGTGCGTTCCGGGTTAGCGGAAGTCGTCAAAGCTGGGTTCATCGCCGATTCAATGATTTTAGAGTTGATCTGCGCTAACCCGCGTGAGAGTCAAAACGTCAACTCTGAACGATTCGCCGAACTAGTGGTCAGGGCTGTGAAAGTGAAAGCCACCGTGGTGCTAGATGATCTCAGCGAGCGCACTTCACTAGCAGCCCTCCCGGGGCGAGAACAACTCAATTATGGGCACACTCTAGGACACGCTATCGAGATGCAACAGCAGTTTCGGTGGCGCCACGGTGAGGCGATCGCAGTCGGTATGGTGTATGCGGCAAAGTTGGCAGCAACTGTTACTGGGCTTGACCGGGCAGCGGTGGAGTTGCATAGCAGCGTGTTGCGAGCTATCGGCTTGCCAGTTAGCTACGCAGCAGCGCCATACCCGAATCTACGAGCTTTGATCAGCCGTGACAAGAAAACTAGAGGGATCACACCGCGCTTTGTGTTGCTTGCCGGTTTGCAACATCCGATTATTGATTCCCCTAGTGAGGACATGTTGTACGCCGCGTATCGGCTAATTGCTGACTAACGGATACAATTTCTAAGGCGAGAGCGACGAAAGGGTTAAGTGTGGCAACTACAAACGATATAAAGAACGGCACTGTGCTCGATCTTGACGGACAACTTTGGCAAGTTATCTGGTTCCAGCATCACAAGCCCGGCAAAGGGAACACTGTAGTGCGTACCAAGTTGAAGCATGTGGTATCCGGTAAAGTGGTCGAGCGCACTTTTCCCGCCGATACTAAAATCGACATGGCTCAGGTGGACAAATCCGAGATGCAGTATCTCTATGAAGATGCGGGCACCGGTTACGTGTTCATGGATACCCAAACTTATGATCAACTCACCATCGTGCCAGAGGTCATCGGCGATGCTAAAGACTTCATGCTGGAGTCGATGACGGTTACGGTAGCCACCCATGAGGGTGCTGCGTTATACATCGAACTGCCAACCTCTGTGGAACTTGAGATCACTTACACCGAGCCGGGGATGCAAGGGGATCGCTCTACCGGTGGTACAAAGCCTGCCACTTTGGAGACGGGACGGGTGATTCAAGTACCGTTGTTCATCACACAAGGTGAACGTGTGAAAGTGGACACTCGTTCTGGAGATTATCTCGGCCGTGCCAACTGAACCCGATTCGCGTGAGGCGACGTTGTTATCAACCCCAGATGTGCTGGATGTTCCAGTGATTACGTTGCCAGCTTGGCAGCACCCGCCGGTAACGGATGCGGTGGTGGTTAAGGTGCTAGATGACGGCACCCCACATCACCATTCGCGGCAAACGAAAGCGCGTAAAGCTGCTTTGGATGTGTTATATCAGGCGGAGATGCGCGGCCTAGACCCGTTGACGTTACTTGCAGAATCAGCAGATTTACGCGAGCAGGCTGCGCAAATCGTCAAGGGGGTGCGGGCGGAGTTATTGATAATTGATACTGCCATCATGGAGGTAAGCCCCACCGATTGGACGATTACCCGACTGGCTGCGCTAGATCGTAATTTGGCGCGTATCGCAGTTTGGGAGTTGAAAAACGGTACGCCAGCAGCGGTGGTTATCTCGGAAGCTGTAGCGTTAGCCGATGAGTACTCCACCGATTCATCAGCAGCTTTTCTATCAGGTATCCTCGGCGCTATCGCTGAAATGGATGCGCTACGAGCGAAAGTCGGTTGAAGTTTAAGACGCTAAGCGCCCACCAAGTGGGGTGGCGTCAATCGGGTAGCTCATGGCTCTGATAGCGTATAGCGGAACCCAATTGGAGGTCTGTGATGGCGAGTGCGCAGGAAGCGATCCTCGTGTTAGAGGATGGGTTCGCGTTCTATGGCGAAGCATTCGGCGCAATCGGGGAAACATTCGGAGAAGCGGTGTTCGCCACCGGCATGTCCGGTTATCAGGAAACGTTAACTGACCCTAGCTATCACCGCCAAGTGGTGATAGCTACCGCGCCACACATTGGAAACACTGGATGGAACGACGAGGACAACGAATCGGGACGCATCTGGGTGGCAGGTTATGTAGTGCGTGACCCAGCGCCCGCACCATCCAACTGGCGCTCAAAGCGCACTCTACAAACCGAACTGGAACTTCAAGGTGTGGTGGGGATTTGCGGCGTGGATACGCGCGCAATCACCCGACATCTTCGGGAGTGCGGAGCGATGCGGGTTGGTATCTCATCACTGGATAGCGATGTAAACACTGTGTTAGCTAAAGTGTTGGCCACTCCCAAAATGGAAGGTGCCGATCTGGTGAGTGACGTTACTACAAAGGCGGCGTATGTGCTACCTCCTGCTGTCGGCACAGTGCCGAGTGGGGAACGGAAGTTACTAGTGGCAGCGGTTGATCTCGGAGTCAAGATGCACACGCTAAGTGAGTTTGCCGAACGGGGGATAGAAACTCATGTACTACCGGCGGATGTCACTTTCGCAGACATTGCCGCCTTACAACCAGACGGTGTTTTTTTCTCCAACGGGCCAGGGGATCCGGCTACCGCTAAACATGCGATTGCGCTTTGCGCGGCAGTGTTGGCCGCCGAATATCCATTTTTTGGTATCTGTTTCGGTAATCAGATTTTCGGGTTGGCTTTGGGATTCGACACTTACAAGCTGAAATACGGCCATCGCGGCATCAATCAGCCTGTGTTCGATCACGCTTCCAAACGGGTGGACATCACGGCTCATAATCATGGTTTTGCGCTACGTGCCCCACTGGATCACCCGGTAGCGACACCTTATGGCATCGCCCAAGTGAGCCATCACTGCTTAAATGATAACTGCGTGGAAGGGTTGACGTTGACTCGAAACAACCGCGTGGTTGCGTTTTCAGTGCAGTATCACCCCGAAGCGGCAGCCGGCCCACACGATTCCGAGTATCTATTTGATCAGTTTGTGAAGCTTATGAAAGCAACGCCGACTAAGGCGGTGAACTGATGCCGCGCCGTAACGACATCACATCCATTTTGGTCATCGGTTCTGGCCCTATTGTCATCGGACAAGCCGCTGAGTTTGATTACTCCGGCACACAAGCGTGTCGAGTGCTTCGTGAAGATGGGTTCCGGGTGATTCTAGTGAACTCCAACCCAGCCACAATTATGACTGATCCGGAGTTCGCCGATGCTACCTATATTGAGCCGCTTACCCCTCAGTTTTTAGAACTGATAATCGCCAAAGAACGCCCGGATGCGCTGTTGGCCACTCTTGGCGGACAAACAGCACTCAACATCGCGGTGACGTTGCATGAACGTGGAGTGTTAGCAAAATACGGTGTCGAACTTATCGGCGCATCAATCGCAGCGATCCGTCGTGGCGAAGACCGTGAAGAGTTCAAACGAGTTGTCGAATCGCTTAGCAGTATTGCTGGCGGTGCCCCCGAAGTGGCGCAGAGCGTAATTTGCCACAACATAGCCGAAATCATGGCGGCCGGTGAACAGCTCGGCTGGCCGGTGGTTTTGCGGCCTAGTTTCACTATGGGGGGTTTAGGTAGTGGGTTTGCACACGATTCCGCAGAGCTTCTTCGATTGGGAACTATCGGTTTAGCTGCCAGCCCGTCCACCGAAGTGTTAGTTGAGGAGTCCATTCTCGGTTGGAAAGAGTACGAGTTAGAGGTGATGCGAGATCGTAAAGACAACGTGGTTATCGTCTGCTCTATTGAAAACTTCGACCCGATGGGTATCCACACGGGAGATTCCATCACGGTAGCGCCAGCGATGACGCTCACTGATCGGGAGTACCAGCGGATGCGTGACGTTGCTATCGGGGTCATTCGGGCAGTAGGGGTGGATACCGGCGGGTGCAATATTCAGTTCGCCATAAACCCCGAAAACGGACGAATGATCGTCATTGAGATGAACCCGCGAGTGTCTCGTTCTTCGGCGTTGGCATCGAAAGCTACGGGATTTCCTATCGCCAAAATCGCAGCCAAAGTGGCTGTCGGCTACACCTTGGATGAGATTCCAAACGACATTACCGCCGAAACTCCAGCCAGCTTTGAGCCGACACTCGACTATGTGGTGGTGAAAGCTCCCAGATTCGCGTTCGAGAAGTTTCCCACCGCTGATGACACCCTGACAACGCATATGAAAAGTATCGGCGAAGCGATGGCGATTGGTCGCAACTTCACCGAAGCGCTTGGTAAAGCGTTGCGCTCTTTGGAAGACGACACCGCGCAGCTTCGGTTGGCAGGCGATCCGGGAGGTACCAAGGATGAGCTACTTGCAGCGGCTACCCGCCCAACAGCCGGTCGAGTTCAACTGGTGGTGCAGGCGATGCGTGCCGGTGCCAGCATCGCCGAGTGCTATCAGGCCACCAGAATTGACCCCTGGTTTCTTACCCAATTGGAGCTAATTCTTACAGTTGCCGCAGAAGTGGCCGCCGCCCCACAGTTAAGCGCTCCTTTGTTGCGACAGGCGAAACGTCACGGGTTATCTGATACCCAACTAGCTGAAATCCGCAAGATGAGTAGCGCCGATGTTCGTCACTTGCGGCAGCGCTTAGGGGTACGTCCAGTGTTCAAAACGGTGGACACCTGCGCTGCTGAGTTCGCAGCACGTACCCCGTATCACTACTCCAGTTATGACTTAGAAACCGAGGTGGTACCGCGTAGCAAACCTGCGGTGATAATTCTCGGGTCTGGGCCGAACCGCATCGGGCAAGGGATTGAGTTTGACTACTCCTGCGTACACGCCGCGATGGCGCTCTCCGACGCAGGGTACGAGTCCATTATGATCAACTGCAACCCGGAGACGGTATCCACCGATTACGACACCTCAGACCGGCTCTATTTCGAACCGCTTACCTTGGAGGATGTCATTGAAGTGTACGACGCGGAAGCGGCAGCAGGGCCAGTGGCTGGAGTAATCGTACAGCTTGGGGGGCAAACGCCGCTCAAATTGGCGGCTTCTCTGAAAGACGCCGGTTTGCCGATAGTTGGCACTAGCCCGGAAGCTATCAATTTGGCGGAGGAGCGTGGTGCGTTCTCTCAAGTGTTGGCCGCGGCTGGATTGCCAAGCCCTAAACATGGCATGGCGGAAAGTTTTGTACAAGCGCGTCAGATAGCGGATGAGATCGGCTATCCGGTGTTGGTGCGGCCTTCCTATGTGCTAGGAGGACGCGGCATGGAGATTGTGCGCGATGAGGAACAGTTGCACAGCTACATCGCCAATTCAACGCTCGTCTCGCCCGATATGCCGGTGCTTGTCGATAGGTTTCTAGACGATGCGGTGGAGATCGATGTCGATGCTCTCTATGACTCACAAGAGTTGTATATCGGCGGCATCATGGAACATATTGAACAAGCTGGGGTGCATTCGGGAGACTCCGCCTGCTCGTTGCCGTCGATCACGTTGGGTAGCGAAGTGATAGCCCGCATCCGCCACTCCACTACCGCCATCGCTAAGGGTGTTGGAGTATGCGGGTTGCTAAATATTCAGTATGCGCTAGCTGGCGATGTGCTCTATGTGCTAGAGGCGAATCCCAGAGCGTCCCGTACGGTACCGTTTGTATCCAAGGCGACTGGTGCGGGGTTAGCCAAAGCGGCGGCGCTGGTGATGCTGGGGAAAACTATTGCGCAACTGCGCGCTACTGGGGTGCTACTAGCTGTCGGCGATGGTGCAGTTGCGCGGCTGGGACAGCCGATCAGCATCAAAGAGGCGGTGTTGCCTTTTAATCGGTTCCATACCGCAGATGGCGGCACAGTGGATGCGCTGCTAGGCCCTGAGATGCGTTCCACCGGCGAAGTGATGGGTATTGATCGCACGTTCGAGGCGGCGTTTGCCAAAACGCAGCTTGCGGTATACGCCAATTACCCGCTGAGTGGCGCAGCGTTCGTCTCAGTTGGAAATCCTAGTAAACGACATGCGCTCTACCCGTTGAAACGACTCGCAGATTTAGGGTTTATCCTTTGGGCAACTGAAGGCACTGCGCAGATGCTAGCGCGGCACGGCATAGCGGTGCAGTTGGTACGCAAACTGGGGGAGCAGTGTTTGCAGCTTGAGAACGGAAAAGAGTGCGACGAGTGCGCTACGCGACCCACCGCCACCGATCTGATCAACTCTGCGCAGGTAAATCTGGTGTTCAATACTCCAAATGGGTCAACTACTGGCGGTAGTCCGCGCGTTGATGGCAATGCAATCCGGGCAGCCGCTATCGCTCGGAATGTACCGGTGATAACCACTGTGCAGGGGTTAGAGGCGGCGGTAGAGGCGATTCGGTGCGCCAAAGCCGGAGATTTCGCAATCAGATCATTACAGGAATGGAAGTGTATAAGTGACGTGGGATGAAATGTATGTGTGGTTGCTGTTAACCGGCTACCGCACTTTGTTGCGACCGGTGCTGTTTAGCCAAGACCCAGAGCGCATTCATGAGTGGACGATAAAAACTTTAGCGGCTTTGCCAAAGCCAGTACGGGCGGTACTTCCGCTGCTGTTAGGAAAACCGCGTAATCCTCTTGAAGTTGCCGGCATCAACTTTCCCGGTCGAGTGGGTTTAGCCGCCGGGTTGGATAAAGATGCTACTGCTGCGCGGGTTTGGGCACCGTTGGGTTTCGGCTTTGCAGAGTTGGGCACCGTCACCGCACAGCCGCAACCCGGAAATGACAAACCGCGTTCTTTCCGGTTGGTTACGTCGTCAGCGTTGATTAATCGTATGGGGTTCAACAACCCTGGTGCGCATCAGGTGGCGCAGACACTGGCAGCATATGGGATGGTTCGCGGTAGTAACCGTTGTCCAATCGGTATCTCAATAGGTAAAACAAAAGTAGTGCCGCTATCGGATGCGGTTGCAGATTATCTGGTGGGTTTACGCACGTTAGCTCCGTATGCCGATTACATCGCAGTGAACGTCTCTAGCCCCAACACTGCAGGACTTAGGCAGCTACAGCAGAAAGCGCAGTTAGCGGAGTTGTTAGCGGCGTTGACAACTGAGGCAACGTTACTTTCCCCAGATAACCCGGTGCCGATCTTCGTCAAGATCGCTCCTGATCTTAGCGAAGCTGAAATCGATGAAGTGGTTACGGTGTGCGAACAGGAACACGTCGCCGGCATCATAGCTACCAACACCACGCTAACCCGCCCGGAAATCGCACCGATTGATGCCGCTAAAGCTGCGGAGTCAGGTGGTTTGAGTGGTGCTCCACTTACGGCGTTGGCGTTGGCGCTGGTGCGACGGATAACTTCGCGTACACAACTTCCGGTGCTGGCATCTGGTGGCATTATGACACCCGCCGATGCCCAAGCGATGTTCGATGCTGGCGCTGTGCTGCTACAGGTGTACACCGGATTCATCTTCAATGGCCCAGCGGTGATAGCGGGCATCAACCGTCTCAGTAAACCGAGGTGAAGCTGTGTACCTTAACACTGCGCGACTAGCAACTACGAGCACACAACCGTTCGTTGAGCGTTTGGCGGCACTCAGCGCGCAACGGGGACGGCTCTGCGTTGGTATTGATCCGCACGCCGCCACACTTACAAGTTGGGGGTTGGACGACACGTTAGCGGGCTGTGAAAGTTTCGCCCGGGGTCTCATCGCAGCATTGGGAGAACAGGTTGCGGTATTTAAGCCCCAATCGGCTTTTTTTGAGGCACACGGCTCGGCGGGGGTGGCGCTGCTGGGGCGGGTGCTACGCGACATCGCCGCTGCGGGCGCTATCAGCATTTTGGATGTGAAACGTGGCGATATCGGTACCACTATGCAAGCGTATGCGCGTGCTTATTTAGCGGATGGAGAGTTGAGCGCTGATGCGGTGACGCTCAATCCATATCTGGGTTTTGGAACGCTCACTCCGGCGTTGGAGTTGGCCAAGAAAAACGGACGCGGCCTATTCGTGCTCACCCGAACGTCTAACCCAGAAGGTGCCAGTGTGCAACAGGCACGAAATTTAGACGGTAGCAGTGTGGCGCAGTCAATCGCTAACGAAGCTATTCGAGCAAATGATGCGGCAGGTACTGCACTGGTTGGGTTAGTGATTGGGGCGACACCGTGTGAACACACAGTGGAGTTAACAGGGTTCAACGGTTGGGTGCTCGCCCCCGGTATCGGAGCGCAAGGCGCTACGATCACGGGGTTACGCGCCATGTTTGGACAGACATGCAACCAAGTACTGCCCAGCGCTAGCCGCGAAGTGGCGGCAGTCGGTTCAGACCCAATGGCGTTGCGAGAACGCGCTGCGCAGCTCTCCTGGTAGCATTCTTGTTGTTTCAGAAGCTTTGTCGTAGTTGAATAGTAGATATTAAAGACACACATTTGCACATTCAGGCGCGATTTGCGATAACGTTGTCGAGTTAACGGTGCCTGGTACTAACAAGGAGAGATGCTCGTGACTAACGAGATTCCCAAACTGACTTCAGAGCAGTTGCAGGATGCCCGTGCGGCAGCAACTAAAGCACGCCGGGAGCGGGCTGAATTAAAAGCAGCCGTACGTTCCGGCAAGCTAAGCATCTCCAAAGCATTGGAGACGGCGTTAAAAAGCGATACCCTTTCCCGGGTGCTCGTGCTTGATCTCATCAAAACACAACCTCGTATCGGCGATAAGCGCGCCCTTGAAGTGTTGCGGCGGCTCGGCATTGCTGAGAATCGTCGTATTCGCGGACTCGGCAGGCACCAGATGAGTGCTTTAATCGCTGAGTTTCATTAACCACACTCACGTAGCGCTGATGAGTGATGCCCGGGTTTTTGTGATCTCCGGGCCCACTGCTGTCGGCAAAGGCACCTTGGTTTCTCGTGTTGTTGCGGCGCATCCTGAGGTGTATGTCTCGGTGTCAGCAACTACACGTTTGCCACGTCCCGGTGAGGTGAACGGAGTGCATTACCACTTTATAACCGATGCTACTTTTGATGAACTGATAGCTACCGCCGGGCTGCTGGAGTGGGCTACGGTGCATCAAAGCGCCCGTTACGGTACTTTGCGCGAACCGGTAATGACGGCGCTGGCAGCCGGCCGGCCGGTGATTCTAGAGATCGACGTGCAAGGAGCTATGCAGGTACGCCAAACGCTGCCGGATGCGGTTTTGGTGTTCATCACGCCACCCAGTTGGGAAGAACTGGTGAATCGGCTACGTTCCCGGAGCGCGGAAACGGCGGAACAGATGGCACTAAGGTTGGCAAGCGCCAAACACGAGTTAGCACTGAAAGATATGTTCGATCACACCATAGTGAATGACGAACTGGATATTGCAGTGAGTGAACTGGTAGAGTTCATAGGTCTATGACCCATAGACGCATCAGGGCGCTAAACGAAGGCATGAAGTGAGCACATCTATTCCTGAAGGCATTACCTATCCTCCAATCGACGATCTTCTCGAACACGCTGACTCAAAATATCGGCTGGTGTTGTTTGCCGCTAAGCGGGCACGCATCATCAACGCTTATTATCAGCAACTCGGCGAGGGGTTGTTGGAGAACATCGGTCCGCTAGTGCCGAGCGCTTCGCAGGAGAAACCGCTCTCAATCGCACTGCGCGAAATCAAAGAAAATCTTTTAGAGTACGAACAGATCGACCCGAATGCCGAGGCTGAAACTCTAGCTGCCGCTGTAGCTACCCCAGAGTTTTCTCTCTCCGACACCATCAGCGGTATTGACAACTTTTTGCTATCTCCCGAATAACACTATGCTGTCGGTGCGATAGCAGAACGCGATTGAGATCGTATGACGTGTCTTATGTACAAAGTGAATATTCGCCGGATATGCGAGACGTTTGGTTAAGCGATAGCCGGTTAAGTATGAAAAATACTTATCGGCTAGGCACTACTAGTGTGGAAGTTATATGAGAGTTTTCACCTCCGAATCAGTTACCGAAGGCCATCCTGACAAGGTTGCGGATGCCATCTCCGATGCGCTGCTTGATGCCATGTTAGCTCAAGACCTCCACTCGCGGGTTGCGGTGGAAACTTTGGCTGCTAATGGGGTGATTGTGGTTTCCGGTGAGGCGACCACGGAAGCGTATGTTGATGTTAGCGAGTTAGCGCGCCGAACTTTGACGAACATCGGCTACGATTCCCCAGCGCGAGGTTTTGACGGCAACTCTTGTGGTGTCATGGTGGCACTCAATAACCAATCGCCAGATATAGCGAGTGGGGTAGCGCACTCTTGGGAACTGCGCCACGGTGTTTCGGTTGATGAACGCGACTCACAAGGCGCTGGAGATCAAGGCATGGTGTTCGGGTACGCCTGCGACGAAACCGCTACTTTGATGCCAACTCCCATTCATTTGGCGCATCGCTTGACGCAACAGCTTGCGGCGCTACGCCATGCTGGTGCGGCGCCACACTTGCGCCCAGACGGTAAAGCGCAGGTGAGTGTCGGTTACCACGATGATCGTCCGGTGAGTGTCACTGCGGTGGTGGTTTCGGCGCAACATGACCCCGAAGTCAGCCAAGAACAACTCGCCGATGATATTCGAGAACAGGTTGTCAACCCGGTACTGGAAAAATCTGGTTTGGAGTGGGCTAATTTCGAGTTGTATGTGAACCCCACTGGACGATTTGTAATCGGTGGTCCAGCCGGTGATTCCGGTCTTACCGGACGAAAAATCATCGTGGATACTTATGGTGGTATGGCTCGGCATGGCGGCGGCGCTTTCTCGGGGAAAGATCCGTCAAAGGTTGATCGTTGCGCGGCTTATGCACTGCGCTACGCCGCCAAGAACATAGTGGCGGCAGGTTTGGCGCGACGTTGTGAGTTACAGGTGGCCTATGTCATCGGAAAGGCACGCCCCGTTGGAGTACATGTGGAAACTTTTGGTACTGGCAGCGTAAGTGACGCAGCTATTCAACACGCACTCACCGAAGTTTTTGATCTAAGACCTGCCGCCATAATCGAACAACTACGCCTACTTCGCCCCATCTACTCATTGACCACCAATTACGGACATTTTGGCCGCGAACTGCCCGAGTTTACTTGGGAAAATACTGATCGTGTCGCCGAATTATTAGCCGTCATTTGAGTTAAAGCGTCAGTGTAAACGTTTAGGCTTACCGTTATGAGCCGAGTTGTTGCCCAGGTGGCCCTAGATGTGCCGTTAGCGCACCTAGACCGGTTTTTTGACTATGAAATCCCCGAAACGTTGCTGTCTACGGCAGCGTTGGGAGTGCGCGTCAAAGTTAACTTTGCCGCTCGATTACGAACTGGGTTTATCGTCGCGCTGGGAGAAAACTCCACCTATCAGGGCAAACTGAGCAAGCTGACGAAAATAGTTTCGCCAGTTCCCGTGCTGTTACCCGAGCAGATTACTTTGTTGCGCGCCGTGGCCGATCACTATGCTGGCACTTTCGCTGATGTTGTCCGGTTGGCGGTGCCACCGCGCCACGCCACCACCGAGCGAATTACTGGCAACAACTGGCCGCAACCTTTTACAGCGACCACGCTATCCGGCGGTCTTACCGACTACCCCACGGGGGCAAGCTGGTTGGCGGCGATAGCGAGCGGACGTTCGCCGCGCGCTTGTTGGTTGGTAGATCCGGGGTATCGGGAGGGTAACGATTGGACGCGCGGGATTGTCCAGGCTTGTCAACAAACGGTGCTTAGTGGGCGAGGTGTCTTAGTTGTGGTGCCGGATATTAAAACGTTACGACGTTGTTTTGATGCAGTATCTGCGGCGCTGGGTGCCGGAGCAGTGGCGATGTTGCACAGCGAGCTGGGGGCAGCCGAACGTTACCGTAATTATCTCGCATTAGCGCGCGGACATGCCAAGGTGGTAATTGGCAGCAGGCAAGCCGGATATGCTCCGGTAACTAATTTAGGGTTGATTGTCGTCGTTGATGACGGTGACGACCGGCACGCCGAACCGCATGCACCATATCCACATTCGCGTGACGTAGCGGCGTTGCGAGTTATCCAGAGCGGTGCGGCGCTGTTGTTGGTGTCGGCGACTCGCAGCGTTGAAGTGCAAGCTTGGGTGGAGCAAGGTTGGGTTAGCCCAATTGAGCATCCGGCGCAGTTACGACGTAGCTGTGGGGCGCAAGTGCGCGCTCAGGCTGATTCGGCGGTTGAGGTACGTCAAGATGCGCACGCCACCGCCCGGCTGCCCCGCTTGGTGTTTGAAACGCTTAGAGCAGGTCTTTCTCAAGGCCCAGTTTTGGTGCAAGTGGCGCGCGCCGGTTATGTACCGGCCTTACGGTGTACACGCTGTCGTACTCCAGTACATTGTGCGTTTTGTCAAGGCCCTTGTCAGCTACTACGGCTGGGAAATGATCAGCAGCTTAGTTGTGGTTGGTGTGGACGGGAGCAGCAGCACTGGCAGTGTCGAGAATGCGGATGTACTACTTTGCGCGCTACCGCCATCGGGGCAACGCGCACCGCAGAGGAGTTGGGGAAAGCTTTCCCAAACCATCAACTGGTTGATAGTTCGGGAACGCATGTGATCACCGAAGTAGGTTCGCAGCCGGTGCTAGTGGTGGCAACACCTGGCGCAGAGCCGTTTGCCGCTAAAGGTTACGCCGCCGCAGTGGTGCTGGATGCCGACCGGATGCTCGCCCGTCCTGCACTGCGCACTGCTGAGGAAGTGTTACGGTGCTGGTTGAACTTGTGTGCATTGGTGCGACCTACCGGGCAGGTGATGATCGCCGGGAATGCTGGGCACCCGACGATTCAGGCGTTGATCCGTTGCGATCCGGTGGGGTTTGCCGCTCGGGAGTTGTTAGAACGCCGAGAAGCGCATCTTCCCCCGGTTTGGCCGACCGCAGAACTAACGGGGCAATCGGAGGCGCTAACACAGTTTATGGCTCGACTGGTAGCGCCTAACGGCTCCGAAGTGCTAGGTCCGGTATATACGGCGCAAACTGCCCGCGCGATTGTGCGAGCCAACCCTGGAAAGTTGGCAGAGTTGGTTGCGCAGTTACGGCAAGCGGCGGTAGCTGGGTCGGCCGCAAATGCGCCCGGGGCTTATCGGATAGCTATCAATCCGGTGCATTTCGCTTAACGCGCCGGGTAACTCCGTTGTCAATTTGTCCAGATGAATCCGGATGAGGACACGGCAACCTTGGGCGCTCGGCGGTAACGATTGCGGGTGTTTCTACTTGTAGGCTGGAGTTGTGAGAGTACTGTTCGCTGGCGCACCAGATATAGCCGTGCCAAGTTTGCATGCCCTGTTGTCCGCTGGGCATGACGTGGTAGCGGTAGTCAGCAAACCGGATGCTCCGGCAGGGCGCGGGCGATCAATAGAAACATCGGCGGTGACAGTAGCTGCCAGAGAAGCAGGCATTCCCGTGCTACAGCCACCTCATGCGGCATCACCAGCGTTCGTTACCGCAGTGCAGGATCTCGCAGTTGAGGTGGCGGTGGTGGTGGCTTGGGGTGCGTTCGTTCCTGATCAACTGCTGGTAGTGCCACGTCACGGTTGGATAAACGCCCACTTCTCGCTATTACCGGCTTATCGGGGGGCTGCGCCGGTGCAACGAGCTTTGATTGCGGGGGAGACTAGCAGTGGGGTAACCACATTTCGCCTAGTGTCCGGTATGGATGCCGGGCCAGTTTATCGTCAAAAAATAATTGATATTGCGGTAGATGAAGTGGCTGGAGAACTGTTAACGCGGTTATCTCACGTTGCGGCACAAGAATTGGTGTCCACCTTGACGGACATCACGAACGGGCTACAACCGGTTCCACAGTCAGATGTTGGGGTGACGTTCGCACCAAAGCTCAAAGTGGAGGAGGTACGACTCAACTTAAGGGAGCCTGCTGAACGAATTCGCGGCTTGATACGAGGTGCGAATCCCAACCCGGGAGCTTGGTGTGAATTCCGCAACAGCAGATTGAAGGTGTTGCGAACTGAACAACAATCCATTGACTGTTACCAGGCGGCGCTCGCACTGGTTATGCCTGTTGCCGACTTAAAGCGACTAATGGCACCCGGTGTGTTGTTCCCTAGCAAACGGACGTTACTGGTATGTTGCGGTGATGCGCGCTTTTTAGCGCTTTCCGAGTTACAAGCTAACGGCAAACGTCCATTGCCTGGTGCCGAATGGGCGCGGGGTGCGCGAGTCCAACCGGGAGAACGTCTTGCGTAAGGGTGTATCAAAAAAGCAACGTTTAGCAAGCGACAACACGCGAGTGGTTGCTTTTTGGGCACTGCGGCGCATTAACGGCAAGGATGGATTCGCCAATCTTGTGCTCTCAGATGCACTGCATCACGCGAACCTTTCGCCACGCGACAGCGCTTTCGTCACCAACCTTGTGAGCACTGCGACTCGTTGGAAAGGCACTTTTGATGCGGTGATCGAGGTGGCAGCACAACGTAATCTTGCTGCAATACAACCCAGCCTGCTAGATGTGTTGCGGCTTGGGGTGGCGCAGTGGTGGCTTGAGGTGCCACAACATGCCACTGTCAGCGAAACCGTGGCGTTAGCAGGTAGTGTCATCGGTGAGCGGGTTGTGGGCATCACCAACGCAGTGCTGCGCCGCGTCACTGAAAAAACCAGTTCACAGTGGTTGGAAACTCTTAGCAGCGGACTTGAACCGATGGCTGCCAAAGCGCTCCGGTTCGCTCACCCTTCTTGGATAGTTGCCGCTTTCGCCGAGTCACTACCGGATGATGAGTTGGAAATCGCCTTGGAAGCCAACAATGTTGCTCCATCGGTTACCCTTGTTGCCCGTCCTGGGCTTATCACCCGCGATGAATTGATTCGGGAAGTTGGTGGTGTGCCGACTCAGTATTCACCGTATGGTGTTCACCGTTGCGGAAATCCGGCTGAGGTGGCGGCGGTGCGCAGTTCTCACGCTGGGGTGCAGGATGAGGGTTCGCAGTTGGTAACTTTGGCAGCCGTGCGGGCAGCGGATTTGTATGCGGCTACCGGAGCTTGGTTAGACATGTGTGCCGGACCGGGCGGGAAAGCGGCGTTGCTCGCCGGGTTGGCACAAGAGCGAAATCAAGTTTTGTTGGCAAATGAACTGCAGTATCACCGTGCCAAATTGGTAGCACAGACGTTGCACTGCTACTCCAACCATTTAGTTATAGCAGCGGATGCGCGCACTACACCGTGGCGGGATGCAGCTTTCGCACTCGCTTTGCTAGATGCTCCTTGTTCTGGACTAGGGGCTTTGCGGCGGCGCCCGGATGCCAGATGGCAGCGTTCACCCGAGCAGTTTAACGAGCTTAATGCCCTACAGCGTGCCCTGCTGGCAGCGGCTGTCCGAGCTAGTGCGCCAGGCGGAATCATCGCATGGATCACCTGCTCGCCACATCCGTCGGAAACCGTCGAGATTGTGCAAGACGGCGTGTCGCGTTATGGGTTACAGATACTGGACGCCCCTGCTTTGTTGCCAGAGGTACCCAATAGCGCTGCCTTAAGCGACTTAAGATTCATCCAACTTTGGCCACATCGTCATGGTACGGATGCGATGTTTTGCGCACTTTTGAAAGTAGCTACTCCGTAGAGTTGCCGACGCAGGATAAGGTAATAACTGTGAAGATTACGCCAAGTATCTTAAATGTAGATTTTGCCGAACTGGGTGCCGAAATTAGACGGGTTCCCAGCGCGGACGGCATACATCTTGACATTATGGATAACCACTTTGTGCCAAACCTCACGTTTGGGCTTCCGGTGGTGCAAAGTCTGCGTAAAGTAAGCACACAACCCTACGACCTACACCTGATGATTGAAGATGCTGATCGGTGGGCACCGGTGTACGCCGCCGAATCAGGGGCGGAAACTATCACTTTCCACGTCGAAGCGTCGAAAGCCCCGATTCGATTAGCCCGCGAGTTACGAAAACTGAAAGTGCGCGCAGCTATGGGATTAAAACCGGCTACCCCGATTGAACCGTACGCCGACATGATCGTCGAATTAGATCAGATTCTCATTATGAGCGTCGAACCGGGGTTTGGCGCGCAAAAGTTTTTAGACGTGGTGTTGCCCAAAATTCGCCGCACTCGGGAAATAATCCGCAACAGCGGCGCTCAGATAGCGATTCAGGTTGATGGGGGAGTTTCTGTAGAAACAATCGGACGGTGCGCTGCAGCGGGTGCAGATGTATTCGTCGCCGGTTCAGCCGTCTATGCCGCTACCGATCCCGATGCCGCAGTAGCAGAACTGCGCAAACTTGCAAGCATAGCTTGCGGTTGTTAGCACTGGGGGTATTTGTTTTACGGTGCGCTTGGGCGGTGACTCATCTGCGGTTTAACGCATGTTAATCAGTGTCGCGGAGAAACTTTTCAAACTCTTGTGCGATAGTTTCGCCGGTTGCGGTGGATACATCGTCGGAGTCCCAACCACGTTCCAGCTCTGCGACATATTCGCTGATGTCTGGGTCTTCGTCCACAAGTTGCGATACTCGGGTTACCCATTCGCGGGCATCGGCTGCCAGTTCGTCGAGTTCTAGGCCGTCGGGATTTCCCAATAAAGCTCGTACTCGGGTGAGTAGCGCATGTACCGCTAAGGGGTTTTCGTTGCTGGCGGCGTAGTGCGGCACAGACACCCATAAAGTCACCACTTCACATTCGGGGATGGAGTGACACTCCTGTGCAAGTACCCCCACAATTCCCGTTGGCCCTTCGTAGTCGTTTCTCGCAAGCATCACATCAATCTCTGGTGCGGTAGAAGACCCGTTGATTGGTAATCCTCGGGTATGCGGCACATCAGCCAACATCGAACCGAGCACCACAATGAGCGTCGGTTTCGCTTCCGCGATCTTTTCCACCACCATTCGGGCGAAAGTGTGCCACATCAGATTTGGCTCCGGCCCATCAATTAATAGCAGTTCCTGATTGGAAGTCTTCGCAGTGGAGAAGCGTAGCGTCGGCCACCTGACGATGCGTTCACTGCCTTGTCCCACCACTTGCGGACGAGTATCGGTGTAGTTCCAGAACAGTTCATTATCAATTTCGTAAACAATTTTGGCACCATAGCGCTCCGCTAGGAAGTAGAGCGCACCGGTAGCCGCTTCACCAGCATCATTCCACCCGTCACAGGCGATGATAACCACTGGTCTTGCTAAACGTTTCAGAGCACGGGTCACAATTTCTAGTTTACTAGAAATGTCTATATCCCTTTAGAACCACTCGATGCCTCGCGACACGTTTTGTCTACGGTGCAGGAATGGTCTGCTCGCTTAACAATCCCGGCACTACCAGCAAACTTAGCCGATGACGAGTGATCTAGTGCCCGCTCGCATAAAGAAAAGGCGATTTGACGGCTGCTAGCAGAACGGACGAGCAGTGTTTCTTTCCCCTCATACCGGTATGCTCTCTTGCGTGACCTCGCAACTTCGTGATTTATTGACCCACCGGGTGCTGATCGGTGATGGCGCAATGGGTACCGAGTTAGATCGGCTCAATCTGCCCGCCGCCAGCTTTGCAGGTTATGACGGATGCAACGAGATACTGAATGTCACCTGTCCTGAGGTGATCGGCAAAGTACACCGAACATACCTTGATGCCGGAGCAGACTTCATACTCACTAACACTTTCGGCTGCAACCTCACCGCACTGCACGATCATGGATTGAACGAACGCAGTGCTGAATTAGCCGCCGCCGCTACTCAAATAGCGCGGGCAGCGGCGACTGAGGCAACCGCCGCGAACCCAACGCGACCTAGATTCGTCATCGGAGATGTCGGCCCCGGAACCAAACTGCCGACACTGTCTCAAGTGACATTCGCTGAGTTGCGTGATGCCTACAGCGTTCAGATTCGGGCGATGGCCGAACAGGGAATCGATGCGGTGTTGCTGGAAACTTGTCAAGATTTGCTGCAAGCTAAAGCTGCGGTGATCGCCGCAAAACGAGTGCGAGCCGAGTTAGGGATTGATCTGCCAATCTGGGCAAGCATAACTATTGAACCTACCGGCACTATGCTGCTGGGCGGTGATGTGAGTGCTGCACTTACGGTGTTGGAAGCATTGGGAGTAGAAGTGGTGGGGCTGAACTGCGCCACTGGCCCTGACATGATGGCTGCATATTTGCAAACATTATCGCGGCACGCCACCGTTCGGTTACGTTGTGCTCCCAACGCCGGATTGCCGCGTCTCACTTCTGACGGACCGGTGTATTCGCTCACGCCACAGGCGTTTGCTAGTACGCTTGCCGATTTTGCGAATCGTTACGGTTTAGCAGTGCTAGATGGCTGTTGCGGCACCACCCCGGAACACATTCGGGCGCTCGCCAACGCTCTTGCTGATGCTTCGCCACGTGAGCGAACACCAGAGCCGTTACATTCCATCAGTAGTTCGTATGAGCCGGTGTCACTTTGGCAGGACACCAACTATCTAGCGATCGGAGAACGCGCCAACATCTCCGGGTCGCAGGCGTTTCGTGCTGCGATGCTTTGTGACGATTACGACCAGGCTGTTGCGGTAGCGAAACGGCAAACTAACACCCATGTGCTTGATCTCTGTGTGGATTATGTCGGCCGGGACGGGGTACAGGATATGCGGGAGTTGGCGACCAGATTCGCCACTGTGATCGACCGGCCGGTGATGCTGGATTCCGCAGTACCGGCGGTGATACAAGCAGGGTTAGAACATACCCCCGGCAGAGCAATCGTCAACTCAGTTCACTTAGAAGACCCCGTAAAGTTTGCCACTATCGCCGAACTGGCAGCCGAACACGGTGCTGTGGTGGTTGCGCTCACCATTGATGAACAGGGGATGGCGCGCACCACTGAACGCAAAATTGCGGTAGCTGAACGCTTACTTGCCGAATTGGCAAAGTATGGGATCGCCGCGCAGCACGTTTTGATAGATTTTCTGACCTACCCCATCACTACTGGCAGTGCGGAGAACCGCAGTGATGCGGCGGCTACTATTCAAGCCATCGCTGAACTCAAGCGACTTCACCCCGAGGTGGGCACGGTATTAGGAGTGTCGAACGTCTCATTCGGTATCAAACCCGCCGCGCGTCGGGTGCTCAACTCGGTGTTTCTGCACGAAGCACGTCTTGCCGGGTTGCGTGCCGCTATCGTGGATGCGGCACGTATCGTAGCGCTACACACCATCCCTGCCAGCCAACAACGCCATGCGCATAACCTCATTTGGAACTGCCGACAGGCTGGCTATGATCCGCTGGGGGCGTTCCTAGCGGAGTTTGCGGAAACTACCAATACCGCTTGCGAACAAAAGGAACGCTATCCGGGATTGAGTATCGTCGAAAAGCTGACGCGCCGGATTATCTTCGGCGACAATGATGCTTTGAAAGTGGATTTAGACGCTGCTATCGCAGCCGGTTATGAGCCACTCGAACTCATCAATACGCACCTATTGGAGGGGATGCGTCAGGTTGGAGAAATGTTCGCAGATGGCCGAATGCAACTACCGTTCGTGCTTGCCAGCGCTGAGACGATGAAACAAGCGGTAACTTATCTGGAGCCACTCATCGCCACCCAGTTAACCGATAACGCTAAAGGCATCATTGTGTTGGCGACCGTACGCGGAGACGTACACGACATCGGGAAAAATTTGGTGGACATCATTCTCAGTAATAACGGCTACCGAGTGCTCAATTTAGGTATCAAGCAACCGATCTCCGCCATCATTACAGCGGCGCTTGCTGAAAACGCCGATGCTATTGGGCTTTCTGGGTTGTTGGTGAAATCCACCGTAGTTATGAAAGACTATTTAGCCGAACTTACCAGGCAAGGCTTAGCGGAGCGTTTCCCAGTGGTGCTGGGAGGTGCCGCCCTCACTAAGGCTTACGTTACCGAGCAGGTGGCACCGGATTACCCCGGAGTGGTGCGCTATGCCAAAGATGCGTTCGCCGGGTTGGCTTTTATGGAAGAAATTGCTGCCGCTAAAAAGAAGCGAACTCACACACCGCCAGCAGCACAAAGTGCGTTTGTCGACAAGCAACCCCGCAGTAATAGCGAAGCATCCGCAGCCGATAGCAGCGCCAACTCGCCTGCACTGCTCACTTTCGTTGAGCAGGAGCGCAGTGAACCGCTAGCCGCTTTACCTGCATTGACTCCGCCATTTTGGGGTGTCAAAACCGTGAACGTCGAGTTAGCCGACCTACTAGAGCAGTTAGACCTTTCCGTTTTACTGCGAGCTAGGTGGGGGTTGCGAGCACTGGATGGTATCGATAACCTGATCGCGCAGCAGCAACCGCGTTTACAGGCCGCTATCGAGCGGATTAGCGAACTGGTGGAGCCAAAAGCGGTGTATGGCTACTTCCCAGTGAGCGTTATGAACGACACGCTTAACGTCCTCGATACAACGGGAGTTCAGATTGCGCAGTTCACCTTTCCGCGACAAACCCGTTCGCCGTATCGCTGTCTGAGCGATTTTTTTGTCACCACTTCCCCCAAATCGCCTGCCGTAGCGCCGCTGCAGTTAGTGACGCTGGGTACTCGCTTGGCAACTGGTGTGCAGAAACTGTTCACCACCGACCGTTACCGCGATTATCTGGAGTTGCATGGGCTTGGAATGCAGTTAGCGGAAACCTTGGCTGACTGGCTCCATAACCAAATCCGTCACCAGCTTGGCGTAGCGACAAACCAAGGGGAGCGGTTCTCATTTGGGTATCCGGCTTGCCCAGATTTAAGCCAACGGCAAATCCTATTCGATCTGTTAGGCGCTGACGTGTTAGGTGTGCAACTTAGCAAAACGTTTCAACTTGACCCGGAGGCTTCCACTGACGCATTCATTGTGCTGCATCCCCAAGCGCGGCATTTTTCACTGCACTGAATATGCTGCGACAATAGATGTCGTTATGAAAACATACCCACCCCCATGCGCTGTGCTGTGGGATTACGACGGCACTCTGGTAGACACCGAAGGCATCTGGCTTGATATAGAGATTGAGATGATGGCTGATCGGGGTGTGGTATGGACGCACGAACAAGGATACGCACTTGTCGGAGTGAGCGCGCGCACGGCATCAACAGCCATGCGCGCGGCGTTGCCGGAATCCGATGTGAGTTTGCAAGAACTCTCCGAAGAACGAGCTACCAGAGTAGCCGACCGGGTGCGTGCCCTCCCATTACCGTGGCGACCCGGAGCCGAGATGCTGTTAACGGCGCTCTATGAGGCAGGTATTCCTTGCGGGTTGTACTCAGCTAGCCCGGCTAATGTGTTACATGCTGGATTATCGCAACTGCGTCCCGGAGTGTTTGCCACTGTGGTAGACGGAGATTCGGTCACTCGGGGCAAACCGGCTCCCGACGGTTATCTCATGGCTGCCGGACGGCTTGGTTTTGCCGCCCGCGATTGTCTAGTGATAGAAGACTCCCCAAGCGGTACCGCCGCCGGTCGAGCCAGCGGAGCGGTGGTGCTAGCAGTTCCCGACAAATGTTCGCTAAGCGAATATCCTGGGCAGCTACTACTACCCACTTTGCAAGGGTTGAGCGTTGCCGATCTGCAACACTATTTTGCGATCGGTGCCAGCCAACTTTCCAACCGGAGCAATAGTCCCGCAGACGGCTCATTACCGCTGCACTGCTCAGTGACGGATCAGCTGGACTTAGCAGTTAACGAGTTGCTGTTATGAGTGGTTTACTGCAAGCAGGGGAGCGGGTCAGCGTTATCGACCCGAAAGGCAATAAGCATTCGCTGGTGTTGGAATCAGGCAAAACATTTCACACCACCAAAGGCGGATTAGCGCATGACGACATAATCGCTCATTCAGAAGGCACTGTAGTACGCACCACCGGCGGTTTGGAGTTTCTGGTATTCCGCCCTTTGCTGTATCAAGTGATGGTGGGAATGCCTCGCGAAGCAGCTGTCATCTATCCGAAAGATGCCGCCCAAATAATAATGTGGGCTGATATTTTCCCCGGTGCAACCGTGTTGGAAGCTGGGGCTGGTTCAGGCGCGCTTGCCTTAACGCTGTTGCGAGCTATCGGTTCCGCCGGACGATTGTATTCCTACGAACGCCGACCGGAGTTCGCTGCTGTCGCTCGGCGTAACGTTGCGGAGTTTATGGGGGAGATTCCCGATTATTGGACACTCACCACCGGCGATCTCAACGAAGTGGTATTAGACGTTTCCGTTGATCGGGTGGTGCTCGATATGTTAGCGCCTTGGGACTGCATCGCCACAGTAGGGAGAGTGTTAACTCCCGGCGGAGTGCTGTGTTGCTACGTCACCACCACCACACAACTGGGACGAGTGATGGATACATTGCGTGCTCACGGTGGGTTCACAGAACCGAACGCGATAGAACCCAACTTGCGTGATTGGCATGCGGAAGGGTTGGCGATTCGACCGGCTCATTCGTCTGCGGGACACACCGGTTTTTTAGTATTTAGCCGTCGTTTAGCTCCCGGTGTACAGGCTCCAATACGTCGGCGCCGCCCCGCCGCCGGAGCCTACGGTGATGATTACCATGGACCTTTGCCAAAGAACATGCGGTTCCCCAACTGAAACCTCAGCGTTTATTTCGGGTAGCGTAGTGCGTTGTGGATGATGAAATAGCGATGATTTCTCCAGTATTGGTGATTGGTGCCGGGCTGATTGGTGCCTCAATCGGCCAAGCGCTTAGCGCGCAGGGCTGTGAAGTGTTCCTAAGCGATATTAGCCGTGAAAACATCCTGATCGCCGCTTCGAGAGGTGCCGGTACCGTGGCAGCACCCCGTCCGGCAACGGTGAAACTCGTAGTGGTAGCGGTACCGCCTGCGGTGAGTGCCGAAGTGGTGTTGGCAGCGTTGACTCGCTACCCGCAAGCGAGTGTCGTCGATGTGGCTTCCATAAAAGCTAGTGTGGCTGGCGCTGTATTGGCGGCCAATCCGCCAGGTGTAGAACGTTATGTCGGCACGCATCCCATGGCTGGAAAAGCGGTGGCTGGGCCGCTCACAGCGGTGGGGGAGTTGTTCACTGATCGCGTTTGGGTCATCGCTGCGACACCTCGTTCGACACCGGAAGCGAAAGCACAAGCGGTGCGCTTAGCTCTCGCCTGTAAGGCTCGGGTAGTCGAATTAGATGCGGAAACTCATGATCGTGCGGTCGCTGCCGTTTCTCATCTGCCACAACTTATGAGTTCCCTCACCGCGTCTCGGCTAGCGGATTGTTTACCAGATGATCTGGCGCTTGCTGGGCAGGGGGTACGCGACGTTACTCGTATCGCGGCTTCAGATGCCGCGTTATGGGTTCAGATCGTGAACGGTAACCGGGAACCTGTGTTGGCTCAACTGCGAGCGGTAGCTGCCGATCTGGGGCGTCTTATCGACACTCTCGCTGCGCCTGAGGTGGTGGGTGACCTGTTGGAACGCGGCAATCAAGGTGCGCGAGCTTTACCAAATAAACACGGTCTTCCCATAAGCGAACTGGTGGCCGTCGTCATCGAGATTCCCGATACTCCCGGCGCATTGGCACGACTTTTCCGCGATATTGAAGCCGCTGGTGTCAACGTCGAAGATCTCGCAATCGAACATGACGCAGTGCGCACGGTAGGCTTCCTGTCGGTACTTGTTGAAAAGGAGCGTGCCGACACCCTTAGGGTTGGTATGCGCGAATTGGGATGGGGAATCAGAGCATGAATAGAAAACCCGGCCTGGTCATCGCAGTAGATGGGCCGAGTGGAGTAGGCAAGTCGTCCACCGCTACTGCGGTCGCTAAACAATTGGGATTGGCTTACCTTGACACCGGGGCTATGTATCGCGCAGTTGCAGTGGAAGCTATGCGTTTAGGGATTATAGACGATCCAGACGCAGCTATTCTGCTGAGCGCTCACGCTGACATTGTGGTGAACACCGCTGCGCAATCAGCCAGCATCACTATCAATGGAACAGATGTGACTAACGCTATCCGTGATCCGGAGGTGTCCGCACAGGTGTCGAAAATCGCCACCAATCAGCCCATACGCGATCTGCTCACCGCGCGAATGAGACGGCTGATTTTCAGTGAACAGCGCATCATTGCCGAGGGACGTGACATCACTACAGTGGTAATCCCCGATGCTGATGTGCGGGTGTTGCTGTTGGCGGATGCTGCTGTACGAGTGCAGCGCCGTGAAGCCGAGTTGGCGGGAAGAGCTAACCATGAGCAGGTGGTAGATCAAGTGGTGCGCCGAGATCGGGAAGATTCCAAAGTGAGCGAGTTCTCTAAACCGGCTCCGGGAGTGGTGCTGATTGACTCCACTCAGCTAAGTCTTGCCGAAGTAGTGCAACGAGTAATCGCACTAGTGCCGCAGGATGCGCTACCTGAGCAAATTACTATCCCCGAGGAGACTATATGAAACCCGTAGTAGCGGTGGTCGGTCGTCCCAACGTTGGCAAATCTACCTTGGTGAATCGGATTTTAGGCCGTCGTGAGGCGGTGGTGCAGGATGTGCCCGGTATCACCCGTGATCGGGTGAGTTATGACGCTGAATGGACGGGTAGAGAGTTCGTGGTAGTGGATACCGGCGGTTGGACACCAGATGCCGCCGGTTTGGCTGCCGCTATCGCCGAACAAGCCGAGATCGCGATCACGTTAGCGGATGTGGTTATCTTTGTGGTAGATGCTGTCGTCGGTGCTGTGGATGAAGACACTGCGGTGGTGCGAGTGTTACGAGCCGCCAAAAAACCGGTGGTACTCGCCGCAAACAAAGTGGATAATCAGTTAATTGAAGCTGACGCGACCGGGTTGTGGAGTTTAGGGTTAGGGCAACCTTGGGCGGTTTCAGCGTTGCACGGTCGAGGTGTTGGCGATCTGCTAGATGCGGTTTTGGAAGCGTTGCCGCCACAACGCACACCAGGCGAAGTTAGCGAAGCAGGCCCACACCGGGTCGCTATAGTTGGAAAACCGAACGTTGGTAAGTCAAGTTTGCTGAATAAGCTAGCGGGAGCCGAACGGGCGGTAGTTTCCGCCATCGCTGGCACCACTGTTGACCCGATTGATGAACTGGTGATTATCGGAGGTGAGCCGTATCAGCTGATAGATACTGCCGGTATCCGCAAGAAAGTAAACACCAGTTCTGGCGCGGAGTACTACGCTTACCTACGCACTCAAAGTGCCATTGAGCGTGCCGAAGTGTGCATCGTAGTGCTCGACGCTTCCGAACCGGTTTCTGAGCAGGATTTACGGATACTGAATGCTGTGGAAGATGCGGGACGCGCACTCGTCATCGCGTTCAACAAGTGGGATCTCACCGACGAAGAGCGCCGTCGATACCTGGAGCGCGAGATCGAACGCGATTTGGTGGCTTGGCGTTGGGCACCTACGGTGAACATCTCTGCGCTCACCGGACGCAGCGTTGACAAGCTTTCCCGGGCTATCGAGAACGCATTGGAAGGTTGGACGACGCGAGTATCCACCGGCAAATTGAATGCGTTCCTAGGGCGAATCGTGGCGGCGCATCCGCATCCGGTGCGTGGCGGAAAGCAACCGCGTATCTTATTTGCTACGCAAGCGCACGCTTGTCCGCCCACTTTTGCGCTGTTTACTTCTGGCGAAATGGACACCAACTATGTGCGTTTCGTGGAACGCAGACTACGGGAAGATTTTGGTTTTATGGGTTCACCGGTGCATGTGGAAGTGCGTGCCCGCGCAAAAAACAAAGACCGAAAATGACCCTGGCGGCGTTGACTATATAATTGCGCACATGGTTCGCGAGTTTGAGTCTGTGCGAAGTTGACTATATAATTGCGCACATGGTTCACGAGTTTGAGTCTGTGCGAATAAGGAAACATCCTGCTGCGCCGGAGCTAGTGGCACGCTACCTTGATGCCGCTGGACGTCTCACGGTGCTGCCAGCCAAACAGAACAAACGAATCGTGTTGCTTACCTGGTTGGCGGCTCAAGTACTCACAGCAGAGGAGCAGGTCGCTGAGAAAACCCTCAACGACCGGTTAGCGCATTTCGCTGACGATGTAGCCATGCTGCGGCGTTACTTAGTTGATTATCAACTACTTATGCGTACGCCAGGTGGCGCTCAGTACACTTTGGCAGCCTCGCACTGCCATGACACTGCAAAAGCAGGTACCGAATCCTAACTGAGCCGCTGACATTTCGTTACCCAGTTTCGGGGTTAGCGGCACAACCCGTAGCGCGAATGCGATCTTCTGCGTAGCTGCTTTTGCCACTGCGCACCCCACCAGTGACTAGTATGACGCTCACTGATCATCCCGGTAATCCACCAGCACGGAAGTGTCGAAGTTAATGTCGGCAAAGGTACCCATGTTGGTTGCCATCGCGCAGGCGGCACGTAGAATCTGTAGCGCCAACGGACAGCCCGACCCTTCACCGAGTCGCATATGCAGATCAAGGAACGGCTGCAACCCCATCTCTTTAGCGATAATCTGGTAGGCCGGTTCTTCGCTCGCGTGACTGGCAAACATGAAATCAACGCTTGCTGGAGCCAAACGATAGGCGATAAGTGCGGCGGCGGCGGAAATTACGCCGTCTATGATGATAGGTTTGCGCAACCAAGCCGCCGCTAAATAACATCCCACTAATCCGGCAATATCCAAACCTCCCACGCTTGCCAGCACGCCAATTGGGTCTTGCGAATCGGGATGGTTTAACTCCACGGCATGTTCGATTACTTGCACTTTGTGCGCCCACGCCGCATCAGTAAGCCCTGCGCCGCGCCCAACCGCCGCCGCCACATCGCAACCGGTCAATGCCACCACCACTGCAGCGGAGGAAGACGTATTACCGATACCCATCTCGCCAGTACCAAGGATGTCCGCGTTGCCGTACGCTTCGCACGCCACGTCAAAACCAGTCTGAATGGCCAGTTCGGCTTCTTTACGGCTCATCGCGGCACCTTCCGCCATGTTTGCCGTGCCGCGACGCACATTGCGGTCGATCACTTGCGGCCAGCCAGTCGGCGTGTTAATACCGATGTCTACCACCAGAATCTCAGCACCAACTGCCGCTGATAATACCGACACACCACAGATGCCGCGCGTCATGTTGATTGCTTGCAACCGCGTAAAACCAGGATCGACGGCAGCGACACCCGCTACAACCACACCGTTGTCGGCGGCTAGCACTACCGTAGTACACCGGTCGAGTTGATTGTAGAGTTGCCCAGTGATGCCGGATAGTTTCACCGCCATATCTTCCAACCGACCGAGTGATCCGTATGGTTTAATCAAGTTATCGACGTGCGTTCGGGCGGTCGCTAACGCGACCTCGTCTGCTCCGGTAATTTCTGCAATAGCGTTATAAAAATTAACCATTACTCTTCCCATTGTGTGAGCATTTTGCGCATCCACGCGAACACGTCCATGCGGTACACATCGGCGAGATGACGTTGTGAGAGTGCGTTTAGTACTGAGTCGTCAGCTACCATCCGTCCGCCATCCAACAACACGGCTCTAGTGCCGTACGATTTGGCTAACGAAAGGTCGTGTACCACCGACATAACCGCCCGTCCCGGGTGGCGTAACCATTGCCGAATCAGGTCGAACACCTGTTCTTGATAGGCCAAGTCAAGGTGATTAGTGGGTTCGTCCAGTAGCAGAATCTGAGGGTCTTGCGCGAATAATTGTGCTAAAAAAGTGCGTTGCAACTCTCCGCCAGAGAGGGTGAGCACCGATTGATCTAAGAACGGTTCCAACCCGGTGAGCTCGATGGCGTGGGCGATAGCTGCTTCGTCGGCATCGCTACGGCTGACGAACATAGAGCGGGTGTGCGCATAGCGACCCATGTTGACCACTTCGCGTACCGTGAAAGAGTACCCCACGCCATGATGCTGCGCCAGCACTCCCATCAAACGCGCCAACTCAACTGATCGGTAAGAACGAATATCTCGATCAAGACAACTGATACGCCCCCGATAAGGCGCGCTGCCAGAAATCGCGTTGATGATAGTGGATTTACCCGCCCCGTTCGGCCCTACTACCATCAACCATTCGCCAGCGCGCAGTTGAAAGTTGGCATCGTCTACCACCAGCACGTCGCCATAGTTGACGCTGACATGATCGAGTTTGAGCATAGTTTCCGGCATCGCTCAACCTCGCTTCCGCGCGTGGTAGAAGAGGGCGAGAAAAAAGAGCGCGCCCACAAAACTAGTAACCACGCCTATTGGCAGTTCGCGGGGGCTGAAAATGGTGCGAGACACCAGATCGGCCAGCATCAAAAACGACGCTCCGCCAAACACCGTGGCTGGTAGCAGCCTCCGATGATTAGGACCAACGATTATTCGTATCATGTGAGGAGTGACCAGTCCGACGAAGCCTATGGTGCCGGAGATAGCTACACATACCCCAATTAACACCGACACCGCGATGAGTACGGTGAACTTCACGCGGCGCACATTCACTCCGATATGTCGGGCGTTATCCTCACTGATAGCGAAAGCGTTCAATTCACGCGAGCAACCGAAAAGTACCAACCCACAGCTCAGCGTGGCGACTAACAACAGAATCGCATTCAGGTAACTGCTGGATGACATAGAACCCATCAACCAGAAAGTGATGGAGTGAATCTGATCGTCTGCGAAAGTGATCAGCAGTGAGACCACCGACGAAGTGAACATCGTAAAAATCACCCCAAGTAAAATGATGGTGTTTGTCGAAAGTGACGAATCGAGCTTGTATGCCAACGTCAAGATAGCGATTAATGACAGACATGCGAACACGATGGCCAGCACCATAACGCCCCCGAACGGCAATCCGGGGATAGTGATACCGAAAACGATAGCGATAACAGCACCCAAAGATGCGCCGCCAGAGACACCTACAGTAGTGCCGTCTGCAAGTGGGTTTTTCAATAACCCCTGCATCGCAGCGCCACTTATCGAAAGTGCGGCTCCGATGAGAGCGGCGCATAGCACTCTAGGTAGCCGAGTGGATAGCACGATAGGTACTGCCATAGAGTCGGGTTGTGGCAGTTTCCAGATGGCGTTCCACAACACTTGTGCGGTGTCGGTAAGCGGGATAGACACGCTACCAACTGCGATACTTACCAGCATCACAACAACGGTGAGCACTGGGAAGAGCAACAATGCTCTGCTGATCTTCCCAGTGCTTGACTTATGCGTCATTAGTGGATTCTTAGCGTTCGACCTGTGCTACCTAACTGCCGTATACGAAGTTGAACAGTTCTTGCGCTCCGAGAGCCAGTCGAGGGCCAGGCCGGGACAGTTCGTCCGCTGTCAGGTTAATGATCGCCTGATTGGCTACCGCCGGAACGCTTTCCCAGCCGGCGCGCTGCAGGATAGATTCGATGGGTGTCGGCCCTTCGCCAAAATACATACCGACGGTGAGAATCACATCCGGTTTGCGTTCCAACACCTGTTCAGCGCTCACGGCAGCCCATCCTTGTACGTCGCTAAAAATGTTATCTAGCGCTAACAGTTTTGCCACTTCGTCCATGAAAGTTTCGCTACCGGCAGCCCATAGACCATACTCCAACGGCGATACCTCAAAGTAAACGCTTTTGCGTACTCCGCCATTTTCGCGTACCGCAGCTTGCGCATTAACTTCCAGCGTGGCGAACTGCGCTTTCATCTGAGACACGATCGTGGTGGCTTCGGTGTCTTTGCCTAACACTTTGCCGATAAGGGTGATCGAGTCGTAAGTTTCCGCAATGGTGTCGGCATCAGTGACGAACACTGCGATACCTGCGGCTTCAAGTTTTGTGGTCTGTTCCGGGGTCTGCGCCATAGTGTCCACAAAAACGATGTCGGGTTTTAATGCGATAATCTGCTCAATGTTGGTTTCATTACCTGACTGAACTACCGGAACGCTTGACACCTCTTCTGGGTAGTTGCAGTACTCACCCCGCCCCACAACAGCGCTACCGCTACCCAGTGCATAGATTATCTCAATGTCGGATGCTGTAAGCCCGACTATGGAGTCTGCCGGTTCGGATAGAGTGACGCTGCGTCCCATCTGATCGGTGACGGTGATAGACGTATCGGTTGTAGTAACGGATGTGGGATTAGTCGGGGTGTCGGACGAACAAGCGGTAAACGTTGTCAGCATCAACAGTGCCGTGGATAAGATTGCGGTGAAACGCCGCATTAGTGTGCTCCTAACTCTCCGTTGCGGCGCGTAAGCGAAAAAATATGCGATCCGTGCTAAGCACAGAACGCATTTTCTAGTACATTTTCGCCGCTGGAGACTCATACTCGTGAGTGATTCCTTGGGGTACGCGAACAGGTCTTCTGGCTCACGGATCGTCACACCTGATCGTCCTTCCCAGAGTACACTCCAGTGGTTACAATCGACCGGTATTCCCCGTTCACAGCGGCGGCACCGCGCAGGACTCACACCTGCTTCCCTTGTCGCCTTGGCGTTATTAAATATTCATATTTATTAAGTACCAAGGACGACATGCCCACGCATTTATATTCAGTTGTACCTCTAGTCTATACATGTGGCTTATGAAATCCGTCTTCTGTTCACTGCTGTGATGTTTTATACCCGAATACCGGTACCCGACTGGGTGGGATATTCGCCCGAACAGTTGAACGCTTCCACTCGCTACTTTCCACTGATCGGCTGGTTAGTGGGGGGTGTTGTGGGAACACTTATCTGGGCATTACACCTGGTGTTGCCAGTAGCGGTGGCAATCGTATTGGCACTGGTGGGCGGTGTATTGTTGACCGGCGCGTTCCACGAGGATGGCTTCGCTGATGTCTGTGACGGCTTTGGGGGCGGTACTACTCCAGAGCGCACATTAGAGATTATGAAAGATAGCCGTGTGGGAGCGTACGGCGTTATCGCTATGGTACTGCTGTTCGCGTTGAAAATCGCCGTGCTCATCGCATTTTTAACTGGCGAGACCGGCCGGTGGATTGTGCAAACCTGGTTTGTGATTCCCACAGTGATCTTTGCGCAGGTGGTCAGTCGGTGGGCGGTAACTTGGGTAATTCTGCGTTATGAGTATGCGCGAAATGATCTCACTAGCAAGGTGAAACCGATAGGGCGTTCGATTAAGCGTGGCAGTTTTCTGTTCGGCTCATTGTGGATGCTGTTAGCGTTGAGTTTGCTGGCTCTTTCCGTCGATGAAGATGCTTGGCTCCGGTTGGCCATTGGTGGGGGAGCGGCACTGCTAGCTTGGCTGAGTGTGTTGCCGCTGGGAGCTTGGTTTCGTAAGCGACTCGGCGGCTACACCGGCGACTGTTTGGGAGCCGCACAGCAGATAACCGAACAGGTAGTGCTGTTGGCAATCTTGGTAGCCGCCCGGTTACTGCTACCCGGAGCGGTGTTGGCATAATGGCGAGTGCTACAGTTGCGCGCTCGCCCAACAGAAAAGCAAACAATGATTGCAGGCGTAAAACGCTTCGAGTTCGTAAATATTACTACACCAATTGGAGATGTTTGTATGATTCTGTTTCTAGTGCGGCATCCCCGCACCGTTTATGGCTATGGGATGTGTTATGGAGCGACTGATGTGCCGGTGGCTCCCGCAGTGATGGATGAGTCCATCGCCTGCGTGAACAGCATTCTTCCCAGCGACGCTTGGAGTTGGCCTTGGTTCGCTTCCCCACTCAGCAGAGCTGCTGATTTGGCGCGTGGCTTGGGAGCCGACCCGGTGCTTGATGCACGCATCCGCGAACTAGATTTCGGACATTGGGAGTTGACTCCATGGAACGATCTACCCATTGCAGACATCAAGAAGTGGGGGGATGATTTCGTTAATACCCCAGTGCCAGGTGGGGAAAGTTTCTTTGATCTGCAGACCCGAGTGGTGTCGTTCGCCACCGACTTGTTGGCAAGCGGCGACGAACAAGCAGTGGTTGTCACCCATGCCGGCCCTATTCGAGCGCTGACTGCTTGGGCGTTGGGACTGCCGCTTGCCAACTCTTTCCGATTAGAGGTTGGGTTCGCCGGAGTGTTGCAGTTATCACTCGGCACGGATCCGTTTACTAACCGGCTCCTAGCGTTACGCTGAAAAACACGACGCTTACTCCAGTAACTAGCAAGGTGGCGGTGCGGGAAAACAAGCAGTGGTTGTCACCCACGCCACAACTGTTAGTGCTTTGCCTGTGATGTATAGAAGTAATAGAAAAAATGCTACGCGATATGTAAAGGTATAGGAGGGGTATTTAAGTGGCGGCAGATTTGAGTACGTCTAAAATGGCTTGCCCATAACGGTTCAGTTTTGTTTCACCGACACCCGAGACTTCCGCAAGCTCCGCCAGCGTGCTGGGGTGAACTGCCGCAATAGCGCGCAAAGTGGAGTCGTGGAAAATGATGTAAGCCGGTAACGACTGCTCCTTTGCGGTGCCGGAACGCCAAGTACGCAAAGCCTCAAAAACTTCAGTTGGAACATCAGTTGGGGTGCGCTGTTTAGCTAGCATGTTTGCTGGTTGGCGCGTTTTCTTGATAGGTTTCGGCGACTCGCTCACTCGTAAAATCACCGGACGTTCTCCATACAATATTTCGTGGCTTCGTGAATTGAATAATAGTTCGGAGTGCGAACCCACGTTCAAATCTCCGTTGGCCAGCAGATGTCTGACGAGAATGAACCAGGTGGCTGGTGAAACGTCGGCGGCACATCCGAAAGTGGTTAGTTTGTCATGGTGCCACTGCAGCACTTTATCGCTGCGGATGCCGGTGAGAATATCACTTAACTGCCCGGTACCAAAGTGCTGTTTGTATTCATGGTGCAGTCGCCAGATGGTAGATAACAGTTTCTGCGCTGCCGTGGTGGCATCCCAAGTGGTTGGTGGAGTAAGACAGTTGTCACAGTTGTTGCAGCGCACTGCTTGCTCGCCAAAGTAGTTCAGGATGCGCGCACGCCGGCACTGTGGCGTTTCACACAGTGCGAGCATGGCGTTTAGTTGTTCGGTAGCGTGTGCTTTATATGCAGTATCGGAGTTGGCAGCTGCGATGAACTGCCGTTGCCGAATCACATCTTGTAACCCGTAGACCATCCAAGCATCGGCGGGTTCTCCATCACGTCCGGCGCGTCCGGTTTCTTGATAGTAACCTTCTACCGACTTGGGAATATCAACATGTGCTACGAACCGCACGTCTGGTTTGTCGATGCCCATTCCAAACGCGACAGTGGCCACCACCACTATGTTATCTTCGCGTAGAAAAGTGGCCTGTGTTTCCGCTCTGGCTACCGGATCCATTCCGGCATGGTAGGGCAAAGCCTTGATTGCGTTATCAGTTAAAAACTTAGCTAACTGCTCTGTACTGGCGCGCGATTGAGTGTAGACGATGCCCGAATCATCGGAATGCTCGCTGTTGATAAAATGTAATAGCTGTTTGCGAGCTTGTATTTTAGGTTTGATTTGATATTTGATGTTGAGACGATCAAACGAAGACACAAACACCCGAGCGTTCTGTAGCCTAAGCTGTGTGATGATCTCTTCTCTGGTGCGAGTGGTTGCGGTAGCGGTCAAAGCCATTCGCGGCACGTCAGGCCACTCCTCGCAGAGTACACTCAACCCCAAGTAATCCGGACGAAAATCATGCCCCCACTGCGAGACGCAGTGCGCCTCATCAACTGCGAACAACGCAATATTAGTATCATGCAACAGTTCTAGGGTGTCGGCACTCAATAATCGTTCTGGGGCGACATAGAGCAGATCAAGTTCGTCTTCTAGCACTGCTTGTATGGTGTTGCGCTGCTCGCTCCATGCCTGAGTGGAGTTAAGGAAAGCACCTCGCAAGCCGAGTTGTTGCACCGCATTCACTTGATCTTGCATCAAAGCGATGAGTGGTGAAACCACGACGGCAACCCCGCTGCGCAGTAGCGCTGGAATCTGGTAACACAACGATTTACCGCCACCCGTCGGCATCAAAACTAAAGCATCCCCGCCAGCAGTCGCATGTTCGATGATCTGCGCTTGTTGTCCGCGAAACTCCTGATAGCCGAACACTTGGCGCAAAAGTTCTAGTGCCGTAGACATGCTCTGAGTGTAACCGGTACTACTGACGGTTTTAGTACCACCACACTGCTTAATGCGTTACTTAGCGGCAGCAGTTTAGCGCAGTACCTAGCGGAAAGAAGCTTAGCGACTAGTCGGGCCGACAGGATTTGAACCTGCGACCCCTTGACCCCCAGTCAAGTGCGCTACCAAGCTGCGCCACGGCCCGACTGCAATTCCTTGCGGGCAGTAATCTTACCCGAAATGGTTACACAGCAGCTACTCGCCGGATGCGATACCAGTAATTTGTTCGTTACGGCTTAAGAAGTTGCCGTAATCATCGCTGAACCAACTACCCGGCTTCCGTCATAGCACACTGCCGTTTGACCAGGCGCAACCCCGATGATGGGGGAGTGCAGTTGCACTAGCACACGCTCAGTATCGTCGGTTGTGATAATGGTAGCCGCCACCTCGGGAGCATGTGCTCGCACCTGCACGCTACCTTCCCAGACTGTAGGGGGGTTACTGCCGCAGAAAATCGGCGCACTGCACTGCAAAACGGTAACCGCTAAACGTTCCTTAGCGCCAACAGTCACTCGATTAGAAGCCGCGTCAATCCCCAATACATACCTAGGCTGAGCGTTAGCCGCCGGACGAGAGAGCGCTAACCCTTTGCGCTGTCCGATGGTGAACCGATAAATACCGTCATGCGTTCCCAGTGTTTCCCCGGTCTCATCGGTGATGATACCGGGGCGCGATCCAAGAAAATTAGCTAGCCAACCGCCGGTATCGCCGTCTGCGATGAAACAGATGTCGTATGAATCCGGCTTGTCAGCCACCAACAATCCCCGTTGTGCCGCTTCGGCACGTACTTCACTCTTCAATGAATCGCCTAGTGGAAAGTAGGAGTGCTGTAACTGTAGAGAGTTCATTACTCCCAGCACATAGCTTTGATCTTTGGCGATGTCGCGGGAACGATGCAACGTCACACCTCCAGTAGCGTCACGCTGCACGGTGGCGTAATGTCCAGTGACCAATCCGTCGTAACCTAACGCCAGCGCCCTTTGCAACATCGCCGCAAACTTGATGCGTTCATTACAACGCAGACACGGGTTCGGGGTACGGCCTGCGGCATACTCTGCTACAAAGTTATCTACCACTTCACTATGAAACTGTTCCGAAATATCCCAGATATAAAACGCGATGCCGAGAGCGTCTGCGATACGTTTTGCGTCATGGGCATCCTCCAATGAGCAACATCCGCGGGAACCGCTACGGTGCAACGCTGGGTTACGGGTGAGTGCCAAATGCACAGCAGTGACATCGTGGCCAGCGTCTACCATGCGTGCCGCCGCCACTGCAGAATCTACACCGCCCGAGAGAGCCGCTATCAAACGCGCCATATCGTCTCCTGATTGTGAAGCCCGATGTGCTCTCGGACATCCCGCACTTCTTTCGTTGCTGCTGTGTTTAGCGCTAATATTTCTCGGCATCGCCCAGCATCTTGTGAGAACATCATCAGATAGCTGCCTTTGAACGCGCTAACACCGTTGGCAGCACCGCTTGCAGCGTGGCGATGTCGTCTTGAGTGGTAGTCCAACCTAACGAAAATCGCACTCCAGAGAGCGCCGCGCGTGTCGGATAGCCCAACGCCAACAGCGTTTCACTAGGACGCACCACACCCGCACTACATGCCGTTCCAGCGGATGCGGCAACTCCGGCATCGTCGAGTAGCATCAACAGCGTTTCCGCTCGATGGCCTGGGAAAAGTGCATAGCAGATATGGGGAGCTTGCGTTGGTCTACAAAGTTCGACGGGTGTCGCTAACCCAATAGCCGAAGCATCCGATGTTTCGCCCGGCGGCAGCTCCATTTCCGACACCCCCCCAATTATCTCTGCTCCTAGCGCAATCAACCCCTGCGTCAACTTGTTACGCAGTTTGTAAAGTGCAGCCACCCGCGCAGTACGTTCCCGAACCACCTCATCTAACGCCGCTGCAAAAGAAGCAACTAGAGGTGCGGCGAGAGTTCCGGAACGCAGTTGGCGTTCTTGGCCGCCACCATAACTGATGGGCACAATCGGCGTGGTGCGCCGCACCAACAACGCCCCCACTCCGACAGGGCCGCCCACTTTGTGCGCTGAGATGCTGATAGCGCTCAGTTCTGCCGCTACGGCGTTGAAACTTACCGGCAACACCCCTAAAGCTTGTACCGCGTCAGAGTGCACTGGTATACCCGCCGTTGCTGCCATGTCACACACTGCCGGAATCGGTTCAATGACACCAATCTCGTTGTTCACCCATACACAACTTAGTAACGCCACCTGTACCGGATTAGCTGCCATTTCGGCTTGTAAGGCAGCAAGTTGTAGCCCGCCATCGCGCCCTACTGGTATCTCGACGATCTCGAACTTCTCTGCGGCGAGTTGCCAAGCAGCCGCATGTACTGCCGGATGTTCGACGGCGCTCAGCAGTACTCGATTTGCCCTAGGGTCAGCAGCGCGCCGCGCACGCGCGATACCTAACACCGCCAGATTGTCAGCTTCCGTAGCACCCGAAGTGAACACCACCTCCGCTGGGTGTGCCCCCACAGCGGCAGCGATCTGTTCTCGGGATTCCTCAACGATACGGCGCACATTCCTCCCGGCTGCATGTAGCGCAGCTGCATTGCCAATTTCAGCAGCGGCCAACTGCCAAGCGTCAATAGCCACCGGCAACATCGGAGTGGTCGCCGCATGGTCAAGATAAATCTGCACAGATAAGATTCTTCCACGTAAAAAAAATAACTTGTCCGATAGCGTCGAATTACCGCAACGACAACCAGCGAAAACCCTTGATTTGTTTCACCTCATGGGGTATGTCTAGCAGACACGACGCAAAAGCTTCCAGAAAAGGTGAATAAACTGGTCGGATGAGGTCGTTACTCGCTTACTCGGATGCTACGGTACGTCCCCAAGACGATCTGTTTCGCTTCACTAACGCGACATTCCTAACTGAGGCGACGATTCCTGCTGACCAGGATGCCGTCGGGGTGTGGCATGAGGTACATGGGCGCGTGCGCCATGATTTGGAAAACATCATCGCCGCTATCGGTGTCGGTCACCGACGTGGCACCCCGGAGCAGTTGGTCGGCGATTTCTACGCTTCATTCGTCGATTTGCCACGCATAGCCGCCAAAGGTGACGCGCTACTACACGAACTGGTCGTTGACGCGGCAGCGTTTAGCGACCTCACCGGATTATCGGCACGGTTCGGAATGCTGCTCAGACACCAACTAGATTCCATCCTGCGCTTCTGCGTGGTATCCGATCCCAACGAACCCACCAGCTACTTACCACGCTTTTCACCCGGTGGTATTGGGTTGCCAAACCGCGACTACTACACAGACCCGGCACATCAAGAACTGCGTGCCGCTTATCGGAGGCATATGTTGCAGTTACTCACTCTGGTTGCACTGCCCGACGCGGATGTCATCGCTGAGCGAGCCTACAACCTGGAAACTGAACTAGCCGCGTTGCATGAATCCGTCAGTGATGCACGTCGGGTGGAAAGCGAAGCGGGGCGGCGGCGGCTTTGGAGAATAAAGCGTTGGATGCCCAGTCTCGACTGGGATGCCATGTTGGGGGAGTTAGGCCTAGCTGGTAGCGCCGACCCGTACCTACTAGTGCCTAACGAAAACTATCTCAAAGCTGTCGCGGCGCTGCTCACCACTGAACGACTAGCCGATTGGCGTGCCTGGATGATTTGGCGTGTCGTCGAAGGGTTGGCCGACTATGCACCAGCGCCAATCGCTAATGCACACTGGGAGTTCATTGACCACTGGTATGCCGGGTTGGACGTTCCGCAACCGCGCAAACGACGCGCTTTGAGCTACTTGGAACATTTTCTCGCAGAAGCGATGGGTCAGCTCTACACTCAACTCCGTTACCCAACACAGACGGCAGTTCATATCGAACGCCTGGTAGCCGAGATCGCCTCCGAATACTCAACCACCATCGCCAACGCCCACTGGCTCACCCCGGCTACTCGTAAACGGGCACTGCATAAGCTCGCATGGCTGGGGGCGCGTTTAGGGGCACCAAAAAGTTGGCACGACTACTCCACACTCCTAATAGAACCCGACGACCTACTAGGCAATGCGCTGCGAGCCACCAGTCACCTCACCGAAACCGCAGTGAACCGGCTGTTCGCCAACGACTCTGTAGACCAGTGGCAAATCCCGCCCCATGTCGTTAACTCCTACTACGACCTCTCAAAAAACCAGATTGTTTTTCCAGCGGCGTTCTTGCAACCGCCGTTCTTCGACCCCGAGCTTGACGATGCTGCCAATTACGGCGCTATTGGCGCCATCATCGCCCACGAAATGAGCCATGCTTTTGATGATCGTGGTTCCCACTTCGACGGTGAAGGGCATCTAGCGGAGTGGTGGTTACCCGAAGACCGCGAACGCTACGCCGAGATAGTTGAGCGTTTTTCCGCCCAGCTTAGCGCTATCGGGTTGAACGGACACTTAGTGGTTGATGAAGCTATCGCCGACCTTGGAGGGTTGTTGGTGTCTTATCGAGCCTGGCGACGCACTATCACCGAGAATGAACCCGAACCAATCGAAGGTCTGAGTGCTAAGCAACGATTTTTTATCTCATATGCGGGCATTTGGCGAATACTGATGCGCCCGGAAGAAAGTTCTGCCCGCAAAGCTAACGACCCACATCCGCCAGCTCAAGTGCGTTGCAATCAAATTGTGCGTAACTTTGACCCTTTCTTTGCCGCCTTTGGTGTGGTGCCATCCGACAAAATGTGGCTTCCGCCACGCGAGCGAATTACTCTCTGGTAATATCTATCCTTGCAAGACGATGATCCGGGGTCGGTGAAACTCCGAACCGGCGGTGAATTGAAACGCTCCTGACGTGTTGTATATGAACGATGGAGCGTTATCTTAAAGCCCGCGAACCACTCGCCAACACTCGTAAGAGCGTCCTAGAGTGGCCGAACCGGTGAGATTTCCGGTGCCGACGGTTAAGGAAGCGCTGGGCAGATCCAGCATTTTCCAGAAAGTCCGGATGGAAGGAACACGTCTGACGCACCGCCGATAGTGGCTTGCGAGACAATTGTCTCGTTTGGGTTCTTCACGGGTGCGCTTACCCCGGCTCTTCTCTCAAGCCGGGAGGATTGATGAATAGACGATCGTGGCGACCAACCTCGCCTGGTGTACTAACGCGCGTGATAGCCCCGTGTCTGGTGGCCAGCGGCCTACTCGTGCTCTGGGTGATCGTCACCAGTACTGGTGGTGTGCGCAGCGTATTTCTACCTTCGCCGACAGCAGTTACTGTTAGAATACTGCATGACCTCACCTCTGGAGCACTTATCACGCCAACGCTGATAAGTGTGGGGGAGGCGCTAGTGGGCTGTGTAGCCGCAACGCTCGTCGCAGTACCAATCGGGTACGCCATGATACGATTTCCGCTGTTCGCTACCGCCGTACAGCCGTTTCTGGCTGCTTCGCAGGCAATCCCCGCCGTAGCTATTGCACCTTTATTAGTGGTTTGGCTCGGATATGGCACACTGCCGATCGCGGTGCTTTGTGTCTTAATGGTGTTTTTCCCAATGTTGTTGAATGTGGTGTTAGGTCTGCGCTCCATAGCCAGCGATCTACTTGACGCGGCGGCGCTGGACGGTGCTCACGGCTGGTCGCGGTTGTGGTATGTAGAGTGGCCGCTCGCCAGACGTGCGGTACTGGTGGGGTTGCGAGGCGGCTTCACGCTCTCTATCACCGGAGCCGTGGTGGGGGAATTCGTCATGGGAGGGAACGGCTTAGGCATGTTGGTCAGCGTCTACTCCAACACTGCCGACACCGCTGGGCTGTTTGCCACTATCGCAGTGTTATGTACGTTTGCGGTGCTGATGTACTCCCTGATGTTGCTGATTGAACGAGCCTGCGACCCGGAACGCACCTAGCCGCACTCTGGATGAGTGCGACGAGCGAACCTTACGATTCTGGAAGGAAAAGTAAAGTAATGAATGAAACACGCCGAAACAAGCTACGTCGGCTAAAGAAAACGCTGTTGGCAGGTGGGCTGCTACTAGCATTCATCGCCTGCAGTAGCGAACAACCGTTGCAGGCGGAAACGCAACTATCGACAACCCCTGCGGTGTTAACCGTAGGATTGACTTATCAACCAGACATTCAATTCGCGCCGTTTTATGTAGCGGATGCCCTTGGTTGGGCGACGGAAGCCGAACATGCCACTTTTCAGCTTAGGCATCACGGTATGTCAGAATCGCTCTTTGGGGCATTAGCGTCTGGTACCGAAGATTTAATCGTCGCCGGCGGTGATGAAATGTACGTCGCTCGGGGGGAAGGGGTAGCGGTAACCGCTATCATGACGCTGTATCGCAACTATCCAGTGGCGCTCATCGTTCCCCAAGGTTCTTATCCGCATCCGGAACTTCCCGCTGCGGCCGCTTTAGAAGCTGGCATGTCGGTGGGCATTCCCGGCCCATACGGCGAGAATTGGTACTACTTGAAAGCGGTGCTTGCCAACTATGGACTGAGTGAAACTGACATTGAGATCGTACACATCGGATATACCCAGCAGGCGGCGCTGCTAGCCGGACGGGTGGCTGCGGTGGTCGGTTTCGTCAACAATGATGTCGTTCGATTGCAAAGGGCAGGGATGGCGGTGACATTAGTGGATGCGACTAATGCTCATAACGACTTAGCGCTGATCGGCGCTTCGTTGGGAGCATCCCAACAGCTACTCGACAACAACTCTGCTGCGTTGCAAGAGTATGTGGATATTATCAAACGCGCCATAGAGTATGTGGCCGCAGATCCACAACGCGCAGTTGACATCGCCGCCGCATATGTCCCCGGTCTCGACCAGCCGGAGAATCGGCAGGCGGCGTTAGACACGCTCACCGCCACGATCGCATTGTATGGTGATCTCGGCATCTCCGCTAACATGTGTAATCTTGGGGCTATCAATGTTCACGTTTGGCAAGCGCAGGCCAGTTTCTTAACCGAACGTGGTTTGGCGGCGGATACCCCGGCAACAGCGGCGTATAGCACAGCGTTCGCAGGAGTATGTGAAGGGTAAACAGTTATGAGTGTGAAGCAGACAGATGGCACTGCCCAACCGCACCATGATGCCAACGCCAGTTACCCTGGAGTTGGGCTAGTCACCACCCATTCCGTCGCATTGTTTCCGGCGGAAAACCCATTAACACTCACCAGTGGGACGCAGCTAACGAACATTACGGTGGCATACGAAACTTATGGCACGCTGAACGTATCGCGCGGTAACGCCATTTTTGTGTGCCACGCTTTAACAGGTGACGCTCATGCCGCAGGTTGGCATACCTCAGATCGACGACCCGGCTGGTGGGACGAGTTAATCGGCCCCGGCAAGGCTATTGATACTAACCGCTGGTTCGTGGTTTCCCCCAATCTGTTGGGCGGCTGTCAAGGTACCACCGGCCCGGCTAGCGAAAATCCGGATACTGGTACCCCTTGGGGGCTGGATTTTCCCTTACTGCATATGCGCGATTTTGTGACGCTACATCGCGAACTCAGCCACCAGTTAGGAGTTGAGCGTTATCACGCTGTGGTGGGAGGTTCGCTCGGGGGTATGCAGGTGTTGCAGTGGGCATTGGATTTCCCAGAAGACATGGTGAATGCTGTGGTGATAGCGGCTTCTAGTCGTTTGACAGCCCAAAACATCGCTTTCAGCGCAGTCGGTAGGCAATCCATTATGACCGACGAGCATTTTCATGGCGGCCAGTTCGCAGCTCACGCACACACACCGCGCGTCGGGCTAGCTATCGCGCGCATGATGGCGCACATCACCTATCTTTCGGAACCAGCGTTCGCTGAAAAATTTGGACGCAGTTCGGCGCACGACAGCTCGGCTCCAGGTTTTGGGGCTGATTTCGCTGTGGAGAGCTATCTAGATCACCAGGGCGAGGCGTTTCTAGATCGTTTCGATGCCTTATCGTATCTGTATCTGTCTCGGGTGATGGATTATTTTGACCCGTTTGCGTCTTTAGGAGCGTTGGATAAACTCCGTGCACATCCGGTCAACTTCTGCGTGGTGAGTTTCAATAGTGATTGGCGTTTCGGCACTAATCATTCTCGTGGTATTGTGCGAGCGTTAGCTCCATCCGGCACTCCCATCACTTTTCGCACTATCGATGCTAAATGGGGGCACGACTCGTTCTTGATGGACATCCCGGAGTACTCTGACACACTGCGGCAGTTTCTCAGAGCTAGCGAACAGCGTTATCCAGTGGCTGATGACACTCTGCGAGCTGATCTTAAGCGAGTCGCCGCACTCATCCCAGCTGGTTCAAAAGTGCTCGATCTGGGTTGTGGAGAAGGCGATCTGCTGGCGCATTTGATTCAAAACGAACATTGCAACGGCACTGGGGTGGAACGGGACTCATTGGCGGTACTTTCCGCGATAGCCCGTGGGGTACCAGTGATGGAGTTAGACATGGACACTCAACTGAGCGAATTTCCTAATGATTCTTTCGATGTAGTGGTGTTGTCACGCACTTTGCAAGCGGTGCTACATCCGGTGGAAGTGCTCACCCAAATGAAACGTATTGCCGGCAAACTCATTGTGACGATGCCGAACTTCGGTTACTGGCGACACCGTATCACGTTACTTGGCGGCCATATGCCGCGCTCAAAAGATTTACCATACGAGTGGTACGACACTCCTAACTTGCATCACTCCACGCTGCCAGATTTGGAATCGCTTTTTGCACAACTTGACCTCAAAGTGGCGCGCTATATTCCGCTATCGGCTACGGCGCAACCGGTGTGGTTACCACACCGTGCAGCCAACCTATTAGCGGGAAGCGCCATCTACCTGCTTACCGTCTGAGACATATTTTCGTTTTTTTCACAATAGGGCAGAATTTGTGCGACAATTTCTTTCGTGGATCGCACCGACCAGCATATGCTCGCCTTACTCTCTCGTGATGGCAGAATGTCCCTTACCGATATTGGACGCCACTGCGGTTTGTCCACTTCCGCAGCCCAGCAGCGGGTACGACGGATGGAGAGACTTGGCATCATCACCGGCTATACCGCCCAAGTTGACCCGGTTGCACTGCAACGAACTTTGATAGCTTTCATCAGCATTCGGGTTTCCTCCTTAGAGCAGGATGAGACCACTTTGAATTTTATGCGAAACGCACCTGAGATCATCTCTTGTTGGTCTATCGCAGGTGATGCTAGTTATCTCGCCAAAGTCCAAGTGGGCAACACCGCAGATTTGGAATCGCTCATCAGCCGATTACGCAGCGCCACTAACGTACTCACCGTCACTACGGTGGTGCTAAGCACCATTTTTGCTGAGCGACCGCTAGTGAATTTTCCCGATTGAGAATCCTTTCTCGCGCGCTGATTAATCATGGCGTGCCAATGATATTCTCGACCGGTGAGCAGTACTAGCATCCTCCAGCAACGTCCAGTGCTGCGTTATATAGCGGCACTGTTTGCTGGGGTGTGTACTGGCTGCGGATTCGCGCCACTTAAACTATGGCCGCTCACCATATTGGGGCTGGCTGGTTTCACACTTCTTGCCGCAGGGTTGTCACGGCGTTTAAGCGCCAGCATCGGTTATGTATTCGGTCTCGGGCTGTTCGCTATGACGGTGTCGTGGATATATGTTTACGCGCTCTGGATGGCGCTGCTTCTGGTGGCGTTCATGGCGTTGTGGGGAACGTTGTATGGGGTGGCCGTCGCCGTTTTTGCTCCACTGCCGCTCTGGCCGCTACTGGTAGCTCTCTCCTGGAGCGCTATTGAGTTTGGCATGACATTGTTGCCGTTTGGCGGTTTCCCCTGGACAAGACTGGCCTACACCAGCGCTGACGCACCGTTTGGCGGTTTTTTGCGTTTCGTTGGTGTGCCGGGCACCGGTTTGTTGATGGCGGTGGTTGCCGCTTTGCTGGCTGATGCGTTTCGTAGCTGGCTGTGCCCCTCTTCCAAGGAAGCACTGCACGATGTAGCGAGGAAACGCGCCGCGCTGGCCACCGTCATAAGCGCAGTTATGATAACTGTCGTTGCGGGGCTACTGCGGCTTATCCCAGTTCCAGCACCAAGTGATCGCAGTGTCAACATCGGTGTCGTACAAGGCAATGTGGACGGTTCCGCCGGCCCGCGTTCTATGGGATATGCCGGAAGTGTGCTGGCTAACCACTATTCGCAGACAATCACTTTGCTCGCAGCGGTGCGTAGCGGACTCTTGGAACAGCCAGATTTCATCCTTTGGCCAGAAAATGCTTCTGATCTGGATCCAACCGAGAACGACACTGCCGCCACATTGATAGGGGAGAGTGCCCGGCTAGCGGAGCTACCAGTGCTGGTGGGTGCGGTGATGGCTGGCCCGGGGGAGGGGGAGCGGCAAACCTCTGCGCTCTGGTGGGAACCGGAGCGCGGTATCACCGCCCGCTACGACAAACGTAACGCAGTACCTTTCGGCGAATACACTCCTTGGAAAGACCTTGTTTTCGCACTGTTTCCACAAGCGAAACAAGTGGGTCGGCAAACTGTGCCCGGCGTGGGTGCTGGAGTACTATCTGTCAGCGTGGCGGATCGTCCCTTAAATCTTGCAGTGATAATCTGCTACGAACTTGGCTTCGACGATACGGTGTACGACGTGGTACGAGCAGGTGCCGAAGTGGTCACTGTGCAGTCCAACAACGCCGGATATGCGGGTTCCTGGCAACCACTACAGCAGTTCGAGATAACTCGCGTACGTGCTATGGAGTTAGAGCGCGAAATCGTGGTAGCCACTACCAGCTCATACTCGGGGTTAATTGCAGCAGATGGGACAGTGCTTGATCGCACTACGGCGGATACCGCCGTAGCTACACTCTATAGTGCCCCGGTGCGTTCCGGTGTTTCTCTCGGAGTGCGCGTCGCTCCACTGATCGGCCCGACTGCCGCCGTTATCTCAACTTTGCTGGCTGGGTATGTCACTTTACGAACTCGGAAGCCAAACCAAAGCCGACTAGACTGATTGCTATGGTCTATTCTTATGCATCGCTAGGGCGGATTCTGGTAGTTCTTCCAACTTACAACGAGGCACAGAACCTCGAAGGTATCGTTTTGCGAATCCGGCAAGCGGCACCAGAGGCGGACATTCTCATCGCAGATGATAACTCTCCAGATCACACCGGCGAGCTAGCTGATGCCTTGGGAATTCGTGACTCTCAAGTGTATGTGCTACATCGCGACAGCAAAGAGGGACTTGGCAAGGCCTATATTGCCGGTTTCAAATGGGGGTTAGAGCGCCGTTACGACGTGTTCGTCGAAACTGATGCCGATGGTTCACATCAACCCGAAGAACTGCCGATGTTGCTTGCTGCCCTTACTAAAGCAGATATGGTCAAGGGGTCGCGTTGGATGCGGGGTGGGCGAGTGGTCAACTGGCCTCTCAAGCGGGAACTACTGAGTCGAGCGGCAAACATCTGGGTGATGGCGGCGATGAATATCCCGATTCACGACGCAACCGGCGGTTACAACCTGTTTCGGGCTGACATGCTACGCAAAATCGATCTTCTTTCCATCGAATCGCGGGGGTATAGCTTTCAGGTGGATATGACGCGCCGAGTGCTCGAAGCAGGCGGCACGGTAGCTGAGGTGCCGATTGAGTTCTGCGAACGTTTAGCCGGAGAATCTAAAATGAGTAACGACATCATCAAAGAAGCTCTCATCAAGACTGCCGGTTGGGGGTTAGCACGCCGCACTCGTCAAATACGAGGATGGCTCGGACGCGCCGGTGGTAACTAATACCTGACGGTGGTACGCAACGCCTCAAGACGCTCCGATAGTAGGTCTTCCAATTCGGGTATAGAACGGCGCTCCCGCAACATATCCCAGTGGGTGCGGGGCGGCTTGGCATCTCGTTCATCAGGACGAGTGCCGTCGGAACGCGCTGCAACCTTGCCGCAGCGCGGGCATTCCCATTCGGTTGGCATATCTGCTTCAATAGCGAAATTTATATCGAAGTGATGACTTTCATCGCAAACAAACCCCAATATAACTCGCGCTGCGAATTCAATACCTTCTTCATCCTCAAAGCTCTTAGCTCCAAGCCCCATGCCGCGTAATGCGCGATCCGCCATAATTGATCTTCTCCCACTTTTCTAAACTAAACAGGCTCGAACTAGGATACACCCCGTTACAAAACTGTGCGCATATTGACTCGAAAACGTGTGGTGTTTACGGCTGGCGGTAGTACAGTATGGGGATGACTTCGCCGCAGATTCTCTCTATTCAATCGGCCGTGGCTTACGGATTCGCCGGTAACTCTGCTGCAGTGTTCCCACTGCGCCGCGCTGGTATTGATGTCTGGCCGGTGTACACCGTCAATTTTTCAAACCATACTGGTTATGGGGCTTGGCGCGGTATCCATATCAGTGCTGGCGATGTGAGCGACATCATCACTGGAATTGATGAACGCGGTGCACTGGAAAAGATCGACGCGGTGCTCTCCGGCTACCAAGGCAGCGCGGATATGGCGGAGTCCATCGCCGATGCGGTGCGCCTAGTGAAACAGCGTAATCCAGCGGCGCGTTACTGCGCCGATCCGGTTTTTGGAGACGTGGGACGCGGCGTATATGCAGCGCCTGGTATCCCGGAGATGATGCGCGATCTGGTCACCCCGCTTGCTGACATCATGACACCAAACCTGTTTGAACTGCGTTACTTAACCGGGCGCTCTACCGATACTCTGCAAGATATTGTGAGCGCCGCTCAAGCGTTACGTGACTTAGGGCCACAGACGGTGCTAGTAACTAGCGCTCAAGAAACGGGTGATCGCGCTGATTTCGTTCGCATGATCGCGCTAGACGATAGCGGCTGTTGGAAAGTGGAGACTCCACTCATCGATCGCACTTTCGCTGGTTCTGGTTTTGTCGGTTCTGGAGATCTCACCGCAGCAATGTTCCTTGCTCAGTTGTTACAGGGTGCTACGTTGGGAGACGCGCTCAGCGCCACCGCATCTATCGTCTACTCGGTGTTACAGATCACCGACGATCTGGGCGGCGTGGAGTTGCGACTGGTGCAAGCTCAAGATTCGATCACCGATCCGGCGTATCGATTCACTGCGCAACAGTTATAACACCGCGCGTCACTCGTGGAACACTTCGATGTTCGCACCTAGGTCATTGAGTCGTTTTGGTAAGGCTTCATACCCGCGCATGATCACATACACATCGCGCAGCACGCTAGTGCCTTGAGCCGCCATCATGGCGATCATGGCGCATACGGCGGGGCGAAGAGCCGCCGGAGTGAACATCTCTCGGGCGCGGAAATTGGTTGCACCTGTGATCTGTACTCGGTGTGGATCAAGCAACTGCATGTCGGCTCCGAGTTCTGCGAGTTTCATATAGTGCATGGTGCGGTTTTCATACACCCAATCGTGAATTAAAGTTGTACCCTTGGCGGTGGCGGCAATCACCGTAAAAAATGGCAGGTTGTCAATGTTGAGACCAGGGAACGGCATCGGGTGGATTTTGTCCTGTGGAGCGTGCAGTTCCGACGGATATAGCGTCACATCTACCAGGCGAGTGTAACCGTTGTGGGAGCGGTAATCGCGGCTCATTGAGTACTCCAACCCCATGTTTTCTCCCAAAGTGGCCAACTCGATCTCTAGGAACTCAATGGGGCAGCGTTTGAGCGTCAACTCAGAATGGGTGACGATACCGGCGGCTAACAGACTCATCGACTCTATCGGGTCTTCTGAAATGTCATATTCCACGTCAACGTCGATATGACCCACCCCGTTCACCACTAGGATTGTGGTTCCAACGCCGCCCACTTGTACCCCGAGTTTGCTAAGGAAAATACATAAATCTTGCACCATGTAGTTGGGGCTGGCGTTGCGAATCTCAGTGATGCCCGGCTGTAGTGCGGCGGCTAATAGCGCGTTCTCGGTGGCGGTGTCGGAGCGTTCAGTGAACACGATACGGCGTTTCGGGCGAGAGTCGGGAGTTACCGTACAGTGATAGCAACCATCATGGGTAGCGACCTCAAGCCCGAAGTGACTTAGTGCCTGTACATGCGGTTGCACAGTGCGTTGGCCAAGCTTGCAGCCTCCTGCATACGGCAACATGAAGTCGCGTACCTCATGCAACAAAGGGCCAAGAAACATGATGATGGAACGGGTGAGCCGAGCGGCTTTCTCGTCCATATTGGTGAGATTAAGGGTATCAGGGCGTTGTATGGTGAGGTTGCGCTCTTCGTCAGCGCCCTGTGACCAAGCGGCGCTCACCCCAATTGACTGCAACACTTCGACGATTCGGGCAACTTCTTCAATATCGGCGATGCCTTTCAGCACAGTAGTGCCGTGGTTCAGCAGTGTGGCGCATAGTAGGCTGACTGCGGCGTTCTTTGATGATCGGGTGGTGATAGAACCTTTAAGAGTTGTAGGTCCGGTGATGCGATAGTTCATCGCTCCGGTGGCTCTCGTGGGGATGACGGTAGTCTCTAGAGCCGAGGCTATCCGGTTGATCATTTCGATGGAGAGGTTTTGATTGCCGGACTCTATTCGTCCGATAGCACTCTGTGAAGTGCCTAATGCGTCGGCTAGCGCCGTCTGGGTGAGACCACGCTGCTTACGGGCATCCCGGATCAGCGAGCCTAAGTACACGGGAGAGATCTCGGTCATAGCGTCACTGTAGCAGAGGGACATCATAATATCTCATATTTGATATTTATGCCTAGCGCCGTGTCGTTCCGACCTCTTCAAAATTAGGTTATTCTTGCTGGTTTGAACGGGCTTAGGGACACGCCGCAGTAGGTGACGCGGGGGAGTGGTTTATCTTTAAGGGTCAATCTCAATCGCCTAACCCGGTACCTACCATGCGCGCCGTGGTAATCCAGTCGTGATTTATGGGTACGGTTTTAGTTTTACCTGCTACCTCTGAAAGCGGCACCGGCACCACATCTGCGCCGTGAACGGCAGTCATCACTCCAAATACTCCAGAAGACACTAGCTTTGCAGCGGCCGCACCAACTCGCGTCGCTAGCATACGATCAGTCGCGCCTGGGCTGCCCCCGCGTTGTACGTAACCGAGAATGCTCACCCGGGTCTCTAACCCAGTGGCGCGTTCCAGTTCGCGCGCCAATTTGAAAGTGTGTTCGCGTTGAGCTGATTCCACAGCGGCTAAATGAGCTTTAGCATTTCGACGTTCTGCGGAACTTCCAGCGGAACGTACGAGTGCTTGCGCTTCGGCGTATTCGGCACTGTCTTGCTGGTCACGAGCACCTTCTGCCACTGCGATCACCGAGAAAGCACTGCCACGCTCAATACGGCTATGCACGGTGGTAGCAACGTTCGCTACGTCATAGGGGATTTCTGGTATCAGTATCACATCAGCGCCACCGGAGATACCAGCACCCAAAGTGAGCCAACCTACGCGGTGTCCCATTAACTCAGCGAGAATCACCCGATGATGAGAATGCGCGGTGGAATGTAGCCGGTCAATAGCTTCCGTCGCCACCCCCATAGCGGTCGCAAAACCAAACGATGTATCGGTGCATACGATGTCGTTATCTATGGTTTTAGGCAACATAACAACATTGACACCGGCATCCATTAGGAGTTTTGCATTTTTAGCGGTTCCCGCACCTCCCAATATCACCACCGCATCAAGTCGGTTTGCTTTCACATTAGCCACCGCTTGAGCGGTCATATCGCGCACCTGTGCATCAATTGACATTTTGTGTAGTTTGTCACGACTGGTACCTAGGATGGTACCTCCGACGGTGAGAATACCGGAGAGTGCCGCCATCGGCAGATCGACCACACGACCTTGCGCCAGCCCAGTGAACCCGTCACGAAAGCCAATTACCTCCATGCCGTATGCGCCAATAGCAGCTTTACCGAAACCGCGAATAGCTGCATTTAAGCCGGGGGAGTCGCCACCCGCTGTCAGTATCCCGACACGCATAACAGTAACCTCTCTCCCGACTTTCTGACATAATGTCCATTATCGGACAAACTGGTAGTGGTTTACCGCGAACCAGCCGCAGAATCTTTATCCAACAGAGAAAACCTATCACTAAAAAAACTCACTTAACGGCTAACCACGGAACGTTTGCGCGTAACCAGTTCAAACTTTCGAATTTCGCCGCTGCGCGTTTGCCCAATCGTCTTTCAAGCCAACCGTGCGGTGAAATAACATCGGCGTTTCTAAGTCTTTACAGAAATAACCAAGTCGTTCAAACTGAACCACCTCACCAGGCGCACTATCTTGCAACGCCGCTTCAACTTTGCACTCAAGCATGGTTAAACAAGAATCCGGGTTTACGTCATCTAACGGTTCGCCAGTGCGCTCGCCTGGCAGTTCAGCGTTGAAAAGCCGCTCATAACACTTAACGACGGCAGTAACCGCATGATCAACAGACACCCAATGCATAGTGGACCTCACTTTACGTCCGTCCGGCGCATCGCCGCCTCTAGTCTGGGGATCATACGTGCAGTGCACCGCTATCACCTCGCCGGCTAAGTCTTTAACCACATCGGTGGCGGTTATCAGATATGCTCCGCGTAATCGCACCTCGCGCCCCGGTGATAGTCGGAAAAACTTCGGCGGTGGGGTTTCGGCGAAGTCGTCTCGTTCAATGTAGAGCGTTCCGCTGAAAGGAACGCTGCGAGTGCCGTCATTTACGTTTTCGGGGTTGTTGTTAAGGGTAAACCACTCAACTATCGGCTCTCCTGCGCTGTCCGTCGGCCAGTTATCGATAATCACTTTTAATGGTCTAAGAACTGCCATACGCCGCAGCGCGCTTTGATTCAACTCGGTGCGTACAAACGCTTCTAACTCTTCAACTGCGTGTCGTGAATTGGTTTTGTTAACGCCAATATGCTTGCAGAACGCTCTGATCGCCGCTGCGGGATACCCGCGACGGCGCAACCCCACCAAAGTTGGCATTCTGGGATCGTCCCAACCCGTCACGATGGCATCGTCCACCAACTTGCGCAATCGCCTTTTACTGGTGACGGTGTGCGTCAACTCCAAGCGGGCAAACTCTAGTTGCTGTGGTTTCTCATACGGCAACGGCAACTGTTCCAAGCACCAGTCATATAGCGGACGATGTGCTTCGAACTCCAAAGTACACATGGAGTGCGTCACTCCCTCCAGCGCGTCAGACTGCCCGTGCGCCCAGTCATACGTCGGGTAGATAACCCAAGCATCACCAGTTCGGTGATGTTGGGAGCGCCGGATACGATACAAAACCGGGTCACGCAGCTGCATGTTCTCCGCCTGCATATCGATCTTGGCGCGCAGCACCTTACTACCGTCGGCAAACTCACCAGCACGCATCGCGCGAAATAGTCGCAAGTTCTCTGCCGGGGTGCGCTCGCGGTACGGACTTTCAATACCTGGTTTGCCGAACCCACCCCGCTGAGCGCTGATGGTATCGGCATCTTGATCATCGACGTACGCTTTAGCGGTTTGAATCAATACCTCCGCCCACTCATAAAGCGCAGTGAAATAATCGGAAGCATAGAAAACGTTGGCCGGCGTATACCCTAACCACGCTATGTCATCGATGATCGATTCGACGTACTCCACATCTTCAGTATCGGGATTGGTGTCATCTAACCTGAGATTACAGCTACCTCCAAACTCCGTAGCGATGCCAAAGTCTGCGGTGATCGCTTTGGCATGACCGATGTGCAGATAACCATTCGGTTCTGGTGGGAAGCGGGTCTGCACCCGTCCTTGGTAACGCCCAGTAGAGTTATCTTCGCGTACTCTATCGGCGATGAAATCGCCAGCATGAACTGCATCAACCGTATTTGCCACGCCTGACAAGCTACCATGATAATGCCGCTTAAATGGAACTATTTTGTCGTAGTCGATCTATAGAATGGGAATATCCGCTAGGAACTAGGCGTTGCAGTGTGATATGCGAAAGGAGGGTGTCATGCAGGATCCCAGCACACTATTTAGCTACGAACGTGCGCTCGACTTGTCTCTTAACGCCCATACTCTTGTGATAACGCTCGGAGGTTACATTGATGCTGGGCATGCACAGCGAATGCTAGATGAGCATTTGCTGGAAAGCCTGCCAAATCGCCTGGTAGGCCGCTTCGACATTGACCAAGTTTTCGACTACGCCGGGCACCGCCCCCAGATCGTATTCGATAGAGATCACTTTGAGTCGTTTCATTCACCAGAAATCACATTGCGGATGCTTGAAGACGCTTCCGGCAAGCCTTTTTTGCTGCTAAGTGGCCCAGAACCTAGCTTGCAGTGGGAACGGTTCGCCGCAGCCGTCGCTCGAATTATTGAACGCTTTGGTGTGCAACAGACCATCATCGCACAGGGATTCCCGGCTCCGATGCCACACACCAAACCGATACTGGTAACCATGTTTGGCTCTGACCCTACGCGGCTACCGTTAGGCTCGGCAATGGCGGCAACATTCCAGATGAGTGCTTCTTTCACCGCGCTATTAACGCTACGACTAGGCGAATTAGGCCATGATGTCATCGGTTTGTCGGCTCATGTACCGCACTATCTTGCGGGTATGGAGTACCCATCCGGTGCTCTTGCACTGCTACGCAGCATCATTGAAAACACCGAACTTGCGCTACCGGTCGGTGAGTTGAGCACTACCTCCGCAACTGTTGACACCGAGATCACTCGTACCGTTTCCGAACATACGGAACTCCAAGATTTAATCGAACAGTTAGAAGCGCAGTATGAGACGATGCTCCATGAACGAGCGCTTCCGGTGCGTCCAGAAGACATCCCCACTGCTGATGAGCTAGGTGCGCAGTTTGAGAACTTCCTACGTTCCCTCGAAGGTGGTTCTAAAGAGAGCGACGGCGGCAGCACCCGCTAGTTGATTCGTTCACTTAAACCATGACCGCTATTACCTCCCGAGTTGCTCTACTACGGCGCTCGCTAGTGCGTTCATGCTAAGTCCAATGTCATTACTGAAAAAATTCCTTGTCAACTCCGGAAATGCTGGCTGATCTAGCATCGCTTTTGCAAGCACTTCATTCAGATAGAACGTTTCTTCGGTGGGAGTATCAGCAATTATTTGCCGATCCGTCATCACCACCGTGCGGGAAAAGTTTTGCGATACGAACTCCATATCGTGCGTGATAGTTATCACAGTTTTACCCCGTGCCGCCAGCTCCCGCAGTATGGTTATAAGTCGATTAAGCCCTCTGAGATCCTGACCCGCAGTTGGCTCGTCAAATATGACCATGTCGGTATCGAGCGCAATAGTTGAAGCAATCGTCACAAATTTGCGCACACTGAGCGGCAGGTCATACGGGTTAAGGTTCTGGCTACCAGTGAGTCCGGTGAGGTGCAGTGCATCGACCACTCGCCGACGCACCTCAGCTTCTGACAAGCCCCATCGCTTTGGTGCATACTCCACTTCGGCATATACACTTTTGTTAAATATCTGATCATCCGGATTTTGAAACACGTATCCCACGCGACGAGCCGTTTCGGCTGCTGTCCATTTTGCCGTTGACTGCCCATTGATACGCACCTCGCCGCTGCTGGGGCGTAACAAAGCATTTACCAATTTAGCCAAAGTGGTTTTTCCCGCCCCGTTCTGCCCGATGATAGCCACCGACTCCCCCGCCCTCAGATTTAGGCTTACCTCATGTATCGCCTCAACTCCATTCGGGTAGCTGAAAGTGACTCGATCTATCTCCAGTAATGCGGGAGTAACCGGTTGAGTGGTACTGAACCGTTCGGGATGAATCACCGGCACATCGTCCTGGGCAGGTTCTGACTTTGCCGTTCGCGGGTGCATCCCTAGCTTTACCAACTGCATTACCAGATTATTCACCGAAAGTGCCTTGTCAGGTAGCAAAACACCGCGTTGCTCCAATGCGCGTTGCAAGTATAACGACTCCGGCAGTCGTACGCCATAGCTTTCACACTGCGGGTCGGTAAATACCTGTTCCGGGGTACCTTCTAGCACCAGTCGGCCATCATGCAGCATTATCACGCGCTCGGAAAACTGCGCAACTTGCTCCATTTTGTGCTCTATGAGCACTACCGTACGACCAGCCGAGTGTGCAGCAGCGAGCAACTCGAACATAGCGTTGGTAGTTTCCGGGTCAAGTTGGCTGGTAGGTTCGTCGATTACCAAGATGGGCTGTTCCATCACCAAAATGGCTGCCAACGCCACCCGCTGCTGTTGCCCACCGGATAACTCAAACGGGTTACGGGCGGCTAACTTAGTCAATTTAGTGGACTCCAGCATCGCATCCACTCGCCGCCGAATTTCAACTGGTGGCACGCCCATATTGCCTAGCCCATAGGATAATTCGGCATAGACTGTAGTAGCCACCCCAGTTAGCTGCGTAAAAGGATTTTGGAACACATATCCCACATCTGCGGTGATCTCCCCCACACTTAGCGTCGCCAAGTCACGGCCATTCACTAACACCCGGCCACTGAGATCACCTTTACTAAAATGCGGTACTAGCCCCCGGATAACCTGGGCGAGCGTGGATTTTCCCGCCCCGTTTGCCCCGACCACCGATACCCACTCCCCCGGCTTGACACTAAGGTTTATCTCCTGCAACGCCGGACGATTCGCTAGCGGATAACTAAACGACAACCCCGTAATTTCAATAGCGTTCACGGCATCCACCAGTTAGCTTGCACCGCGATAATGACACCACCGCATATCAACACCGCAACAATGCATATTACCTTGTCAAATGTGGAATTGTTCACTTGTAGCAACGATGTACGCTTGCCGGGCAGCGTCGTCCCACGTGCTTCTAGTGATACTGCCCGCTCCTCCACCGAAGTGAGCGCACTTAAAATCAACGGAGCTGCGACAGGCAGTAAAGCTTTCATGCGTACCCGCAGGTTGGCATCTGTTTCAATGCCTCTGGCGCGCTGTGCATCCAGAATCACCGCAACTCGCTTCTTCATCTGAGGAATGATCAACACCGTTGCTTGTAAAACATATGTCACACGCGGATTCACTCCACACTGTTCCAGTGCTCTAGTGAACCTAGACAATTTGACTAAGCAGATTAACGTGAAGACGGCTGTGCCGATGACCACAAACCTTGCAGTGTAGTGAATAGCGTTGTCAAATCCTAATTCGGTAGCTCGGATTATCCACCAGTGCCAATACGTCACGCCACCTTCGTTAGCTAGTAACTGCAACACAAACATCAAGGTAGCCGTAGGTAGCATCACGGCAGCCAACAGCGCTAGATAGCGCTTTAGATTTCCGGCAACCGCAACGACCACCACAGAGGTTGGAAAGAAGAATAAAAGGTATTTTGAGCCGATGAACAACCCGTCAATGAGACAGCACAGCACTAGGCACACCACCACTAGCGGGTTAGCACGTTGAACTGCGTTACCCGCAGGTGTAATCGGCTCGTACATGCCTATTTGTCACCGTATGCTCCGTAGCCAGCGGTGGGCGGCGCTACCACAGTTGGTTCGTCTTGCGGAGCAGCGTTACTTTGCGGATTATGCAACAGCGAACCCATTGGGAACTTGTACAGCAGTCGCTCACTCATCAAGCCGATCACGATTATCGGCAGCACCACTGACAATGTTTTATCGATAAGCTCAGCGACAAACGCAGTGAGGATAATCGCCAACTCCAGAGGCATTCCGGTCTTCACTAGCGCTGCACGTATCGCCGAGATGCCGTAACCGTCGAATCCGCCGTATACCGCATAGCTGATGATTGCCGACAGTGCTGTTGAAAGCACAATGATGATAACTGTTGACAGGACAATCTTTGGCCAGCCCTTAAAAAGTCCGGCCCATGCCAGTAGGCCAACCACTAAACCGATGGCCGCCCCTTGGAACGCCCAGACGACAGCGTCTGCCGAAAACGCTGAGTTCGTCATTACACCGAGGAAACCGCTAACTGCACCGATCACCGGCCCGCCTAAAGCGCCCGCTAAAATGTGGCCAACCGAGTCGAGATAGATCGGCAATTTAAGTGTGAGCGCTAACCCGCCGAGCGCAAAATCAAGTGCGACCCCTACCGGGATGAGTAACAGACCCATCAGATTAAAAACACTTGCCTTGCTGGCCATTTACGCCTCCTTGATACTGCGGGATGTAGTAGATCGAATATATCGCAGAAGCTTGTAATTGTGAGACACCCGTACACAATACTGTCGATTATTTTAGTATTCAACATCATGTGTGATCATAAAATACCTTGCCAATCACGCTATGGCGCTGGATTTTCCCAACAAAATAACAGCTATCGCAAGTAAAAATATAAGACGGACTTTCAACGAAAAGTCGCTGAAATCGACGCTATTAAATACCGTAGCGTCCAATATGCGGTGCGGCAGTAGGGCATGAACGCGCTGAACGTGTTAAGGTGTGTGAGTCAAACTGGTGGGCATTCGCCTGCCAGTAGTACACCTGACTAGTTGTTACTAGGCCGTTGTATGGCACGGCGCGAACAAGGAAGTGAGATGGCCGACCAAAGATTAACGAAATTCCGGGAGCTGCGAGAGCGCTCCCTGCTTGGTGGCGGGCAATCCGCCATCGACAAACAGCACCAGAGTGGTAAATATACCGCTCGTGAGCGCATCGACAAGTTCCTCGACAAAGGCACGTTCAATGAACTCGGCGCACTGGCACAACACACCAAGATCGACTTCGACATGGATAAGAAGAAGTTCCCTGGTGATGGCGTTGTGACCGGTTTCGGCGAAGTGAATGGACGCGCAGTTGGCGTGTTCGCCCAGGATTTCACTATCCTCGGCGGCTCGTTCTCGGCGGTGCAAGCTCAGAAGATCAATAAGATACAAGATTTGTGTCTCGAAGTGGGGATTCCCTGCATCGGACTGAATGACTCGGGCGGCGCTCGTGTTCAAGAGGGCGTTTACTCCCTGGCTGCGTACGGCGAAGTTTTCTGCCGTAACGTGCTCGCCAGTGGGGTGATTCCACAAATCTCTGTCATCATGGGCCCCTGCGCCGGTGGCGCAGTTTACTCGCCCGCTTTGACCGACCTCACCGTCATGGTGGATGGTACCTCCTATATGTTCCTTACCGGCCCGGGCGTTGTGAAGTCCGTCACCGGCGAGGATGTAACTCAGGAAGAACTTGGTGGTTCCACGGTTCATACGCAACGCTCCGGTGTCGCGCAGTTCCGCGCTGCTGACGACGATGCCGCCATCGAATTGGTAAAGAAGATTCTGGGCTACCTTCCACAGAACAACAACGAGGACACTCCGTTTGTTCCAACGAAGGACTCCCCCACTCGGATGGATGAAAACCTCAACGAGATCATCCCAGATGACGACAATAAGGCATACGATCTTATTGATCTGCTCGGGCGAATTTTCGACACTGGTTCAATTTTGCAAATACAGGAAGAGTACGCACGTAACGCCGTTGTGGCGTTCGCCCGTCTCGATGGTCGTGCGGTTGGTATCGTTGCCAACAACCCGGGCTTCATGTCCGGTGTGCTCGATATTGACTCATCTGACAAGATCAGTCGTTTCTGCCGCTTGTGCGACGCATATAACCTGCCGATCATCACGTTCGTCGATTGCCCCGGATACCTCCCCGGCACTCAGCAGGAGTATGGCGGTGTCATCCGCCACGGCGCAAAGATCATCTATGGTTACACTGAAGCCACTGTTCCGAAGATCTGTGTGGTGACCCGCAAGGCCACCGGTGGCGCGTACGTCGCGCTGTCCTCCAAGCAGATGCGTAACGATGTGGTCTTCGCTTGGCCGTCAGGTCAGGTTGCGGTCATGGGTGCGGCTGGTGCTGCTCCGCTCGTCCGCGGCAAGGAGATCAAGGCTGCTGCCGACCCGAAAGCCGCACTAGCTGCTTTCGTCGAGGAGTACCGCGAGACGTTCCTCAATCCGTACCGCGCCGCTGACATCGGCCAGGTGGATGAGGTTATCGAGCCTAAGGAAACCCGTCCTCGTTTGATTCAGATGCTGCAAGTGTTGCAGACGAAGGTTCAAGCGAGCCCGAACAAGAAGCACGGGATTTTCCCGAGCTAGGAGAATGAATATGTTACCAACTGGCTTTGACGGTCTCGTCAATAGCTGCGGGGACACCTCGAATACTTGGTGCGATCTAGACCTGGGTGGCAGGTTAGGTTGGGCTGGTGGCATCACCGCCATTGGCTTGGGCACCGTTATCCTGATGCTCCTCGTTTTGATGGTCTCTTTGATGGCCATTACCGCTATCTTCCCTCCGAAGCCTGAAGAGGACGAAGAGGAAGAAGAAGCTTCAGCTGCCGCACCAGTGGCGACAACTGAGCTAAATGATGACGATCTTGCAGCGATTGCTGCTGCTGTTCATTTCGCCCTTGGCCATGGCGGACCCGCCTTGACCGCTAACAAGTCCGGTAGCGGACTTGCCGACAGCCGCTGGGTCTCCATTGGCCGCAGCGCAATGAACCATACTTGGCAACGGAGTTAAGAAAATGCCTCAAATCACTTTGACTATTGAGAACAAGACCTACGTCTTGGATGTCACGAAGACCGCCTCCGGCGACTTCACTGTCACTGAGTCTGGCTCGGCTCCGGCCGCACCAGCTCCTAAGGCTGCCGCTGCTCCGGCTCCTAAGGCTGAGGCAGCTCCTGCCCCCGCTGCTGCCGCTCCGGCTGCTGCTCCGGTCGTCGCAGGTAAAGGCGCAAAGGTTACCGCACCAATGCCGGGCACCATTGATAGCATCGCTGTCAAGGCCGGCGCTACGATCAACAAGGGCGATACCGTCGTTGTCCTGGAAGCCATGAAGATGAAGAACGACATCAAGTCCGAAGTTTCGGGCACTATTGCTGCCGTTCATGTCACCGAGGGTCAGCAGGTCAAGTTCGGCGAAACTCTTGTCAGCTTTGAGTGAGGTTTACGACCAATGAACCAAGAAACACTCAATGACCTGCTAGTTGGTATCACCAACTTCACTTGGCAGGCCGCTGTGATGGTCGTGATCGGATGCATCCTGCTGGTACTCGCAATCGTTTACGATTTCGAACCACTGTTGCTCCTCCCGATCGGTAGCGGTTGTATCTGGGCAAACCTCCCCATCTCGTCGTTCCTCGGCGAGTATGTCGAAGTTACCCCGGCGATTACTCAGGGATTGGCTACTGCCAGTGCTATAGGCGGCGATCCTGTGCTGCCGACTGGTGGCTCGCCCGAAATTGTCACCGAAGCTATGGTTGCACTGCAGGAACACTGCACCACCGTAAGGGATGCGGTTTGCAACCTTGGCGATTATATCCTTGCTGAAGGCAATAAGCACGGCATGTTGTCGAGTCTGTATGACATGGGTGTGGCGAACGAACTGTTCCCGCTGCTCATCTTCATCGGTATCGGTGCCATGACCGACTTCGGCCCGCTGCTCGAAAACCCGAAGATGGTGTTGCTCGGTGCTGCTGGCCAGGCTGGTATCTTCATCACGATGATCGTCGCTGTCATCCTCGGGTTCTCCCGTCAGGAGGCTGCGTCTATCGGCATCATTGGTGCTATCGACGGCCCGACATCAATTTATGTGTCGGCCAAGATGGCTCCGCATATGCTGGGGCCGATCACCGTTGCGGCATACTCCTATATGTCGCTGGTGCCGCTCATCATGCCGCCGGTTATGAGCCTTATGGCATCTAAGAAGGCTCGCGCCATCAAGATGCCGTACAGCTCTCGTGAGATTTCTCGCACCACGCGCATCATATTCCCGGTGCTGCTCACCATTTTGGTGGGTCTGCTGGTGCCGTTCGCGTTGCCGCTGGTCGGCTCGCTGATGATCGGCAACCTGTTCCGCGAATGTGGCGTGGTTGAGCGACTTTCCGGTGCGGCTCAGAATGAGCTGAACAATGTTGTCACCCTGTTCTTGGGTCTAGCTATCGGTTCTACGATGGTTGGCTCTGAGTTCATTAAGGGTGAGACGGCGTTCATCATGGCATTGGGTCTGTTCGCCTTTGTTATGGATACCGCAGTCGGCGTGCTCTTCGGACACGTTTACCGCATCTTCTACAAGGGTCAATTCAACCCGCTTATCGGCGCTGCCGGTATCTCGGCTTTCCCGATGGCATCCCGTGTGGTGCAGAAGGAAGCCAGCAAGGCCGATTACACCAACTTCATCCTCATGCACGCCATGGGGTCGAATGCTGCTGGTCAGATTGCTTCGGCAATGGCTGGTGGTGTGGTGCTCGCCTTGGTGCCATTCGTCGGCTAGTACGATAACACTTCAGTGAGAGTGTCCCGGAGGTTCTCCTCCGGGACACTCTCTTTTTATTTACAATGCGGCTGATTTATTTTCGGGGTAACCGTGCTCCCCACAATGATCTGAGCGAATGTTCTTGTGGTTTTCGCTTCGGAGCAGTGCTTGCTCCTAATTAGTTCTTAGCAACGGAACCGCTAATCAAATGTCGCAACTGTTTGAAGTATCGGCGCGCCGGTGAGTTCCGAACAACATATACCTGCTAAAAATGAACACAGATATAGCACAAGGCTCAGCCAAGTATGAGTTGGCTGAGCCTTGCTACCTCACCGGTGGGTTCCGGCTTGGCGGAACCACCGCACGTATCCTGGCACACTCACCCCGGTGTAGCTTTTCCGCACCGACTCGCCTTTCGGCGCGTTATGCGGAAATCCTGGATACGAATCCGATGGCCCCTTGCCGACCTTTGGTGACGCGACGGACGCACCTTTCGACTCCGTCGGCCACGAAACACCGCTGGCCGCTGACCCACTTGCGTGAACCAGTTTTGGCTCACTTGCGCGAGCCTAACACTGCGTCTGAAATTGAGATGACTCACTTCCTTTGGAACACTCCGGTAGCAACCCCTAGCGATTGCTAGGAATCTCCGCCGACCCGCTCCTCACGAGGTGCGTTCAGATCCTGACTTCCCCTTCGGGACCCATCTTCCGAACCATCCAATATCAGACGCTTCGACTCATCGAATAACCATCAATCAGCCTGCCAGCCCTAAACCCGTTTCTGAGTTTAGACGGCGGCGACCAGACGTTACCAAATGGAATCGCGCTACAACAGATCTAGCCTGTCGGGCGAAATCACATTGGCGAGAACATCACATTTTCATCCGACGTTCCCCACCATCGGTGAGCCTAGTTCTTCCTTGCGGTTGAACGTACTTACCTTTCTAGTCCACTCAAAGATAGCTGTCAACACTTTCTGGATAACTACAGTGTTGTAGTTATCCAAAACCCCCCAGGAGCAACTTGCCGCCAACAAAATAACTCAACTAATTTGGCCGTGTTGGCACTAAATCGGCAACCGCATACCCGTTGACTCGCAGCTTCCTAACTCCGATGAACTGCAAGAAAGTGGTGTCGATCTCTGCGGTGGTGCGCACCACCAACTGCGTTCCACTGATACGCACATCTTGTGCTATCCCGGGATAGTTGCCGCTGGCACCGCGTGCTGCCTGTAACATCGACTGGGTGCTATCAGTGCCAACTATTCTGGCAACGGCACCCGCATCAGCGCCGCGTCTGGCTAGCTGAGCCGCCGCCGCCTCCACCTGACGATGCGCCCGCGCGGCAGCGGCACCGTCCATTGCCAGACCCCCTGCGATAAGAAGTGCCGCAACAGCTATCACTGTGAAAACCGATACACTCACCCCACGCTCTGGTGCACGTCTCGCGCCAATTCGTAACATCTGAAACATGTTTAACCTTTCCGATCTATCCTGGTAGCAACCGCAGCTATGCATGTTTTAGCTTTCTGTGGTGTTGGTTATGACTGCGTGGAGTTCTCCGATGGTTAAAGGTTTGCTGCCCGGGGTGGCTGGTGGGGTGTGAGTGAAAGAACCACTATAGCCAGCAGCCTGCC
>JAIRZI010000020.1 GCA_031267295.1 Propionibacteriaceae bacterium | reverse complement strand
ACTTATACGAGTCTTTCTAATTCGGATTCACTGAACAGAATCATCTTTTGTTCGGTAGTTACTTTTCTGGATTGCTTCGTCGCTTACGCTCCTCGCAATGACGGGGAGACTTGATACGTTGTTGTGCGTTGCTGCGTCGTGCCGCCGCTATGCTCCTCGCAGTGACGGGGGGAGAGTTTCAGCGCTTACGCTCCTCGCAGTGACGGGGGGAGTTACGCTGCGGGGATACTGCGCTCCAGTTCATCCAGCCAGAGTTGCGCGCTTACATCCGACGGCATTCGCCAATCGCCACGCGGACTTAACGCTCCGCCGCTGGTGACTTTCGGCCCATTTGGTAGCGCCGAGCGCTTGAACTGGTTGGCGAAAAATCTGCGATAGAACACCTGTAGCCACTTGCGAATCTCGGCAAGGTTGTAGGACGTTCGGGCATCGGTGGGGTAGCTTTCCGGCCAGCCGCCGGTAGTGGCATCCGCCCAAGCTTTCTCGGCTAGGAATGCGATGCGCGCCGGGTTGGCTCCACGACGTAGCATGTGGAACAGCGTGAAATCATGCAGTTCATACGAGCCGATGGTGTCGGAAGTGCGCTGCGGTTTCTCGCCAGGTCGTGTCGGAATCAACTCCGGAGTGATCTCGGTATCAAGCACACTGAGTAGCACTTCACCCGTCGCTTGATCAAACTGTCCGGAAGTCACCACCCAACGAATGAGGTGTTGCATCAGTGTTTTCGGCACACCGGCGTTAACCCCGTAATGGCTCATGTGGTCACCTACGCCGTAGGTGCACCACCCGAGCGCCAACTCACTCAAATCACCAGTGCCAACGACGATACCCCCATGCTGGTTAGCGAGCCGAAACAGGTAGTCGTAACGCAACCCGGCTTGTACATTTTCAAAGGTGACATCGTACACCTCTTCGCCGTTCGCATACGGATGCCCCATATCGGTAAACAACTGCACTGCGGCAGGTCGAATGTCAATGGTGGCGAAACTTACCCCAAGCGCAGCAGCCAAGCGTTCGGCGTTGTTACGGGTGTGGTCGGTGGTGGCAAACCCCGGCATGGTGTATGCCAACACGTCAGTATGCGGACGTCCCAATTGTTCCATCGCTTTACAGGCGACAATCAAAGCGTGCGTGGAGTCAAGCCCCCCCGACACCCCAATGATAGCTTTTGTGGTTGGCCCGATAGCCGAAAGCCTTTTAGCTAATCCCTGCACTTGAATGTGGTACGCCTCATAGCAATCGGCTGCGAGCCGGGATGGATCATCAGGCACGAACGGGAAGCGAGCAACTTTTCGACGCAACCCCAGATCGCCAGACGGCGAGTCAAGAGTGAATGAGTGCTCAATATAGCCGTCAGTTTCAGATATTCGGTGCTTAGCCGCGTCGCCTTGCCCCTGTTGCGCGATGAGGTGTTTGATACGGTTAGGTGTTCCGGGTGTTTCGGGTGTTTCGGGTGTTTCGGGTGTTCCGGGTGTTTCGGGTGTTCCAGTCGTTCCAACCGTCTCAACCGTCCCAGTCGTTCCAACCGATTTACGCTCCGCGATAGTGCGTCGGTTGTCGTCAAAGCTGCTCTGCCGGATGCGTTCACTGGTGAGCCGCCGGAGGTCTATATCCACGCATACGCCGCTGGCGCTCAGCGGGAACCGTTCGGATTCGCCGAGCAGTTCGCCGCATTCATACACGAATGTCTGGCCGTCCCAACTCAAATCGGTGGACGATTCACCCGGCCCGGCAGCGGAAAATACGTATGCGGCTAGGCATCTGGCGGAAGCACTTTTGGCTAGCAGTTTGCGGTCTTCGGCTTTGGCGATGGTTACTGGTGAACTGGACAGGTTTGCCAATATGGTTCCACCGTGCAGCGCGGCAGTTGCGGAAGGCGGCACCGGAACCCACATGTCTTCACAAAGCTCCACATGCAGCGAGAACCCGGGCAAGTCGCTAGCGGTGAACAGTTGTCTTGAAGTGAACGGCACTTCGCTACCAGCTATGGTGATGGTGTCGTCAATATCGTCGCCGGGCGCAAACCAGCGTCGTTCATAAAACTCGCGGTAGTTCGGCAGATAACTTTTCGGAACCACCCCCAGCACTGCACCGCGATGAATAACGACGGCACAGTTATACACCCGGTTGCGGTGCGCCAGCGGTGCGCCTACGACTATAACCGGCAGTAGGTCAGCGGACGCTGTAGTCACCGTGGTCACTGCGGTGAGCGCCGCGTCCAGCAGTGGCTGCTGCAAGAACAGGTCATCCAGTGCATAACCGGTAAGATTCAACTCCGGATAGATGACGAGCGATACCGCGTTGGCGCTGAGCGTGGTGGCATCAGCGATCACAGCGGCGGCGTTCGCGCCGGGTTCGGCGGCTCTTACGGGCAGCACTCGGGCGGCCACCCGGGCGAAGCCTTGGGCGTAGAGGTTGCGGAAGTCCACGTAAGCTAGCCTAATCGCTTAACCTAAACGGCGGCTCTTTTAGTTCAGAACCGTAACTGGTATCTTCGAGTTCCTAAGGTAAGACGCAAGACGCTAAGCTTAGAGCATGAGCACGATGCGGATACAGGGTAACGGTGGTTGGATAGATTACGACGGTGAGCATGTCGAAATTGTGCGTTCTGGGGTTTGGCACACTCTTACCGGCATGAAAGGTACACACAGTTTACAGTTGTCAGAAATTGCTGGTATTCGATTCCGACGCGCCAAGCGGGGGCACGGGCCAGGGTTCGTCCAGTTTCTCCGAGTGGATGACCCAATCGGCGAAGCGCAGCAGAAAATGTTAGGGGTGTATGGTCGTAAAGACGATATTGCGTCGGCACAACTTGATGATTATGCACTGACGTTCAGCTTCCGGCAACATGCAGATTTTGTGAGCTTGAAAGAAGCTATCGAACATGACTTGGGGCAACAGCCGGCTCCTATAGAAGAACCGACGGTAACGCTACAGTCCGACGTTTGGCGACGCGGCCAAAGTACGCCGCCAGATTTTGCTGCGTTAGATTCGGAGAGCGCTGATGCAGCACCGGCGGCCACCATCACCAGGCGGGCGGGTTTGTTACGTCCGAAACGCTATCCAACTTCACCAAAACCTGCCGACAACGCCGCTGAGCAGTTGGCGGAAACCGAGCAGTTGGCAACGGATGAACCAACACAGCTACCCAAGATACCGAAAATAGCCGTGAGCGTCCCCAAACCGCACCGCGTTTCAGATTCCGTTACCATCACTGACACCATCGCCAAGTTAGCCGAACTATACGATCAGGGGATACTCGGCGAAGCGGAGTTTGTTGCCAAAAAGGCTGAACTGCTGGCGAGAATCTAATTTTCAGATAGCGAAATACATGTCGAACTCGTAAGGGTGGGGACGCAGCCGGATAGCGTCTAGTTCGCCCTGTTTCAGTGCTATCCAAGTGTCGATAAGGTCTGGGGTGAACACGCCGCCTGCCAGCAGGAAATCGCTGTCGGCCTGCAATGCGGTTAGCACCTCAGAAAGTGAACCGGGCACCTGCGGAATATCGGCGTGTTCTTCTGGCGGCAGTTCGTAAAGATCCTTGTCGATGGGGGCGGGGGGTTCGATCTTGTTGACCACGCCATCCAAGCCAGCTAGCAGAATTGCGGCGAACGCGAGATACGGATTGCTTGCCGGGTCGGGGCAACGGAACTCGACGCGCTTTGCTTTCGGGTTGGCACCGGTGATCGGAATGCGAATAGCAGCGGAGCGGTTACGCGCCGAATACACCAGATTGACCGGAGCTTCGAAACCCGGAACTAACCGGTGGTAGCTATTTACCGTTGGGTTGGTGAACGCTAGAACCGCTGGGGCATGTTTCAGTAGACCACCGATATACCAGCGTGCAGTGTCGGAAAGTGAGCCGTAGTTGTTAGCGTCATAGAACAGCGGCAGGCCATCTTTCCATAATGACGAATGCACATGCATACCGGAACCGTTGTCACCAAAGATCGGCTTTGGCATAAAAGTAGCGGTTTTCCCGTTGGCTACAGCGGTGTTTTTAACGATGTACTTAAACTTCATAACGTTATCGGCGCTGGTGAGCAGCGTATCGAAGCGCCAGTTGATCTCCGCTTGGCCAGCCGCACCGACCTCGTGGTGCGCACGCTCAATTACCAACCCTGCGGCTTCTAAATGTTTCACCATGTCGTCACGCAGATCGCCGTAATGGTCATGGGGAGCCACCGGGAAGTAACCGCCTTTGGTTTTCACTTTGTAGCCCAGATTGCCGCGTTCCTCAATGCGTGTGGAGTTCCAGGGGGCGGCTTCGGCATCCACAGTGTATAGCGAAGAATGATCGTCGGTACCATAACGCACGTCGTCAAACACGTAAAACTCAGCTTCCGGAGCCATGAACACCTGATCGCCAATACCTGACGATTTCAAATACGCCTCGGCTTTGCGGGCGATGTTGCGCGGGTCGCGGCTGTATGCCTCTTTGGTGATCGGGTCATGTACGAAAAAGTTAAGCACTAGAGTTTTAGCTTTGCGGAACGGGTCTACGAAAGCGGTGGTTGGGTCTGGCAACAAAGCCATATCCGATTCGTTGATTTTCTGGAAACCGGTGACGGATGACCCGTCAAAAGCTAAACCTTCCTCAAACACGCTTAAGTCAAACGCGCCTACTGGAACGGTGAAGTGTTGCATAATGCCAGGCAGATCGCAGAAACGGGCATCGACCATCTCGATGCTTTCGCTTTTGATGAAACCGATTAGTTCGTCGGCGTTTTTGAACATGGATTCCTCCGGGTATGTTCTGGGTAGTTGGGGAAGACGCATGACCAAGCAGCGAAACTTTCCTAAATACTCACTCAAGTACTACCGTCCTAGCGTAGCGAGTGTTGACGGTACGCATATGTCGGCTATGTAACGGATAGGTAAAACAGCGCGCAAGATTTAGCGTTTATTTAAAATAACTGCTGCGATTTGAGTTTATCGGGCTTAGCAGTTAGCAAAAAAACATTTGTTGATCGCTGGTCTGTTTGGGGTTATGCCAGTAACCGGCACGTCACCCGCCGACGTTCATTTAGCCACTAAGGCTCTTAAGATAGCCAAATCTAGTTCGGCAACATAGTGACAGAAAGCTGGAAAGTCGGTGACTGCTTGCTCGTTAGCTGTATCGGATACCCAGCGCAGCACCCCGATCGGCACTCCGAGTTTCATAGCTGTTTGGGCGGCGGCGCCGCCTTCCATTTCAACGGCGATCGCCGCGAACTGTTGTGAAATATGTTGCGCTTTCCCTGGCGAAGCGATGAACTGGTCGCCGGTTGCAATCCGTCCCCGATGTACCGTAGCGCCCAGCGCAGTAGCGGCGGCCGCCAACTCATCGGATAACGCCGGATCGGCAGGCCAAAACGGCGGTTCGTCCAGTAGTTCGCCGGGTTTGCGTCCCATGGCGGTTACGTCTATATCATGCTGCACTAAATCCGTTGCTACTACGGCATCGCCGGGTTTTAACGCATCGCTGATGCCGCCAGCCATTCCGGTGAACACCACTCGGGTGGCTCCCATCTGCGCCAGCGCCACCGTAGCGATAGCAGCGTTTACTTTTCCCACGCCGGAGCGCACCAGTAGGATTTCTATACCGTCAAGTTGACCGCTGGTCACTTGGCAACCGAGCACTGTTTTGCTGACGGGGCGAGCCAGCGCAGCGCGTATCGCCGTGACTTCTTCTTCCATAGCCCCCATTGCGCCGAGCACAGTTGGTTATCTTTTCATCTGCCGCGAACTGCACGGCGGTTCGCTTTCATGTTGGGTAACGGCCCTTTTGGCAAGGGGAGCCGACCGCGCATGGCATCTAGTGCTTTCAGACGCCCTTCTAGTTCCTGTATTTGTGACTCGGTGAGTTTCTTAGGCAGTTTTTCGATGTATTTAGTGACGCTTTCCACCGGCATCTGCCCTTCACCAGTGCCAGCGGAGATGACGATGACTTCCGTGTCGTAGCTGATTCCATCATGGCGTTTCCGCGCGGTAGCCAGCAGCTGCTTCACTCGATTCGCATCACCGTCACCTACCAAAATCAGTCCGCCGGGGCCAACTACGCGATGCACTGCGTCTTGTTGCCGGTCAACTTCAACGGCTGCGGTGTACGTCCACTTCTTTTTGTTAAGCATCATAAGCGCCACCTGAGCATAGCCAGGTTGACCTTTATAGCGTTTGTACGCCGAGTTTTTGCCGAGACGACCCAGTATCAGCAGAAAAGCTGAAGCTGCCAACAGCACGCCCCAAATAAGACCTTGAATCCAGTGCCCGATGATGAAACCGACAACCTCGGCGATAACGATGATGGCGACTGGCGCTCCGATCAGCAGCCATTTAGTTCGCGGATCAACTTCGACAACCATCTTCACAGTTGCGCTCAATTGCCGCAACATACCCCAATCTTCGGGGTTGGATGAGTTCTTTTTAGCCTCGCGTACCGCTTTGGCTTCCGCTCGTTGCTTTTCAGCTAACGCCTTGGCTCTGTCGCTTGCCATTGGGTCTCCTGGGTTCTACATTTTTTATAGGCGATACGCCCGCTTTAGTCATGTTAGCGGTTATACCGCTAGAGCGCGAAGCCCGACTTATTCGATGAGTTTCATCGGGCCGAGCACTAACTCGTCATTTTCGTATAGGCTCACTTCGTCGATTCCATAAAACAACAATTCTTCCCATATTTGGCCTAGCCAAGTTACTGCTGCTTCACGGCTGTCCCATAACTCATCCAAGCCAATCTCGGCTTCATCATCTTTGGCAATCCGGTTTCCGGAATCGTCAACACAATGCCAATAGAACATGTCAGTAAACCTCTCTGCGCGAAATAACCGGCCCGGGGTTGCGTAATCTACGCAAGGCCATCATTCGTGACAACATTGATGATAATAGCCCCTTGGTGGAAGTGCCGGGGTAACGATTTTGCAGTTCGTCCTTGAAACCACGCCAGGCGAAAAAAACATTGATGACGGCTCCAACAGCCATAACATACAACGCGATGGTGACCCCTAGCACTAATGTGGGGAAAGCCGATCCCAGTAGTGAAGCTGCCAGCATGACGATCATTATCGGCAACATGAACTCAGTCAATGTCCAGCGAGAGTCAACATAGTTACGCATCAATACCCGCTCTGGTGCCTGTTCATACTCCGCTAAGCGTTGCGCGCTACGTTTGGCGGATGCCTGTCGCTCACGTTCTTTCGATTCCCTTTTAGTGAGTTTAGGGTGCAGCGCAGCCATCCGGGCAGCTTCCGCTTCGCGTCGGCTACGGGTGGGTCGATTTTTCTTACCGGATTCGTCTTCGGCGTTCATCGCGGGAAGGTACGCCGTAGCCGCAGCAGTTTTCTCGCTACTTTTCTGGGTGTAGCTACTGAACAGTCCCACTTGATCCTCCGTATACAAACAAACGGCGCGCGAACACACGCGACTAAGCCATTCTAATAGAGCCAACGAATTGTGCCTTATTTCGCAGGTTCAATTTGCAAAACGTAGCGTTTCCTAGGTGTCTGCGCTGTTTTACGGCTAGGCTCTATCTGTGCTTATAGCGCACGGAGTGTCTGTGCGCCATTAGCGGTGACGCACACGCAGAATTGGGAGGACGCGCGCATCATGGCCAGCTTGTGGGAAAGATTCACCATGCTATTCAAATCTAAGGCGGATAAAGTTTTAGACAGATATGAAGATCCGCGGGAGACGTTGGATTACTCCTACAAGAAACAGCAAGATTTGTTGGTGCGAGTGCGCCGTGGAGTAGCAGATGTCGCTACCAGCCGTAAGCGAGTTGAGATTCAAGTGACGCAACTGGGTAAAGAGGTCGATAAGATGACGCTCGCTGCGCAGCAGTCCCTAGCGGCTGGACGCGAAGACCTCGCACGCGAAGCGTTGACTCGTAAGTCAGGGTTGCAGGTTCAGATGAACGACTTGGAAACTCAGCACGGCGTATTGCAGCAAGAGGAAGAGAAACTGGTGCGCGCTTCCACGCAGCTACAACAGCGTATTGAAGCGTTCCGTACCCAGAAAGAAACCATCAAAGCCACCTACTCGGCCGCCGAAGCGCAAACCAGAGTCAATGAGGCGTTTACTGGTCTTTCTGATGAGTTCGGAGATGTGGGGCGTGCCATCCAGCGCGCACAAGATAAGACACAAGAGATGCAAGCGCGAGCTAGTGCGGTTGATGAACTGTTGGCAAGTGGCGCGCTTGAAGACCCCTCGCTAACCTACAAAGACGACATCACCCGTGAACTGGAAGCTATGGCTTCAACTGCTGGTGTGGAGAGTGAATTAGCTGCGATGAAAGCGGCGCTACCGGGTGGCTCCGCTCCGGCACAGCTTGCCGCCGGAGCGCCTAAGGTTGCAGCCACTGTGGTTGATGCTGAGGTAGTGGAACCTCCAGCGAGTACACCGAACCCTGAGGTATAAGTGTCTGTCGCCAGCATTGCGTTGTATTCCAGCAACTCAGCAACCGCAGAAGCTGTGAAAATATCGCTCGGGCAGCGAGTGGCTTACGGTATGTCGGTGACGCTACGTGTGTTCCCTACTGCCGCGCAGTTGTTTACTGCTTTAGGCGCAGATAGTTTCGATCTGCTTATCGCCGACGCTGAATCCACTCCATATGGTGGTATGGGAGTGGCGCGTACCCTGAAAAATGAGTTCGACGAGCCGCCCCCAGTGGTACTGCTGGTGGCTCGGGAAGCAGATGCTTGGCTGGCTACTTGGTCACGCGCAGACGGAGTGTGCAAGCTACCAATTGACCCGCTGGAGTTTCCTAAGTTGGTTGCTACGGTGTTGCGAGCCAACCGTAAAGGCACGTATCTCCCACTGGAAGCGACCGCTGAACCGGCGGCTGGCATCTCCAGTCGGCATCAAGACGAAAACTGATAATTCGCTTTATGCCACCGTTAATAGTTGCCAGAGATAGGCGGCGTACGGGCCGACCCACAATGCCGGACCATACGCAAAACCATTGACAGTACCTGGCGCAGGGTGACGGCTGGCTAGCAGCCCCCAAAACACCCCTACCAGCGAACTAGCAAGCAGCGCGGTATACCATCCGCTACTGCCCCCAACCCCGGCCAACCCTCCGAGAAGCGGAGCCAAGCGTACGTCACCGAACCCGAAACTATTACTGATCATCCAAAGCAGCGCAAAGATTACCCCACTGGCAAGTGCCCCAAGCGCGAAACGCACTAGCAGAATGCGGGGGTTTGCTGCCCATACTGTGCCAATCAACAAAGCTATAAGCAACTCCAGCGTCACTAGTCGCAGCAGTATGGTAGGTAACCAAGTGGTGAGAGCATCCACCCAGATCAAGCTGAGCAGTGCGGAACCGGCGATCAGCCACATAGGGCGTAGTTCGTTTGGTGAGTTAGCCGTCACCCATTGGCTGCCGACTGTTGTTACTGCAAGTATCGCAAGGGTAATCGGGTTGGCGAGGGTGTTGTAAGGGCGTTTTTCCAGCCGTTCGCCGTCTTCGGGTTCTGTTAAACGGGGTATCACAATTAGCGCGTGTACTGCGGATATTCCAACTCCGATAACCGCCCAATATAGCCATGTGATCATGTTAGGCAGCTTTCGCTAACTGTGATGCGATGGTAAACCTAGCAGCGGAGTTGGGGGGTGGTTGTTGCGCTAACAACGCAGATTCCTGCATTTCTGCGTAACCGATTATTCGCCACACCACATGACGAGGGCAGCGAACGAGCCATCCTTCTGTGAGACCAACCGCCCACTGCGCCTCAATGCCAACTTGGTTCATCAGTTCTACGGCGGTAAATGATGCCAATAGTTGTGGCAGTTTGGTGAATTCCCCAGTGACGTTTACGAGCGCCGCGGCATTTATCGTGATTGTTGCCACGGTGTTGTATAGCAGGTTCCTAGCGTCCAGATAGCGGATGCGTCGTATCGGTTGCCCGGCGCTACCGAACAGTAAAGCTCGTATCATACGGTACGGGGTTTGGGTAGCGCTAGGCATGGTGTACCACGGCAATTCGGTAGTGGCGATCGTATGGCGGAGCAGTACCCGAAACGGAGTGGAATCCACCCAACTGATCGATTGCAGATTGGAATATTTTTCTGGCTGGTAAACCACATTGCCTAGTGAGGTACCCATGAAGGGGTCTCCTAAATGTCTTACGAAGTGACATTTGGATATAGCCCGTACCGGGCGGCGGATTGTAAAAAATGATTTGAAAACTCTGTTACGAGTTTTTGAGAAGCTTTAGATCAGCGTTGTGAGCGAACAAATCCAGCGCGTTCGGCTGCTTCGGGGTTGCTGAACCACACGTCAGCTTCGGTACGTCCGTAGTTCTGCATTCCCGGTAGGTGGTATTTCATTGAGCGTTCATTGCCCTTGATGTCGAAGCCGGCGGGGTGATTTTGGCCAATGAAACTACCTTCGCCGTAGCGGGCATCACCGATTTCAAGAGTTTCGGCAGGCGTAGTTGTCTGTTTAGCGGTGGTCTTGGAAGATTTCACATCAGGAGTGTTTTCGTGACGTTCTGCGTGAGGAGTTTCAGCACTGCTACATTCCGGGCGGTCAATTTCATTTTCCGCTTCCGCGTCGCAACTTTCAGCTTCGCAGCAGCACCCAGCTTTAGAGCTACCTTTGCAGTAGTTAGCGATTAGTTTGTGTAGGCCACATTTTTTGCCAATAAGTGCGCCGATGCCGACCAACAAGCCGACTAACACGAATACGAATAGTGATTTATGGCATTTTTTGTGGCTCATTTTTACCTCCTAACCGACAGGGTAACACTTACCTGATGATTCATCTGATACCCACGACGTGGGGCGCGTCAAGTGAGATTAGTCAATTATTGGACTAACTGAGCAAAATGTGAGGATAATCATTGCATACAGTGACGAACTAGAGAGGATGCCATACATGAGTCAGGCAATACTGCACACTAACTTCGGTGACATTACCATTGAACTGTTTCCAGATCACGCACCCCAAACGGTAGCAAACTTTACCGAGTTAGCGAAGGGTACCAAAGAGTACCGCGACTCCGTCGGTCGGGTCTCCGGGCCTTTTTACGACGGGGGGATTTTTCATCGCGTGATTCCGGGATTCATGATTCAAGGCGGAGACCCTAGTGGTACCGGGCGCGGTGGCCCAGGATACACTTTCGATGATGAAATCCATCCCGATTTGGTGTTCGAGCGTCCATATCTGCTTGCTATGGCCAATGCGGGACTTAATTTTGATGGTTCTGGCACCAATGGTTCGCAGTTCTTCATCACGGTAGCGCCAACAACGTGGTTGAATCGGAAGCACACCATCTTTGGCGAAGTCACTGACCCAGCATCGCAAGCAGTGGTGGACGAGATTGCTGCCACTCCGACTGGTGCGGCGGATCGTCCGAAGAAAGATGTGGTTATCGAATCGGTAGAGATCGTCGACTAGTTAGTTTTAGCTAGTTTCAGGGTTGCAGCACGAGATTTGGCATACGTTTCTGGTGCGGTATCAATAGCGAGTGGCCGTGCCCAAAATGGCGTAGCAGGTTGCGTGTAGTTGCCAACAATCGACTTCGAGTTTGGCGGCGGTAATCTCAGGGCACTGAGCTATTGAGAAGAGACGGGTTTTGCGTAGCGAACTGGTGGCGAAACGTGAGCCGCGAACTCCAGCAAACTTTCTAAAGTGGTGACATCAAGATTGCCAAGGCGTTCTAGTAACCCGTGTAGCACATCAACAGTGGCGCGGGCATCGGAGAGGGCGCGATGGTCGGGTTGGCTGCTGGTGCGGAAATGCGCCGCCAAGGTGGCGAGTTTGCAGTTTGGCACTTCGTCACGCAGCAGGGTACGGCGCGCCAGAGTGAGGGTGTCTACCACTTGAAACTTTGGCCAAGGGTAGTTCAGAGTGGCGGCTGCGGTTTTTAGAAATCCAACATCGAAGCGGGCGTTATGTGCCACCAGCACTGCATCATGGGCGAACTGTAGAAAACTCGGGAACGCTGTTGCTAATGGCGGGGCATCGGCCACCATCGAATCGGTGATACCGGTGAGCACGCTAATCATCGCGGGGATGTGTTCGGCGGGGTTGATTAGGGTGTTGAACTCTCCTACTACTTCGCCGCCGCACACCAGCACTGCGCCAATCTCGGTTATCCCGCAACTGTTATTGGTGCCGGTGGTTTCTAAATCGACGACACAGAATCGTACGGCGGAAAGTGGGGTACTCAAATCCTCTAGTGATGGTTGTACCTCCGAGTTGTTCATCTGCAATGACCGTTCTTTTGAAAGCTTAAAGTGTGTCGTCTGCATTCGATGCTACCGCTACCTACCGACAAAATTAGATGCTGTGCTTTCGTGGTGAGTCGTGGGCGTAGTCACTGCGGGTTGCAGCACGCTGTGAGGATATATTCGCTCTTTTGTGGCTATTCGTCGTTTGTCATTGCGGGTGAGCGAAAGGGCGTGAAGCAATCCAGTTATTTAGGTGTCGCTTATATGAATCTTTCCACTTCGGGTTTATTGAACGGAATCATTTTTTGTTCGGTGGTTATCTTTTCTGGATTGCTTCGTCGCTTGCGCTCCTCGCAGTGGTGGGGAGACTTGATACGTTGTTGCGTGTCATTGCGTCGCGTCGCCTTATGTTCTTCGCAGTGGTGGGGGACTTGATACGTTGTGTGTTGTTGCGTCGTGCTGTCTTATGTTCTTCGCAGTGGTGGACGACGAGTAATCGTGCTGTCGCGTGCCTTTGTTTCTCCGTCATTGCGAGGAGCGTACGCGACGAAGCAATCCAGTTACTTAAGTGTTATTCACCGCGGGTTGCTGCGCACTGTGAGGATATATTCGCCCGTGTGTGATTACTTGTCGTCTGTCATTGTGAGTGAGCGAAAGGGCGC
>JAIRZI010000001.1 GCA_031267295.1 Propionibacteriaceae bacterium | reverse complement strand
ACGGGGAGACTTGGAAGCCGCCGAAACGATGACCGAGTTAGCAAAAATGCGCTTCGTAGTGACGGGGAGATTCGATACGTTGTTGTGTCTTGTTGCGTCATGCTGTCCTGTGCTTCTCGCAGTGACGGGGGAACTTGATACGTTATTGTGCCGTGTCGCGTCGCGCTGTCTTGCGCTCCTCGCAATGACGGGAGAATTGGGTGAAACTGGTTTTACGTGCGGTGTCGTAACGGAGAGTGTGAGAATGTGAGCGTGCTGTGTAACTGGTTAAAGTGACGCTTGGTTTTGCAGATATGTTAATTTTGCACTGTATGTTTGTGTGAAGAATTGAGTGAGTTTGCCTGCTTCCCCTTTAATGTTGGGGTGGCATCCGATTCCCTCGCGTAAGGATATTGAAATGAAAAGTGAGAATGTAATGAGTACTGATCCCGCCCTTACTCCTAATCTGGTGGCGGATTCCGCCACTGATGTCGCAGAAGCTACCTCACCCGATGCGGCTACGGAGTTGACATCTGAAACACCGCAACAAGACCATAAGTTAGCTGCTGTGTCTGAGGGTTCACCAGTTGAGTCTGCGAAGTTGGCATCGTTTGCGCCGCCACAGAGTCACGAACTATACGTTGCGCCCGGCACGCCGGAGTTCTCGGTTGAGCACACTCAGCAGGCTCCGCAGCAGCCATCGCCGGTATCCAAACCTACAATCCTTGACCAGCGCCCGTTGTATTTAGCGATCGCAGCGCTCGTCGTTTCGATTGTCACTTGGGTATGGGTGGTTTTGGTGCCTACTGTCACGGATACTGACAAGCCAGTGGCTCCCTCCACCACCACGTCAACAACTCAGCAAACCACCCCGCCGCCAGTACCATCATTGGCACCGACCGGCCAACAGATTGTGCCGCCGAACCTCAATGCGGACGCTTCGGCGCTGATCGTGAACCCGCAAGCTGACGCGGCACTGCCGTTGTTGACACTACACGCCGATTATCAGTGCCCGATCTGCCGACAAGCAGAGACGATTTGGGGAGAGACCATCACCACGCTGGTTGAACAGGGACGTATCAGAGTTGAACACGCAGTTCGTTCTTTCCTAGACGTTAGTTTGCGCACCGATTCATCGCGCCGCGCCGCAGTGGCGGCTAGCTGCGCTGATACGGTCGGAGCATTCGCGGGATACCATGCGGCAGTGTTCGCCGGTCAACCTGCGCAAGAAGGAGACGGTTACACCGACCAGCAGTTGCGGGAAACATTCGCCGCTCAGGCTGGCATCACCGGGGCTAACCTAACCGAGTTTCAGCAGTGCTTTGACTCGTTGGCAACGCTAGATGTCGTCAATAATATGGAAGCTGTCAATATGCGCAATCCGTTGGTGACTGGTACCCCAACTTTCTTAGTCAATGGGAAACTGCTTGATCTCAACACACTTCCTGTCGATCTTGAAGGGTTCATGGCCGCTGTCGAAGCGCTGGCTGCACAAGCTTAGGTAAACCTGCCGCCCTGTCGGCGTTGGCACGCCACGGACCATTTGATAGTTGCTTAAAAAACCTGCATTTCTTTAAGCGCCCGGTAGCATTGCCAACATGTGCGGAATTATCGGTTACGTCGGCCAGCAAGACGCAGTACAGGTGATTCTGGAGGGGCTACGGCGTGTGGAGTATCGGGGTTACGACTCTGCCGGGATCGCTATCGCAGTTGATGGGAAGTTGGCGGTAGCGAAACGTTCTGGCAAGCTTGGCAGTCTTGCCGCCCAGCTTGCCGAGCACCCACTGCCGTCGTCCGGTTGCGGTATCGGGCACACGCGCTGGGCGACGCATGGCGGCCCTAATGACACGAACGCGCATCCCCATGTTTCCGCTGATGGGCGGGTTGCGCTCGTCCATAACGGCATCATTGAGAACTTCGCTGAACTGCGCGCCGAGTTGGAGTTACGCGGGGTGACGTTCATTTCCCAGACCGATACCGAAGCAGCGGCGCAACTGTTGGCTTTGGAGTTGGCGCTCACCAACGATCTCACTGTAGCCATGCGAACGGTGTGTACTCGTCTTAAAGGGGCTTTTACGTTAGTGGCGTTGGATACTCAAAACCCAGAGTGCCTAGTTGCTGCCCGGCGGGACTCTCCGCTGGTGGTGGGGGTAGGTGATGGCGAGAACTTTGTTGCTTCGGATGTGGCGAGCTTCATCATGCACACCCGGGAGGCGTTGGAGTTGGGGCAGAACCAAGTGGTGACGCTCACTCGCAACAGTGTTCAAGTGAGCGATTTTGATGGTGAACCGGCGGAACCGCAGCATTTTCACGTTGATTGGAGTCCGGCTGCTGCTGAAAAGGCTGGTTTCGATTGGTTCATGCGAAAAGAGATTTTCGAGCAACCGCGCGCGGTTTTTGACACTCTTTTGGGGCGCAGCGATGCCGCTGGTCGATTGTTGCTCGATGAAATACGCATCGATACGAACGAACTGCGGCTGATCGACAAGATTGTGGTGGTGGCGTGTGGCAGCGCTTACTACGCCGGGTTGGTGGCTAAATACGCCATTGAGCATTGGATACGTGTACCCGTCGAAGTGGAGTTGGCAAGCGAGTTTCGTTACCGTGACCCTATCGTCAATTCGCGCACCCTCTGCGTCACTATCTCGCAGTCGGGAGAGACGATGGACACGTTGCAGGCTATCCGTCATGCGCGGGTGCAAGGGGCGAAAGTGATTGCTATTTGTAATACGGTGGGAGCCACCATAGCGCGCGAATCCGACGCGGTGCTGTACACCAGAGCCGGCCCCGAAATCGCAGTTGCGTCTACTAAAGGATTTTTGACACAGGTCAGTGCCGCGTATCTGCTCGGTCTTTACCTAGCGCAGTTGCGAGGTACTATGTTCGCCGATGAAGTGGAGCGCTACCTCACGGAGTTGTCGGAGGTGCCAGACAAAATACAGCAGGTGCTAGATCAAGCGGAACGGGTATATGCCCTAGCCGCCGATGTAGTGGATACGCAAGATTTTATATTTTTAGGCCGTCATGTCGGTTCGGCAGTGGCGCTAGAAGGCGCGTTGAAGCTAAAAGAGATCGCCTATCTACATGCTGAGGGGTTCGCCGCCGGCGAGTTAAAGCACGGCCCTATCGCAATTATCGACGAGACGACACCGGTGTTCGTAGTGGTACCGCCTCCCGGCGCGGGGCAACTGCACGATAAAGTAATCTCTAACATTCAAGAGGTGCGAGCGCGCGGAGCGCGCGTCGTAGTATTGGCGGAACGCGGTGATGTGGCGGCGGGATCATGCGCCGATTACTTGTTGGAGTTGCCGCCTACTTCGGTGCTGTTGCAACCGCTTACGGCGAGCGTGCCGCTGCAACTTTTCGCCTGCGAGTTAGCAACGCTGTTGGGTAATGATGTAGATCAACCGCGCAACCTTGCCAAGTCGGTCACGGTGGAATAATGCGATGATTTTTAGTTTCAAAGTTATGGTGGGTGTGGCGAGGTTGGTTTGCTGTTTTGGTGAGGTGGCGTGATGATCGTCGGTGTGGGGGTAGACCTGAGCAGTGTGGCACGGATGGCGGCGCTATTAGAGCGTCATCCTGGGGTCGCCGAACGGCTAGATGTAGCTGGTGCGTTGTTATCGCCGGAAGCGCTGGCCGTTCGGTTCGCAGCCAAGGAAGCGTTCATCAAAGCGTTGGGCGGCGCGGTGTCCGGCGCGCGCTGGCGAGATGTGACGGTGACCCACGATACGCACGGCGCGCCGTCGTTGCAGTTTGCAGGTGCGATTTCCGACGAAGTGAAACGTCGCGGGATTGATCGCTGTCAACTATCGCTCAGCCATGATGCCGGTTTGGCGATAGCCGTAGTGATTTTGGAAAGTGATGGTCTTCCATCCCAACAAGAGTAGCGGCATGTCTTGTTTGGGGTAGTGCTGTGCGTCGTGTGTTGTTTGAAACAGTATTGCATCGTGTGTGGCTACTTGTCGTTCGTCATTGCGAGCGACCGTAAGGCGGCGCGATGCAGCAACGCACGGTAGCGTTCCCCCGTCATTGTGGGGAGTGTAGTGGTGGCGTGTCGTAGCAACGCACAGTAGTGTACTGCGTTTCTCCGTCATTGCGAGGAGCGCAAGCGACGAAGCAATCCAGAAAGGTAACCACTGAGCAGAAGATGATTCTGTTTAGTGAATCCGAGTTGGAAAGTTTCACATAAGCGGCATTTTTATGACTGGGTTGTTTCGCGTCCTTTTGGTTTCTCGTAGTGACGGACGATAGGTAATCGCGTGATGTGTGTCATCACTTTGAATGGCTCTGGTTTAAGTCC
>JAIRZI010000075.1 GCA_031267295.1 Propionibacteriaceae bacterium | reverse complement strand
TAGACGCGATCCTTCTCACAGACTCGCCACGCTCCAAACCCTTCTCAATCTCAATCCGCTCATCCAAACCCAAATGAACATACACTTGACCCATAGCGCAACCCCCTCCAGTGATGCTTGACACACCACAGGATAAGTGTTGCGCTTCCAAATTGAAACCGGGCTGCCCGTGCCGGTATGCGCCGGATGGTAAAGAAGCTGCTGAAGAAGTACAAGTACCCACCGGAAGGCTTGGAAGACGCAATCGCAACCGTCATCGGGCAGTGTGAGATGTGGACGGATAACTAAGGGAGGACACTGTAATGAATGCGTTTAAGAGCAACATATACAAATACCTGGGCGGGACGTGCCAATACCTGATACCGCCGTATCAAAGGACTTACAGTTGGGAGCGCGAGCAGTGCGCCCGCCTTTGGAGTGACATCGTGAACCTCCACACAACTCACAGGGAGGGTCACTTCGTCGGCTCGATTGTCCGCATTGATGAGGATTCGGCGGCGGGTTCAACACTTGCGATGATTATCGACGGTCAGCAGCGGCTTACCACGCTCACCTTGCTTCTCGTCGCCTTGCGGGATTATGCTATGGCACATTCGGACTGCGGAGTGAACCCGAACAAAATTTCTGACACGCTGCTCTTGAACCAGTACGAAACGGGCAACGCCAAGTACAAACTGCTCCTCACACAGTCAGACAGGGACACTTTGATAAAGAAGATTGAAAGCGTGCCTATTCCCGACACCCTGAAATCTCGTGTATTGAATAACTACAGCTTTTTCTTGGAACAAATCGGCAAAGGCGAAATGGTGCCTTCTGACTTATACGACGCAGTAGGTAAACTGCAAATTGTGGATATCGTCCTCGACCGCCAGTACGATGACCCGCAGGCGATTTTTGAGAGCCTGAACTCTACGGGTATGGACTTGAAGGACTCCGACCTCATTCGTAACCACCTGCTGATGGGTTTGGATTCCGCGACGCAAACAGACGTTTATAACAACATCTGGCGGCCGACGGAACTGCTCTTTGATTATGCGCATCAGAGCGAGTTGCTGGACGACTTCTTCCGCGACTACCTAACCATGAAGTTGGGGAGGATTCCTCGCAAAAACGAGGTCTACAAAGAATTCCGCGCTTACCACAACGGGAACGGGCTGACTATCCGCGACCTCTGCCAGGACATCTACAGCTTCGCCAAGCACTACTCGGATATGTATTTCGTCAGAAGCGGCGATACGGTCCTGAAATCGCTCTACGGCGACATGAAAGCAATCCGCATGGAGGTAGCTTATCCGTTCTTGTTGAAGGTTCATGATGACTACGACAAGGGCTTGATAACTATTGAGGAACTGCAGGAAATCCTGCGGCTCTGTGTGAATTACGTCCTGCGCCGTGCCGTCTGCGATATTCCGACGAACTCGCTGAATAAGACCTTCACCACGATGAAGAATAACATCAAGCCGAACGATTATCTGAACTCGGTGAAGGCGTGCTTTATACTGCTCGACTCCTATAAGGAATTCCCGAACGATAAGCGATTCCTTGACGCTTTCCTGACGCGGGATATTTACCACATGAACCGTTGCGGATATATCCTTAGGCGGCTTGAGAACTGGGACAATAAGTCGTCTGTGGTTCTGGACAACCTGACCATCGAACACATTATCCCTCAGAACCCGCATCTGTCAGCCGATTGGGTATCCACTCTCGGTAGTGACTGGGGCGAGGTTCAAAAGAAGTACCTACATACCATCGGCAATCTGACATTGACGGCATACAACTCCGAAATGAGCGATTCGCCGTTTGCCGATAAGCTGACGATGGACGGCGGCTTCCAACAGAGTGCGCTCCGGCTGAATAAGTATGTGGTCACGCAAACCTTGTGGGGCGAGGTGCAAGTCAATGAACGCGCCACCCAGCTTGGCGAAATGGCAAAAAAGGCGTGGCCGTACCCGACGCTTACAGATGCCGAACTCGCCCCTTACCGCAAACAGGACGATATAGCGCCGGAGTACACGCTTGAAAACTACCAGTATCTTAACGCTTTCAACCGCATACTCTTCGAGAAACTGAACGCCCGAATCCTCAACCTAAGCGCTTATGTGAAGCGGGAGTTCAAGAAACTGTACACCGCTTATAAAGCTGATACAAACTTCGTGGATGTCGTTATCCAAAACTCACGGCTCCGCTTGACAATCAACATGAAGTTCGCCGATGTCATCGACCCCAAGGGGATATACAAGGACATCACAAACTTAGGTAGATGGGGCAATGGCGATGTAGAGGTCGGATTTGAGAGTTTAGACCAATTGGACGACGTGATGGCGATAATTGAGCAGGCTTTCCAACAGCAGGATGTGGAGTAGCCAATGGAGGGCAAACCTTTGAGAATAGATGAAATATAAAGGCGCATGGCGGCTCTATATCAATACCATCATGCTGAAAGACTCGCCCAAAAGAATCGGCGAAACCATTGACTTGACAGTTGCCTTTGACCAAAGTGACAGGACAATCCAACCGCACCCGAAGTTCGTAAAAGCGTTTGAATCCGATTCTTCGGCAAAGGCGGTTTTTGATAAATTGTCGCCTTCTCGTAGGCATGAGATTGTTCGCTACATATCCGCGCTCAAAACGGAAGAAAGCGTAGATCGAAATGTCAAGAAAGCAATTGCCTTTCTGCTCGGTAGGGGAAAGTTTGTTGGCAGGGGATAACGGGAACGGCTCAAAAATATTTTGTACCCTTTGGCAAAGTGCGTTTGATCGTTTACGCAGGGGTGCAAATGCGCCTTTGCCGTTTGATTGTTTGCCCAGAAGTACAATCGTATTTTCACTCAACGCAATTTCTTGCTACTCCCTGCTCATAGCTAACTTCCGCTTCTCTTGCGGCATTTTTTCAATGGCGTAACGCAGGGCGGTGCGAGGCATGATAGCCCTGCGTTCCATAACGAAATCGAACACTTCCTCTTCATGAGCTTCGGAAGCTGCTTTGAGCATCCAGCCATAGCCTTTCTGCACCATGGCATCGGCATCTTGAAGCAGAGCGTCGGCGATGCGAAACACCAGCGGAAGATACAATCCACGCCTTGCCGGAATAATCAATGTCACCGCACTGCCGCGCTTCACCCAGCGATTCTCGGAGCGCGTCCAATCAAACAGTCTCTTAGTCAATTCGGGGTACTTCATTACCAAGTTGCCGATAGTGTGGTTGCACAGCGTGTCGCACATTGCCCAGTTGAGAACATATCGGTTCACCCAATCGGCGTAGACATCAAAATCCTCCAAGGTGCTTACATTTCCCAGCTTTCCCGCTAAAATGCAGGCGATGCTCGTCTCTTCTTGATAGCTACTTTGCCACAGGGTTTCACACAATGCTAAGACTTCACTTTTAGGTAGTTCTTTTGCTTTCGCAACATAGCGCCTGGCAATTTTGTTGACCTCAGCACTTTTCAGACCGTAACACAAAAAATGTTCACCAGTTTTGAAGAAGCGTTTGCTCGACTCCGCAACTGCCGGGTCTGCGGCTACTTTAAGGTCATCACGTATGAGATTAAGATACATTTTTGTCATGCATTAGCCCTCCGGTTTCTTCCATGAATAACTGACAGCTGCAGTTACACCGCAAACCGCTGTCCGTGTACCAGGAGTCCAGCAAATGCTCAAATGTCGCGCCTTGAGCCTATCGCCATCCGAGTCCATACAACAACACTTGCGACGTAAGTGTACTGACAACAATATTAAATCGCTCGTCGTAAAAGTAAATGCAGGCGTTAGGATTCTTGCGATATTGCGCAACTCGCGCAGACGACGTGTTGGTGGTGAATCAAAACTCGCGGGCACCAACGACACTTCTTGCGGCGACAACATGGCTTTCGAGTTAGGGAAACAGGAATTTTTCCTCAGTGATCGTGATTACTGCAACCTTGGGTCTTCGGCAGCATCAGCGTACCTGCGAGGGCATCCGTCAGTTTTGGCTTCGGGACGCAACTCGAAGTGCCAAGGTTCGTTTTGATATATGCGGCATAGACCGTAGTCATCCCCGTATTCTACTAACCAATCTCTTGCATCGTCTGAGCCAATATCTACTGCGTTTCCCGACACATGTTGAGACTTTTCCGGGCTAGCTACCCATTTGGCGGCCTCAGCTTCAGAGCCGTACTGCGCAACCGCGTCCCAAAACAGTTGCACCTGATACTTCACAGATCGCCAAGCGCTGTCAACTTGAAACTCGATACCGTAACTGCGCGCTGACATAGCAGCTTCCTGCAAAGCCGCTAGTAAATCTGGGTTAAGGTTGTAGATTCCGGGATACTGATCATCGAAAACGCTCGCTGCGTCAGGTAGCACACCGTCAGCCATTGATAAACTTTCATCATTTTCTATCCCGTCTTCGCTATCAGAAGTAGAGAACTCCGGCTGCGTAATTACGGGAAGTATATCTTCGGCACCACTTCTTTCATCAGCGTTATTCCCAGTGCTGCTGACCTGTACGGGCATCATTCCAAAGTATGGCAGCAGCGATGAACCCCGGAACTTAGTTACGACGATTACAAAAGCAAGAATGAATAGCACGCCAACGATACGTTTTAAGGGTCGATGCCTTTTCACCGGCATTGTTCGGTTCATATTTCCTAGTCAATACCAGTGCGTGTTACCAGAGCGTATGAGATTTTAGATACACAGATGATATGTCTTATCACTTAGGATTTTGGTGTGCGCGTGTTGATCGTCGAAGATGAACCCTATCTGGCTGAAGCGGTGCGCGATGGTTTACGTCTAGAAGCCATTGCCGCCGACATCGCTGGTGACGGCAACACTGCCTTGGAACTGCTGAGCAGCAATGCTTACGACATAGCCGTCCTGGATCGAGACATTCCTGGCCCAACTGGTGACGAAGTCGCCGCCCATATCATCGCTTCCGGTTCTGGGCTACCTATTATGATGCTGACTGCCGCCGACCGGTTGGACGATAAAGAGTCTGGTTTTGGACTCGGCGCAGACGATTACCTCACGAAACCATTCGAGTTACGCGAACTGGTGCTTCGACTCCGGGCACTTCACCGCAGACGTGAGTATCACAGGCCACCGGTGATTCAAATCGCCGGACTGCACCTTGACCCATTTCGCCGGGAAGTATTCCGCAACGGCAAATACATCGCGTTGACTCGCAAACAGTTTTCTGTGCTGGAAGTTCTGGTCGCCGCTGCAGGAGGTGTAGTCAGCGCCGAAGAACTGCTCGAACGAGCCTGGGATGAGTTCGCTGATCCGTTTACCAATGCCGTGCGTATCACCATTTCGGCGCTGCGTAAACGCTTAGGCGAACCTTGGTTGATCGTCACGGTACCTGGTGTCGGTTACCGCATCGCCACCCCACCGGACGACGGAATCGGACATGTTTGAGTGGAAACATGAAACTAACTAGAGACGATACACCGTCATTTACCAACGCTAAAAAGACACTGATTCCCCCGTACCCCCCACCACACGAACCTTACAATCCTCCTCTGACAAGCATAGATTCCGCACCTCGCACGCAGAATGACATCAAAGTAGCGTTAAAAAGCGAACCAACACCAACCTTGGCAACCCAACCCCAGACCAATCAATCTCATGCGTACAGTTTTTTTACTAGTAGGCACCCCGTTTTGAGTGCCCGCATGAAATTCACCCTCAGTTACGCCGGGTTTTTGGTGGTTGCGGGAACCCTACTGCTCGCGGTGGTGTATGTGTTTCTGCTGCGCTACGTGCCGCGCTATGCAGTAGATACGCCTCAGACCGGATTCTTCCCCGGTCGTGAGGATCTCATCCGAGCTTTCATTCCGGCGGCAGGTTGGGCAATGTTTTTCCTGCTGCTTTTCGGCTTGCTAGGCGGATGGATACTCGCCGGAAAAATGCTAGCTCCGTTAACTCACATCACGCGCGCTACCCGCAAAGCTGCCACTGGATCGCTGTCACACCGAATCAAATTGGAAGGTAGCCCAGACGAGTTCCATGAACTAGCAGACAGCTTCGATGCCATGCTTGCCAGACTCGAAGCAGATGTAGCTGAGCAACACCGATTTATCGCAAACGCATCTCACGAACTGCGTACCCCGCTGGCCGTCACCCAAACCCTGCTTGATGTCGCCGGTACCGACCCGAACCGCGATACCGACGAACTGATCAAGCGGCTTCGCATTGTGAACACCCGAGCCATCAAGCTAAGTGAAGAGCTGCTTCTTCTCAGCCGTATCAATCAGCGCTCTTTCTCCTACGATGAAGTGGATTGGTCTCTCATAGCCGAAGAAGCCGTCGAAACGTTACTCCCCCTGGCAGAAAAGCATAACGTCACCATCGAAACCTCCGGCGACATCACCCCAACAATTGGGTCACATTCCCTGTTATTACAACTGACGATCAATGTGTTGCATAATGCCATCGTCCACAATCTTCCCGAGAATGGCATCGTTCGTATCAAAACCATCATCGATTCCAAATCGGCAATACTCACAATCGAAAACACTGGCGACGAACTAACCCCGCAGGTGCTCCCCACACTCACCGAACCATTCCAACGCGGCACTACCCGAATCCATACCGATCAAGCCGGGGTCGGTCTCGGTCTGGCCATCGTCAAAAGCATCACCGAAGCTCATCATGGAACCCTCACCCTCATATCTCGCACCGGCGGCGGACTTTGCGTCACAGTGCAGTTACCTACCTTGTGAACTGTGTTTGCTGTCCACGAATCCCACAGCAACCATCACGAGTAGACATAACACCTACCTCCCTAACTCAAGCCACGCTTAGCAGATCAAGCCAACCCTCACCCGCCTTTTACCTGACAGACCCCAAACCCATACAACACAACACCGACCTCAGCACCAGAGAAAGCACACAGATCAGGAAGCGCTAGGCAAACCACCCAAAATTAACCCCGGCACACCTGAAAAAGAATGAGCCCCTAATCGCAATAACCTACTTCTTGGCTGGTTTAAGGTAGCACATCTGGGCTGTCCCTGTACTGGCGGATATAGCAGCGCTGGACGCTCCAAAGTAATCGTCACTCTAGACATATCGTTGGGGTGTCCAGCCCTGCACGTTTGCACTGGTAACTAGATCACTTTTCTGAAAACTTCTGCAACAAGACTTAAATCAATTCGCTCTTGTTCTAAGCGCCAATCGCCGTTTCGCAAGGTGCGTAACAGTTGTAATTCTGAGGAGGTCAGATAGCCGATCATGCCACGATACGGCTTTGGGTCTTTGACAGCGTATCGCACGAACTGTTCGAATAACTCAGTATTCATTAGCACAGACTCGGCTCGTGGTACGGCTTTGCGGAACTCACCCAAGATACGTAATCCGTCCACATCCATGTCACCCCAGTAAAAAACTCGTGCCGCCTCGCGTAACCAACCGACCATCGCCAACTGCGAACATGCATAGCCGCCGCCATGCACGGCAACGGTTTCTGGCATCAAAGGCAGGCGCTTCACACATGCCAAGTTTTCACACACCACCACCGCACTCGGATGCCAAGTTAGCCGATTCAGTTCAGTCGGCGTGGCAGCGAGTTCCAGCGGTGATTCCACAGCAAGGGTTTTGTCCAGCGTTCGAACAGTGAACTGACGCGAAGCGTCCAGCAGCCCAAGGTCTTCCGACCCAGTCACCGCCTGATACAACTTACGAACTAGCGACCGGTGTCGTTCCAACCATTTCGTATCTACCCCCGGTAGCGGAACCTCTCGCACCAGCTTGCCGGAATCGGGGTTATCCACAAACCACTGCACTGCATCAAGTAGTCGATCAACGTTTTCGGTACTCAATTTGGCTACAGCCACACTCAACCTAGCGTCAATAATCCCCCAATTGTCAGCAATCCGTCCTGCTACCCATTGGTATTGCCGCCATTCAGCTGCCCTGCCTGCCAAGTTGGCCAGCGCATCCCGGTTCTTCACTTGGATGCATATTGGCAATAGTTGTACCCCCAACCGAGGCCACTGCCTTTCAACCCAGCGTGCGCTCACCTCAGCAGGCAAATGCTCGTCATGCCATGCTTTGACCCATGCCGTAACCGTGTCGGGAGCGTTGAGCGCATCAGCTTCGCTCGGTGGTTGCAATGAAAACCGAAACTCTGTCTCACTCCCAACCAACAAACGCTGTCGCTGGTTGTCATACTTCTTCCGTGCCCAATCACGCAGGTCAGGGGGCATTTTCACAACAATCTCACCTGCTCAGCACCATATGTTTTGTTGATCGGTGTTGCATCAGCATCGCTTTCCCAAGAGGTTGCACTCAAGGACGAGATTGATCTTCCATCATCATCTTGGGTGTTGAACACTTGCACCGCTCCGCCAACGTAATCCTCCATCACTTGCAGCATTTTCATCGGCGTAGCCAGCAGCATTTGGAACCCGAACTGCCGGAACACTTCCAGCCCGGCGCGGGTGAACTCTGGATCAGTTTTATCGAACGCTTCATCTAACGTGACTAGGCAGTAACTCGGTGTTTTAACTTCCGGTTTGGCTAGTTGGTAACGCAGCGCAGCTGCCAGGCAGAACACCACAAGCTTTTGCCGTTCACCACCACTCAACCCAGCAGCACCTTCATAGACGTTGACATCCTGACCGTCCCCATCTATCTCATAGGCGAGAAATTTCACATGTTCGCGCGTGTCTAGGCATAGTTTTCGCCAGTTAACATCAACTCGCTCTTCAGATGCTAGCCGTTGCAGCAATTGGCTTAGCTTTCCAAACCGCTGCTCAGCAGCTTCACGCGCAGCCGCATTATCAAGAGCTGGGGTAAAATCTTCAAACTGGTTGTTGGTAATCTCTAATAGCACCTGCCGAAAATCTTTGACTTCTGCCAGGTTGCGATCCACAACTTTTATCTGCAAGTAGCGGTCGGGGTTGAACGGCGTCTGTCGTAATGACGTGTTGATAGGTGAGATACGATCACGTATCTCACGGCCACTTTTGCGCAGTTCGTTAGCAATAAGACTGATGTTTTTGCGCGATTGTGTTTGCAATAAATCGAAAAACTGCTGCTCGAACTCTGGCAGACGATCAGTCTGCACCTGTCTCAGCAAAGCCAAATATTCGTCCAGATAACTCTCATCTGTACCGAGATTGGCTGAGAATGTTGGCCAATCGCGTTGGTACGTGCTCATGCATTCCCGTATCCGAGAATGCGCCTTCACAAGACTTGTGCTCTTTCCGTTTAGCTCAGTATTGAGCGTATTATCCACCTTTCGAACATCATTTTGTGCTGCAGCAAAACGCGTCAGCAGCGTTTCACGAACTGCTTCAGGAATACTCACCCGCTCATGCAACTCAGCCTGACACTTAGACTGCTCGGTTTTCAGTTCCTGAACCTTTTCAATTTTGCCTTCGTGCCTAATCTCAAGCTTGCGCAGTTCGCCATCTGCTTGATCGTATGCTTGCTTATTCTCTTCGTAGCGAAGTCGGGCGGTTTCCAAATCACCACTGGCTCGCAGTACAGCAAGCCGCTTTTGGGCATCTTCCACGATTATTGTCACCGATACGATGTCAATGTCTTCCCATTCAATGGCAATTAGTTGTCCGCATTTCTCACGTTGGAGGTAGCGATCCCTCATTGCCCGATCTGCTAAATCGCGCCGTTCCTCGGCAGCTTTCACCGCAGCTTCACTTACAGAAATAGCGTTTGACAAGGCAGCCTGACGGGCAGCAATAGACGACCCTAACATCCATGAACGACGGTCATCAACCCGTTTCCGGTCATCTTTTTCGTGGCGAATCTGGGAATGTTTTATCTGCCCAGCCCGGGTGACTCCACGGGTCACGTCGCGAAGTTCTACGACTGAATCAACGCATAGGTAGCTATAGCGAGCTTCCAGTTCGGTTACCACCCAGTCATGGAACTCTCCGTCGGCGACTTCAAGTTTGCGGGGCAGCAACCGTAGATCGACTGCCCGCTCATGATGAACATGCGGCACGGTTACCGAATACGATAACCGCGCCTGCAGGTTATGCGAGTCAACGTATTCACCGACAGCTACCTGCAACTCCTCCGGTACAAGTAGCGTTAGCGCAAACGGACGCAACACCCGCTCAATCGCTCCAGTCCACTCAACCGCTGCAGCCCGAACACCAACTAGTTCAGCTGCAAAAGGTAAATCTGAAGCTTGAACATCACATGCTTCAGCCAACATACTTCGTACCGCCAACAAATCCGACGGAATATTTGACTTGGTACGCTCCAAACTCACCAATTCAGCGCATAGCTGATCCAGTTCACGCTTAGCCACCGCCGCTTGATCGGCTAACGCATACCTAGTGTCGCTCAGCTCAGTAGTCTCTTCCAGTGAACTTTGCCGACTGCGTAAGTTATCACAGAACACCTCCCATTGGCTTTCCAGTTCAGGGAGTGTCAGTTCAAGCCCTTCGGCGAGAGTAATGGCTTGCTGCCGCTTTGCCTGAACTCGCCGCTGCGACTCTTGAGTCTCTGTGAGGCGACGCTCCGCCGCATCAACCTCTTGACCGCCACTGTGATAATAACTGTCACGGGCTGCATCACTAGCTATCTGTTTCTCTTTAACTAGCTGCTGCCCCATTTCGATTTCTCGACATAGGCCGTTCAGGCTGTTCTCCAAAGATGCCAGTTCATTGTCCAACTTGACCAGTTGCAACTCCAAACTCATCGATTCAGTATGCTCAAGCTGCTTCTTAAGAGCAGCAATTTCAGCCATTAAAGTGACCTGATCGCGTCCCAAATTGGCAAGTGGCAACAACACATCGCGCTGCCGCCGCGCATCAACCACACTCCGATGCGCCTCTGACAGTTCTTGAAACTGGTCTATTGCCTGCCTTACTAAGGAAAACGTTTGTGGTTCATCTAGCATGTAGTCGCGTAATAATCTGTCAAGGCTATTCAGATTTTTAGCCGATTGAGTTTTGTGAAGTAGCCGCTGCGCAAGCTCTCCACTCAAACCAAGCCGATTCCGTAGCCGATTCGCAAACCCGGAGTAGGAACTGTCAGCAAACCATTCTTCATGCGCTCGCTTTAATGCGCGAATATCGATACCGTTACGAACGTAGTCAGCGAGGCTGAGCAACTCCACATCCTCTTCGGCAAGCACAAACGCGGATTTCACATCATCAGCTCTGGTAGCCCCACGCGCTAGATGCATTAATCGAATCAAAGACGTTACATGCCCTGCCTCATCTCGGTAAGTGAGTGCAATAGCGCTCCATGTAGCATCAGATGGCCGTAAGAACACCATCGCCGGGGCTCCCGTTTCTTCATCCAACTGCCTGGTGAACCCGCCACGAACATAAGTCGCAATATTGCGGACATCACGAACATTCTCGTCTTGGGCAGCAGCGTTGAACCTCAACCATTTGGGGTGAACAAGGACAGCCGATAACCCATCCAATAATGTTGATTTGCCCGATCCTGAGCCGCCGGTAATCAGCAAACCGCTACGCGGCACACTCATATTGTGGTAGCCCTGAAAAGTGCCCCAATTTACCAGTTGAATCCTACAAAGTCTGTGCTGTGTCACTCGACTACCTCACTGTCATCAGTTATCGCTATCTCGCCTTGATTCAGCAATGCAGCAAGCTGTCGGGTTACTTCGCGCACCTCTTCTGCACCGAATACCAACCGGAGCACAGGCGAGATTTCAAAGCGGCCTTCCTCATCAGTGCTCAGTAGGATTGAAGAATCTTTCATCTTTTCCACACTCCTATTGACACGTCTAGTGAAGCCCGACGCATCAGCGCGTGTTGAATTGCGGTAAACTGCCAATGTCTCATCAATCTCATCTCGACCGATGAATGCGCGCCCGGTAGCGATTTCCGCACTGAGCAGTTGCGCCCGCAAATGCAACACCAGCGCTGTGTCAATAAGGGTAAGCTTCGTCCGCCGGAGCACCTGCTGGGCATCCTCGCTATCGATATTTCTCACGAATGCCAAACCAGCTTCACGATCTATCACTAGCTCAAGGAACAGATCAGCCAACCGAGAGCGTATCGTCAGCTCGTGGCCGATTAACTGCATCCACAATTGGGGTGTTTTCACTCGCCCAACATATGGCCCGTGCAGTAACTGCACCAGTGCGCGCCGCGTCTCAATTGGCAATACACCAGTGTCACCCAACCCCAGAACACCTACCACTGCGGGTGGCTCAACATCTTCGTCAAACTGCGTTATATTGGTCATGCCTCACTCCGTTCCTCAATTGGCTTATCAAACAGATAGCGATCGAGCATGACAGCACGAGCATTACCCTGTTTACTCACCCAGCTAATCTGCTCAGCACCGAATACCGGTATGGCGTGATAGTACGCTAACCACACTAACCCGATAACGCTGGCTAACCCCTGCGTTGCTGGATGATCCGCTAGCACATCGCCGATGGTGGCACTACCTCTGCTGCTCACGGTAGCAGCGATTGCAGCCTTCAATTCGTAGAAATCGATTTCGCTCGCTCGAACCAACTGACGCAACTGTTCAAGGTCAAGTTTCGCCGTTGGTGCCACCTCAACCTCAGCTGGCGAGCGTAGGTCTTCCGGGTGATAAAGCCGCCAACTACCGACGGACCGCAGCGCAATTGAGGTGCCGGGCAACTCATAGTTGGATTTAGTAAATGGCTGTTGCGATTGCAACAACTTGAGCGCCACCATGCGTGCTTCATTAATGGCCTGCTGTAACCGATACGACTCTTGATATGCCCTAGTCTCGACTAGATGGCGCAACCCACGCGAAAAACTCGTCATAGTCGTACGCACTTGGCCGCTCTCACGCTGCAAAGTGTCAAGTAGCCTTTGCAACGAGAACTTTTCGACTGTGGTAAGGGTTTCGGTAAAGGCGCGACCGAGCACTTGGTTCGTTGCCTCTTCGAGGATGGCACCCTGCACTTGATCAGTTAACAACTCATAGAATGCATTGAATGAGCGCCCCCAGTCAGAGTCGTTAATCTCATTGATACCAACAAACATGTGCTCCAACACCTCACCTTTGGAGCCGCTCTGGTTGATCAATCGAGTATGAAGATCGCGATTCAATTCATCTAGATCGGCGCTGACTCGGGCAAAGTCGCCCGGTATTTCGCCTGAGAGCCGAATAATCTCTGCCAGCCGCTCTAGTGCTTCATCATCCGTGATTACTTTGAAATTATTGGCCTGCACCGCTGCGATGTCAGCAGCTATCTTCTCCTGCTGGGCTAGCAACACCTCAAGCCGAGTGGCCGGATTTGAATCAGTGTCTTGAGCAAGCGTTGCCAACAGATTAATAACGTTATTAAGACGGGACGAAGTGACGCTAGAGCGCGGGTTCTGCGACTCGATAATAAACCGCACTGTAATCTGAGCAGCAGGTGATAATTCAACCGTTTCTTCGCGGGGGCCAGCACCAGGTTTACGGACAACCCACCCGTTTCGCACCCATTCGGAAAGATATTCGACAGGGTTACGCGGAATATCGAAGCCAATCTGGCGCAACATATCGATGTCACCGTCCAGCAACGCAATGAACTCAGGGGCGAGCATGACCCGCTGTGTGGTACCTAAATGTTCATGCAATACTGCGGCAATCCAAGGCAAACCGCTAGAACGCAACAACCGCATTCCGGCCTCGTTTTGCTGTTGACGCAACGCAACAGCCGCCCGTTCAATGCTCATGTACAACACTGTATAAGCTGCCGCTGACAGTTTTTTTCAGAATCCAAATGATTTGCTTCAAAGCATGTGTCTCAAGAGATGGTGTCTTAATAGCTTCCGCTAAGAAGAGAAGCCAACCCCAAATAAACCCGGTTCTTGGGAGGAGTCTGTTACGGTCGAGACACTGGTGGTTGTGAGTCGTTTACGTATAGCGATTGCTGAGTACAACGCAGCGATGCCAACGGCTATGACGGTTAGCAAGGGGAGCATTATGCTCGGCCCGCCAACTCCGCTTGCTGTAAACCAGTGGATAAAAGTACCGATGGATGTCAGTGTTCCACTGCATACACAAAATATGATGGCATTTAACGGCGATAGTAATTTTGTGGTGGGGGAGTTGCCCTGACGAATCAGCGTAAGGAGCCTGAAAGCAGCAGTTGAAGCTATCTGAACGCACCCGAGCGCGACAACTGCGGCAACAGTATAAGGCGTTGCAAACGGTTCCACCTCATAGAATTCCGTCGCCAAGCTATCAGCCCAGATCGGAATTTGTATCTGCATCCATAGTGCGCCCACCACCAAAAAAACAAGTATCACTCTGAGAGTTACGCTAATTGGCTTACTCACAATGCTGGCCTTTTTCTTTAGTAGCCGCGCTGCTTTCTAATAATCGCGGCGGGAAGCTCATCCAAGATTTGAATCAGTTTCAATAGTGCTCATGCTACTACGGGGCTAAGGGCACCTCAATCTAGCGCGTCATATTTCACGATTAGACTTATGCCCTAATCATTAGGACATAAGGACATAACCTACCATTTGGACAGTCACCGGGAACTGGGTCTGTCCGTTTAACGGTATGAGTAACAACAACGCCTAACCAAACAGACGGAAACCAAACCAACCGTCCAGAAAAAGAGACCAAGCCCTACCTAAGGCTCCGTAACTGACGCTACTACTCCCATTCAATAGTGCCGGGCGGTTTGCTGGTGACATCCAGCACAACCCGATTTATAGCTCGAACTTCATTTGTGATGCGAGTGGAGATTCTTTCAAGCAAGTCGTATGGTAAACGCGCCCAATCGGCGGTCATTGCGTCTTCGCTAGTCACCGGGCGCAACACCACCGGATAACCGTACGTACGACCATCGCCTTGCACTCCCACCGAACGCACCTCAGCCAACAACACCACCGGGAATTGCCAAACGGAGCGCGCCCCTTCCCAAGCATCCAACTCTTCTCGGGCAATGGCATCAGCCGCCCGTAGCAGTTCCAGCCGCTCATTCGTCACCGCACCAATGATGCGAATCGCTAAACCGGGGCCGGGAAACGGCTGCCGCCAAACGATGTGCTCCGGCAGGCCAAGTTGCATGCCGACGGCTCGCACTTCGTCTTTGAATAGCGTTCGCAGCGGTTCTACTAGCCGAAACTGTAGGTCGGCTGGCAAACCGCCAACGTTGTGGTGACTTTTAATATTTGCTGCACCATCGCCACCACCAGATTCCACCACATCCGGGTAAAGCGTACCTTGCGCTAAGAAATCGACACCTTCCCCGCCGGCAACTTGTCGAGCTGCCGTTTCAAAAGCCCTAATAAACTCACGTCCAATAATTTTGCGCTTAGTTTCCGGTTCGGTAACCCCGGCCAAGGCGTTAAGAAAGCGCTCCTGTTCGTTGGCCACCAGCAGTTTCACCCCAGTGGCGGCCACAAAATCAGTTTCCACCTGCTCGGCTTCACCCTGACGCAGTAACCCGTGATCGATAAACACGCAGGTTAACTGCTCGCCGACAGCACGCTGTAGCAGTGCAGCCGCTACAGCGGAATCTACCCCTCCAGACAATCCGCACAACACCCGTTTGTTGCCTAGCTGAGCGCGGATAGCTGCCACTTGCTCATCTACAATATTGGCGGCAGTCCAGTTCGGCGCGATTCCAGCGATGCGATATAAAAATCTTTCCAGTATCTGTTGCCCAAACTCGCTGTGCGACACCTCAGGATGCCACTGCACTCCAGCCAATTTACGCTCCACACACTCAAAAGCGGCCACTTTTGCCCCTGCGGTATAAGCCAGCGCAGTAAATCCTGGTGGCGCTAACGCCACCGAGTCGCCGTGACTCATCCACACTTGCAATGTTGACGGCAGTTCGGTGGTCAATGTGCCGGAAGTGCCAATCGTCAACGGAGTACGTCCAAACTCGGAAAGCCCAGTTTCGGGAATCACTCCACCGAGTGCTTGCGCCATTGCTTGAAATCCGTAACAGATACCGAACACTGGAATGCCGGCATCGAAAAGAGCCTTGTCAACTTGCGGCGCACCCGGTTCATACACGCTTTTTGGCCCACCGGATAAAATCACCGCAGCCGGATGTCGGGCAATGATCTGAGCTACCGGCATGGAGTGCGACACAATCTCCGAATACACTCGCGCCTCGCGCACCCGGCGTGCGATGAGTTGCGCGTACTGCGCACCGTAATCAACAATTAAAACTGTTTCTTGGGCAAAAGCCATGCAGAAAGTCTACTGTTGGTTTATGAATGAGGTTTCTATACCGGGCAACATAAGCAATTTTGACGGTACTGTTGTTGACGCTAAGGTTTCCGATAACGTCATCGCAAACGCTTCTTCCAACATCGGAACCCCTACCACTGCTGCAAATGCCTTGCAAAGCGGCGCTCCGAACGCAAACACTCCCACTGGTGCCGTTACAGATACTTCCGCCGTCGATACTCTGCTCGCTCAAGCAACTGCCGAACTGCAAGCCGCTGAAACTGAATGGCGCAAATTTCGACGACAGCTACCGTTAGGTACCGACGATCTCAGACAATATGAGATACGCATGTATCAACAGTTCGGCACTGGCACTAAAAAGGAATTCGCCGCTATGAAGTCCCGATTGTTGCAAGCTCGTGCCGCTTTCGCAGCCGCAACGCGAGCTACGAACGAAACCCCTAGTTTCAGCTAACTTTTACCATGGTTGGAATGTTTTCGCGATGCTTACTGGCGTGGTTTAAGTGTTCCAAGTAACCGGTAAACTATCGCCACTAATTTAAATAGCTCTGATTTAAGCCCAAGATTTACACCACCATGACCACTTCCACACTAAAAAAGGAAAAAGACGCAACAACACACAACAACGTATAGAGTTTCCCCGTCACTGCGAGGAGCGCAAGCGACGAAGCAATCCAGAAAAGACAACCACTAAACAAAAAAATGATCCTACTCAGTAAATCCGAACTAGAAAGACTCACATAAACGACACTTAAGTAACTGGATTGCTTCGCGCCCTTTTGGTCGCTCGCAGTGACGGACGATAAATAATCGCGTGATGTATATCACCACTTTAAATAGCTCTGATTTAAGCCCAAGGTTTACACCACCATAACCACTTCCACACTAAAAAAGGAAGCTCGGGTACCAGATATGCATTCTGTTACGCTACCCGTTGTCCTGCGGGTAATACTCCGTAGGGAACCGCTAAGCGTTTCACCGCCAATCGGAAGAAAAGAACAGCAATAATCAGGTTAGATGCCATCCCCCAAGGCCAAACCGGATTGTCAATGTCATGTCCACTAACTGGGGACGGCGGATAGGTGGCAGCCTGCGAGATACGCGGCGCTTCAGAACCCGGCGGGTCAATAATGAAAGTGCCATCGGAGTGTGGAGCGACATGATAGTCGCCTATCCAACTCTCAACACCGCAACGATCTTCTCCTACAGATTCGCCAATCCGAGCATAACGCACCCCCAATTTGATGAGCGACAGTGGGTTCTCACTTAGGGCATAGGGAAAATCCGAAGGAGCTGTGCCGCTCGGTGCTGCGTCGGCAACAATCACGAACGGGTTGAA
>JAIRZI010000030.1 GCA_031267295.1 Propionibacteriaceae bacterium | reverse complement strand
GCCGCTATCTGCTCCGCTCCTACTCTGTTTACGCCCGCAAGGTCTGCTAACGTCCAAGCCAAACGAATCACCTTATCGACACCGCGTGCGCTCACCCTTCCCTTGGTTAACGCCGTTTCTAGCATCTCCTTACCGTTCGCCGGGGGTAACATGCGCCGCAGATAGTGCCCCGGCACCTCAGCGTTCAAAGACCACCCGGTACCTGCTAAACGATGCCGCTGTCGTTGCCGAGCCTCAGCCACTCGTTGCGCCACCACCGCACTGCTCTCCGGCTTTTCTTCGGTGACCGCCATAAATGCCCGCCGGGGAGCACTCAACCGTTGATGAATGTCCACCCGATCTAGCAGGGGAGCCGATAAACGCTCGTTATAACGGCGAATCTGCATCGGTTGACAGCGACAGGCAACCCCTACGCCATACATGCCACACGGACACGGATTCGCCCCCATCACCAACTGGAACCGAGCCGGGTAACGCACCACACCATGTGATCTGGCCACGCTCACCCACCCCGACTCCAACGGAGTACGTAAACCTTCAATAACCCGCGTGCTGAACTCTGGTACTTCGTCCAGAAACAACACCCCGCGATGCGCTAACGAAACTGCTCCTGGTCGCGCCAACCGCGACCCACCTCCCACCATCGCCGCCATAGTGGCGTTATGATGTGGTGCCACATACGGCGCTACGTTTATAAGTTCATCAAGCGATTCCCCTACTAAAGAATGCAACGCAGATACTTGCAGCGCATCGTCTTGAATGAGCGGCGGAAGCAACGTAGGTAACCGTTCCGCCAACATCGTTTTCCCCACCCCGGGCGGCCCTTGGAAAAACACATGATGCCCACCGGCAGCCGCCACCTCCAACGCCCAACGCCCCTCAGATTGCCCCATCACATCCGCTAAATCCAGCCGATACCCTGACGTTGCCGCTTCCGTCGTATCCGTTGGCTTATGCTCAATATCTGGCGGACGACCATGCAATGCTTCAATAAGGTCCGCCAATGACCTAACACCCCACACTTCAACACCTGCGACGAGTTGTGCTTCCGCTACCTGCGTCATCGCTACAATCATCAATGAATGCCCGGCGCGTTTTGCAGCCAACACTGCTGGTAATACACCATTGACGCGCCGTACTCGCCCGTCTAACCCGATCTCGCCGAACAGCATAGCCTGTTCAATAATTTGCGCTGGCACTTTGCCAGTTGTACGCAGCACCGCAGCTAAAATGGCAAGATCGTAGTGGCTACCAGCTTTCGGCAACGATGCCGGAGTGAGGTTGATGGTAAGCCGCTCGGTAGGCCAACCCACACTAAGACTGGACATCGCCGCCCGACAGCGGTCACGCGCTTCATGCAACGAAGCATCCGGCAACCCCACTAGCACCGTACATGGCAACCCGGAAGTCACCGATGCCTCAACCTCCACCATGCCACCCGCTAGACCTGCCAACGATACAGACCATGCCGATGCCGTTTTCATGACACGCCTTTGATATGCGAAACTTGCGGCGCGTGACCCGGCAACTTCATCACCCCAATAGCGTCCAAACGCAACCCGGAACCAATATCAGGATGTTCATACACCCAGCGCGTCGCTAACTCCCGTAACCGTTTGAGTTTCGCCTGCGTAATAGCTTCTAACGGTGGACCAAAACGATCTCCGGCTTTTGTTTTCACTTCAACAACGACCACGCGCGGCAGTTGCCCTAACACGGGTTCTAACGCCACAATATCGAGTTCGCCCGCACTGCAACGCCAGTTACGTTCGACGATAGCCCAACCCAAGGCGCATAAATATTCTGTCGCTAGCTGTTCGCCCCAGGAACCAAGAGTATTATTCACTCCTCATCTCTAGTTGAATCACAGCACAAATCGGCCAGTATCCACAGCAGAAACATTATCGAAAATGCCTTGTGGATAACGTGAGCTGCTGCTCTGCCGCCAGGCTATCCGGCTAAGATTGTGACGGTACGCGAAGCTCGGAATGTTGTATCTCTTCGATAGACACATCCCGGAACGTCAACACTTTAGCGCTCTTGACGAACCGTGCCGGTCGATACATGTCCCATACCCAAGCGTCTCCCATCGACACCTCGTAATAAACATCCCCGCCCTCAGTGCGCACCTTGAGATCAACTTGATTACACAGGTAGAAGCGACGCTCCGTCTCCACTGCGTAGCTAAAGATGTCCACCACGTCTCGATACTCCCGATACAGGTCGAGTTCGAGTTTGCTTTCGTATTGTTCTAAGTCTTCTGTGCTCATGATGTGCCCACTCTACCCACTATTTAAGCGTCCGGGCTACGTTGGCGTAGCTCAATCTATGAATAGTTGACGGCCCATGTGCGCGTAACGCCGCTTGATGCATAGCCGTCGGATACCCTTTGTGCTTCTCAAAGCCGTAATCAGGATATTTCAGCGCCAATTCACTCATCAAAGAATCACGCCACACTTTAGCGACAATAGATGCCGCCGCGATGCTTGCAGATAGCGAATCACCTTTGACGATGCTTTGCGCGGGACACTCCAACCCTTCCACCATAAAACCGTCGATCAGTGCATAATCCGGCGTTACATCAAGTGACGATACTGCTTTTCGCAGCCCACTCAAATCGGCTAACTGCATACCCAAAGCATCACACTCCTCACTGCTGATCTCAACCACCGCCACCGCCACCGCGCATGAGCGAATTCGTTCATCTAGCCGCTCTCGATTACGCGGTGTGAGCTGTTTCGAGTCGTTTACGTCTGGTAGTAGCTGAACGGCGTTTGGCGGCAGTATCACCGCCGCGGCCACCAGCGGGCCAGCACACGCCCCACGCCCCACTTCGTCAGCTCCCGCAATATGAGTAAACCCGGAAGCCCACAACTTCCGTTCATAGGCGTATCGGTCAACTTTGGTAGATGAGTGTCCCGCACTCCGCTCAGCAGACAACATCAGTTAACCCATTCAACATTGACTAGTTCTGATGCTAGGTTCATCAGGCGGTGGCCCTGGCGCAGGTACGTCGGCGAACACTTCGGGCGTGGAGAACCACTTCATACGCGACCATGGGCTAGAGATCGCCACCACTTTACCAACCACATTTTTAATCGGAATGAAAGCATCCATACCAACCGGTTGCCCTTCCTCGCTGGACGGCCAACACAGATGGGAGCGCGAATCTGCGGAGTTGTTACGATGGTCGCCCATCACAAAAATGCGATCTTTCGGCACGGTCACATCGAAAGCGATAGCAGACGGCTCCACCGTGACCCCACTTACGGAGTACAGATATTCGCTTTCGTTCAACGACACTCCGTTTACGATGAGGTATCCATTCGCATCGCAGCACATCACGCGATCACCTGGCAATCCGATCACCCGTTTCACCAAGTGTTGCATGGTGCTAGACGGCAGCAATCCGACGAACTCCAGAGCGCGCCGAACCGAGCTGACCGTTTCAGTGCTGGGATTCAACCAAGCTAGCGTGTCCTCAAACACCACAATATCGCCGCGTTGGAAATCTAACAGTTTGATAGCGACAATCGAATCGTTCTCTTGTAACGTTTGCTCCATCGAACCAGTGGGTACGTTGAATGCCTGATACACGAATAACCGTAACAAGCTAGTGAACACCAATGCGCCAAGAATGACAACTAAAATATCTATCAACCAACTCCGCCATTTTGGACGAGTTTTAGTTTCAGTCGTGTCGTCTGTTTCTGCGGCTTCGGCAGCAGTAGTTGACACCAGTTTGTTTTCTGGTTTCCCAACCGATTCCCGGATGCTAGGAGCAGGCTCCGACACTCCAAACCCCATAATTTTGGTTGCTCTGGAGTCCGACGTAACCGGTTTATCGACGGGGTGCGGAGGTTCCAGTTGAGACACCGTTCCAGTGTGAGCCGCGTAGGAATCTCTAGCAGGTGGCGCGTCTTGATAGGAAGCCGGTTGGTTACCGGCTCCTTGAGCGGCGGTAGCCGGGTGGTATAACTGCGCCATGCTGGGACGCGCCCGATACGAGTGAAACTCTGGGGCTTGCGCAAAAGGCAACCCCGAAGGGTCATTTTCCTGCGCGACGATATTTCTTTCTTCGTCCGCAGAGTGACGGCCATAGCCGCCCACTATGACGGTAGGTTCGCCCTCGTCAAAATCATGCGTATCAGTAGGTGGTAGCGACGCGGCATCAAACGCAAGTTGGTTCTCTTGCCAAACCGAAGGCGGCAACAGTTGTGCAGGTGGGTTGAAATCTGCTAACGCATCAGAGTCAGGCATACCAGCGGCCAGGGCTGGGTTAACTGGTTCCCCTGCGGACAAGCCCCGTCGAGCGCGCTGCGGTTGCGCGGGGTACGGGATACCGGGATCACTGCTCACACTAACGCCTCACTCGCTCACGGAAACACTGCTTAACAATGCATTATGGGTATAGCTAATATCAGTCTACGCAACTATCGGCGTTCAACCATGACACATAACGCCATCAGTTATGAATATTCCCATAACAAAGTGAGTTTCTCTCCAGACACTACTATGCGTTGTCGCGCTTCTCTTTGATCTTGGCTTTCTTGCCACGCAAGCCGCGTAGGTAGTACAACTTTGCGCGTCGCACGTCACCCCGACGCTCCACTTCAATCTTTTCGATGATTGGGGAATGCAGCGGGAAAGTGCGCTCGACACCCACACCGTAGCTGATTTTGCGCACCGTGAATGATTCGGAGATGCCGGCTCCGGTACGCGAAATCACCGCACCAGCAAAAACTTGTACTCTAGTGTTTTTACCTTCAATGATACGTACGTGTACTCGCAGGGAATCACCGGGACGGAACACCGGAATGTCTTGTTTTAGTGCGCTAGCCGCAACGGCGGCAACGAGCTGGTTCATCGCTCTCCTCGTCAGTGCCACAGGTCACTTCGTGGTTAATAATCATTTAGCGTTACTCGCCCGGTTCACCCCCTGTGGCAGGAGCCGTGCGTGTGCAGCGAAACTATTCTGCCAGTTAGCGCAGCTATTAGCCAATCAACTCCGGACGCAGAGCTGCGGTGCGCGCTTGAGATTGTGCCTTACGCCACTTATCCACCTCGCCATGATGTCCGCTTAGTAACACTTCGGGAACTGAAAAGCCACGCCACTCAGCAGGTTTCGTGTATACCGGATACTCCAGCAAACCAGCAGCGCCCGCAGCATAGGATTCTTCCAGCAATGAATCTGGGTTGCCGATTACGCCAGGTAGCAGTCGCATGATCGCTTCAATCATGGCAAGTGCCGCCACTTCACCACCGTTCAGCACATAATCACCGAGAGAGATTTCCCGTACCACGAAATTATGCTGCGCCCACTGCGTCACTCGCTGGTCGATACCTTCATAGCGTCCACAAGCGAACACCAGATGAGAACATTGCGCTAGTTCTGCTGCGATGGCTTGCGTAAAAGGCTCACCCGCTGGGGTGGTGAAGATGAGAACTGGGCT
>JAIRZI010000022.1 GCA_031267295.1 Propionibacteriaceae bacterium | reverse complement strand
TCGCCAATGGCCGGACATTTTTCGCTGCGACAACAAAATGGTTCGCAGCGCGCCGAGATCGTAAGAACACCAGTAGAAACTCTGAACTCGACTCCACTTCGCGGGTTATTCCTATCGGTGGCACTACCCCAGTGGAGCACACCGAAGATGACATCTCCACTAAATTGTTGCGTGATGCGGCACAGCGGCGTGCGAAAGCTGGGCAACAGTTGCCTGCCCCGGCGCATCTGCCGATGCCGCGCGTAGCCGGGCAACCCACGCTCACTGGTGACGTGAAGTATGTACTGCCGCCGCTAGCATTGTTGGTACCCGGGGATGCTCCGAAAGCTCGCTCCGATGTTTCCGATACTTTGGTGCGTAGATTACAGAGCACGTTGGATGAGTTCAACGTGGGGGCAAAAGTTGTGGGCTACACTCGCGGCCCCACCGTCACTCGTTATGAGGTGGAACTTAGCACCGGTATCAAAGTGGAGGCTGTCACCCGACTTACGCGCAACATCGCATATGCCGTCGGTTCACCCGACATTGAGATTCATTCACCGATCCCCGGCAAGTCGGCCATCGGAATCGCTATTCCCAATTCAGACCGGGAGACGGTAACCCTAGGCGACGTGCTACGTTCGCAACGTGCTCGTAAGGATGTCCATCCGCTCACTATCGGCCTTGGCAAGGATATTGAAGGCGGTTTTGTGGTGGCTAACGTCGCCACCATGCCGCATCTGTTGGTGGCGGGAGCTACCGGTGCTGGTAAGTCGAGCTTCGTACATGCGATGCTGGTTTCCTTGCTGATGCGTTCCACCCCAGACCAGGTACGGCTAATGCTCGTAGATCCGAAGCGAGTAGAGCTTACGGCATACGCCGGAGTGCCGCATTTACTCACACCGATCATCACTAACGCGCGGAAAGCTGCCGCCGCGTTGGATTGGGTAGTAAAAGAGATGGATCGCCGTTACGACGACATGGGAACTTTTGGTTTTAACCACATTGACGCTTTCAACGCTGCGGTGCGCTCTGGTGATCTACAACCGCTGCCAGGCAGCGAACGGGAACTGCACAGTTACCCCTACATTGTGGTGGTGGTGGATGAGTTATCCGATCTGATGATGGTGGCTCCGCGCGATGTTGAAGATTCAATTGTGCGTATCACCCAGTTGGCGCGCGCTGCCGGTATCCATTTGGTACTAGCGACGCAACGTCCTTCGGTGGATGTGGTGACGGGTCTCATCAAAGCCAACATTCCGTCGCGGTTGGCGTTTGCTACTTCATCAATGATGGATTCACGAGTGATCATCGATCGGCCGGGAGCCGAAAAACTGATCGGCATGGGTGATGGGTTATATGTGCCGTCCGGGTCGGCGAACCCGCGTCGTTTTCAGGGCGCATGGGTGAGTAAAGAAGAGATTCGTCATGTGGTAGAGCATGTCAAGACTTACGCTGAGGAAGCGTACACCGTCGCCGATTTCGACGTGGTGGCCACAGAATCCAGTGCTCGTAAAAATAATGATGATATTGGCGATGATCTTGATCTGGTGCTGGAGGCCGCACGGTTAGTGGTCTCGCTGGATCTCGGCTCAACTTCGATGCTACAGCGTAAATTGCGTGCCGGATTTGCTAAAGCTGGCCGTATTATGGACATCCTAGAGGAGTACGGCATCGTCGGGCCTAGCCAGGGTAGCAAGCCGCGCGAAGTGCTGGTTAAACCAGACGGCTTGGATGCAGCGTTAGAACGGCTCTCGGCGGGCGGATAGCCGTATGCGGAATATGATGGTGTCTTCGGGTGTTTCTGGGTTATATGAAAAAGTCAAGGGGAATTATGAATACTGAGACAATGCTGTTTCGGGAGTGCGTTGGCCGAGTGTTGCGCGCTCTGCGATTGGAGCAAAAACGTACTTTACGAGAAGTTGCCCAAGGCGGACATGTGAGTCTGGGGTATCTTTCGGAGATTGAGCGGGGGCATAAGGAAGCGTCTTCTGAGATGCTGGAGTCTATCGCCACCGCTCTTCAGATTCCACTGTGGCGGATTCTGTGGTTAGTTGCGCAGGATATGTCGGGTTACGAACTGGAAAGCGCGCAGACTGCACAGGCTGCCTAGCACTGGCGGACAATATTTAATAACCGGCGGAGCGCTTTGATTGTATGGTTCCGCGGATTCGGCGTGTTGCGCATCATTCGAACGTACGTTCGGATAGGGTGTTATTTGTGACGTTCGAAGCAACAGTTATCCACAGCTTAGTGGCAGGCGATAGAAATGTCGGTAGCGTCAACTATGTTAGTGATGCCGGGGTTCTTATAGCTCCATACAGGCTGTAATGACGGTGAAATCCGTCACTAGAAAACAGGAGTGCTCTTATGGCAACAACGGATCGCATGAAGGCTTTAGAAGCCGCCCTTGCGCAGATTGAAAAACAACATGGCAAGGGTGCCGTTATGAGGTTAGGGGATCAAGTATCGCAGAATATAGAAGTCATCCCCACGGGGTCGGTGGCATTAGATGTGGCGCTTGGTGTTGGCGGGCTTCCGCGAGGGCGCGTTGTGGAGATTTACGGCCCGGAAGCGTCCGGTAAAACCACTGTAGCGTTACATGCGGTGGCAAACGCCCAAGCCGCAGGCGGATTATGTGCATTCATAGACGCTGAACATGCGCTTGATCCCACTTACGCTGCTGCGCTGGGGGTGGATGTCGAAGCATTGTTGGTGAGCCAACCGGACAACGGCGAACAGGCTTTAGAGATCGCTGACACACTGGTGCGTTCCGGTGCGCTGGCGTTAGTGGTGATTGATTCGGTGGCTGCGCTCACTCCGCGAGCCGAGATTGAGGGCGAAATGGGCGATAACCACGTCGGCTTGCAAGCTCGTCTGATGAGCCAAGCACTTAGAAAAATGACCGGTGGCTTGAAGCAGGCCAATACGACCGCCATTTTTATCAACCAGTTGCGCGAAAAGATCGGAGTGATGTTCGGTTCCCCCGAAACCACCACTGGCGGTAAAGCACTTAAGTTTTATGCCTCAGTACGGCTGGACGTACGGCGCATCGAAACCTTAAAAGATGGTCAAGAGATGGTGGGTAACCGCACTCGTGTAAAAGTGGTGAAGAATAAGGTGGCACCACCGTTTAAGGCGGCCGAGTTCGACATTATGTACGGCAAAGGCATTTCGCGCGAAGGTTCGTTGCTCGATATGGGAGTTGAAACTGGCATTATTCGCAAAGCGGGTTCCTGGTTCACCTATGAATCAGAACAGCTTGGTCAAGGTAGAGAAAATGCTCGTGTATATCTCATTAACAACTCTGAGGTGGCAAATGAAGTCGAAGGCAAGATTCGGCAGGCGATGGGGTTAGGCGATGAGAGCGCAGAGAATGAGCAGGTGCCGCCGGGAGTTGACCCGAACACCGGTGAGATCATGTTTTAACGAGACCGTGTTCTAAAGCGAGTGCCGATGTCGAATTTCACTGACCGAACGGTTGGCGGCCGAGATGTTGCGACTGAAAAGTCGGGTGTTATCGCGGCTCCTTGGGGAGTTCAATTAGAGCGAGCGCGTGAGATTGCACTGCGCAAGTTAGACCAGCGGGCATATACCTATGCGGAGTTGCACGAGGTGCTGTTGAAACAAGGATGTCCGATAGCTGTGGTTGAAGAGTTGTTGCACGGGTTCGAAGATGTGGGGTTGTTAAATGATGCCGAGTTTGCGCTTGCATGGGTAGCGTCTCGACATGGACATCGTAACTTATCCCGGCGAGCGGTGGCGGCTGAACTAAGACGTAAAGGCATCGCTGACGAACTGGCTACCGAAGTTCTCAGCGGCATCGACCATGAGAGCGAACTGCGTGCGGCGCGCGAAGTGGCGGCGAGTAAAACCCGAGCATTAGCAGGTTTGACATATCCGGTGGCTTACCGGCGTCTTGCTGGCGCGCTAGGACGGCGCGGATACGATTCGAGCGTGATCGCCGAGGTGGTCAAAGAAGCATTGCTTAAGGAGGCACATGATTAAGCAGCGTATCCTTAAGCAGTGCACCGTCGGCTTAAACGCCGCATCGGATGATTTTCAGGAGTTGGGTATTTGCACTGCATCCTGTGAAAAGTGGTCTTTTAGTGGAATGGAGATTACGCCATTTGCAAGAGTTATCACCAGAATCTCACCTTGCTCAGCGCTCTATTCCCCAACACGGTAGCAACCAATGCATTTTTTAGCGACAACAGCAAGCAGGTGACTCATAACCGCGCTAACCTTGGAGGGACGAATTAAGGAGCCTCAAAATGAGCGGCACATGGGAAATCATCACGATCATCGTGGTGTTTGTGATACTCGTTGGCGTGGTTGAGATCAGATCAATGCGAGAACGGGCGCGAGTGAGCGCCAGGTTAGATGAACTTGAGACCCCAATGTCAGGAGCCGTCGCTGATGAGATGGAACTTGCTCGGCAACAGGTGGAGCGCATTCTCGAAGTGCAGCGCGGCGAGGCTTCCGAGAGCCGTAGAACACTTTCGGAGCGAGAACAGCAACTCAATGAGTGGGATCAACAACTACAAACCAAACAAGAGCAACTTTTCAAAGATGAGGTAAATCAGCGAGCTGCCCGTGATGTGTTAGACAAAGAGCGCGTCGGGTTGACGCGCCGTATCACTGAAGTGGAAAGACGAGAGAAAACCGTTGTCGAAGAGTTAGAGCGGTTATCCACTCTCACCGCAGATGAAGCACGCATCGAACTGTTGGAACAGGTGGAGAACCTAGCTCATAGCGCTGCCATCGCCAAAGCCCGTGAGATTGAGGAGGCGACTCTCAAGCAGGCGCAGGTTGTCGCCCGTGATGTGTTGGTTACCACTATTCAACGTTTGGCGGTCGAAGTATCTTCGGAAGCAGTCGTCTCTACCGTCCCCATTCCGAATGATGAGATGAAAGGCCGAGTCATTGGGCGCGAGGGCCGCAACATTCGCACATTTGAACAAATTACCGGTGTGAGCGTCATAGTTGACGACACTCCAGGGTTAATACTGTTGTCCTGTTTCGATCCGGTGCGACGTGAGATTGCCAGGGTGGCTTTGGAAGAGTTAATCGCCGATGGCCGAATCAATCCAGTACGCATTGAAGATGCATATCGTCGGGCATTGGATAGGGTGGATGAGTTATGTCAACGAGCCGCCGAAGATGCTTTAGCCGAAGTGGGTATTGGCGGCGTTGACAAGGCACTATACCCAGTGATCGGCGGGCTTAAGTTCCGTACTAGTTTCGGGCAGAACGTATTAGCCCATATGGTGGAGTGTGGCCGTATCGCCGGGGCTATCGCGGCTGAATTTGGGCTTGATGCGCCGTCATGTAAGCGGGCGGCTTTTTTCCACGACATCGGCAAAGCCGTAGTGACCAGCGGAGACGGTTCCCATGCCCTTGAAGGAGCGGCGCTACTGCGCAAGTACGGCGAGACTCCGGCAGTCATAAACGCCGTCGCTTCGCACCACGGTGAGGTGCCAACAGAGTACCCAGAAGCGGTGTTGGCTCAAGTGGCCGACGCAGTGTCTGGTTCACGTCCTGGTGCCAGACGGGAATCAATTGAAGCGTACGTGCAACGGTTAGAGCGGTTGGAGAGCATTGCAGTCGCCTATCCTGGTGTTGACAAAGCGTTCGCAATGCAAGCAGGACGCGAAATCCGGGTGATGGTGCTACCAGATGAGGTGGATGATCAGAACGCCTGGGAGCTGGCTCGGGCTATCGCCCGTGAGATTGAAGAGGAGTTGACATACCCCGGTTCTATCAAAGTGAGTGTGGTGCGGGAGTCCGTTGCTAGCGAAACTGCCCGTTGAACCAAGGAAGCTTGGGTGGACTGAACAAAAATTGTCAGTGGTGTCCGTAATGCTAGTAAGTATGCAGACGATGATATTTAGTTGCGAACAATGTTTGCGGTATGGGGCGGCTTGTGATGATTGTGTTGTCCCGTTGTTTTGTGGCGCTACCGAGCAGGTGGTGTTGACGGCGGGGGAGCAACAGGCGTTACAGGCGCTAGCTGGTGAGGAGTTGGTGCCACCGCTACGACTGTTACGTACCGCCGATACAACTCAGCCTTTGAGACAATTGGCGGGGTGAACTTTTGAGTCGGCAAACTCGGTCTATATTGTTTTGGCTGGGCTGAGAAGTGCCGACCAGGAATCTGCGCAACTGTCGGGGATTTCTAGCAGTTTGTTACGCGACGTATGGCCAGATATTTGCGTAATGTCAGCGCTGCGCACTCGTAACGCTTTTGCTAACAGTTTTAATACTGCGGCGTTCGCCCGCCCGGCTATTGCTGGCGTAGTGGTGGACACTATTAGAGCTGGCGGTGTGGTATCGGAGGTTTGGTATATCCCTCCAATGTGGTTACGGGAACTGCCAGGTTTCACTCGGATGGCGACTTTCATTATCGAGCAACCTTCATTATCAAAAACATCTGCGTAACTTGCACAAAGAATGTAGCGCGTTGCAATGTAATCGTGAAAATTTAAGACTATGAAACTGGTGCTACCACGCTCATAAGCGACGTAGCACGGTGACAACTTTGCCCATAATAGTGGCCTGATTGCCCGCAATAGGTTGATACGCCGGGTTATGCGGCATCAACCATACTTGATTGTTGCCGCGTTGTAACGTCTTGACGGTAGCTTCCCCATCAAGTAGCGCAGCGACAATTTCACCATTCTCAGCGGTGGGTTGTTGCCGCACCACCACATAATCACCGTCGCAGATGGCGGCACCAATCATGGAATCACCCCGTACTTGCAGGGCAAATACCGTGCCTGAGCCAACCAACTGTGGCGGTAGCGTCAACACATCACAGATATGTTCTTCGGCAAGTATCGGGGTTCCTGCGGCAATATAGCCCAATACCGGCACCTCCACGGTGGTCGGATAGAGCGCAGCAATGGATGTGGGGAGAGCAGTGGCGGCGGTCTTTGGTAGCCGTACCTCTAGGGCACGCGGGCGATTCGGATCGCGCCGAATAAACCCTTTGGATTCGAGCACTTTGAGTTGGTGCGAGACACTGGATGAACTGGACAGCCCAGCAGCCAGCCCCAACTCGCGCATACTCGGAGGATAGCCGCGAGTTTCTACCGACTCCATGATGGCTTCTAGAATGCGACGCTGCCGGATGGTCAACCCGTCGGCATCGGGGAAAGAATCTGGCAGAAAGGCGATAGTTGTTTCGCTCATGTGCCCAATACTAGCGCACACACCGCAGCAGTAACCAAACATATGTTCGACGTGTCGTCCAATAATATGCCGATTGTTTGGAAGACGCTGGCCGCGTTAACCGCAGGCGCTGAAAATTGTCAGTGGTGTCTGGTTATCTGTAGGTACCGCAAAAAAACTGCGATATTCGAACATATGTTTGATTTTGTGGTTATATTGAATTACTATCGAGTTGCTCGACATATGTTAGAGCGAATTGGAGGAAAATTATGAATCAGCTGATCGATTTTGTGAATGTAGCGGATACGAGCGCGGTAATGCCTGCTGCGGTAGCGGTGAACGAAGTATCCTGTGCGCTGTCCAGCATCGCGTTCCAGCCCACCATGCCGCAGTTGCCGTTGAGTGCGTCAGCTCGATCAGCTTTGCGAAAACGTGTTGCGGGGTGCTCGGGAGGGGTGGCAAATCTGCGGGCTATGGCGGCGCAACGGAGCCAATCTAACGCCTCAACTGAATCATTTGGGCGGGGGTTGCTAATAGCTTTTTGGCTGAGTGTTATCGGCGGTTTCGCGGTAGTGGCTTGGCAGTTAGTGTTACTGTTTCAATCCCCGGTGGCGCCGCAGTTACTACCCTGGGTGCGCTAAACAACACTGTCGGCAAGCATCGCAACAGCCATAATCGGCGTGGGCATCAGTTAGCAGTGCACATCAAGAAAACGATTTGGGCGTGTCGCAGCGGAGGAGCTTCCTTAGCGCAATGAATCTGTGTATTCTCTACATGTAGTAGTTACAGTCTTGTGGTTTATCTATATATTGTGTTTTGAGCGATATACCTTGCGACAAGGCAAAGCGAACTAAAGTACACCGCACACCGTAGTGTTCCACCCATCACGAGACGAGGAGGCGTAGGTCATGTTCTGTCCATATTGTCAGCACACTGACTCGCGTGTTCTCGACTCCAGAGTGCTAGATGACGGTGCTGCGATTCGGAGACGTCGGCAGTGTCCAATCTGCGAAAAGCGGTTCACCACTATTGAGCAGATGCAACTCGCTGTCGTCAAAAAGAGCGGCGTGATCGAACCTTTCAACCGTGACAAGTTGGTGCGCGGAGTGCGTGATGCTTGTAAAGGTCGTCCGGTTTCCGATGCTGATCTGATCCGTCTCGGGCAACAAGTGGAAGATGCACTACGGGCATCCGGGGTATGCGAAGTGCCCAGTGAAGACATAGGTGTCGCCGTACTTAAACCACTTGAAAAACTAGACCCTGTTGCCTACCTCAGATTTGCAAGTGTTTATCTGCATTGGCAAAGTCCGGACGACTTCTATACAGAAATCATCCGGTTGCGCGACACTGCGATGCCAGATGTCGTTACTTCCATTACCCCCGTCGCAGGTTGCGACGAGGCGACCCCGGCTAATAATCTCCGGTTGGTACCATCCAACTGAACCTCTCCTCCAGAAAGAACTCCCTCAATGAGTACTATCGTCGCAACATCATCACGTAAAGCTAAGTCGAACGGCACCGTCAAATCTAAGGGGCTACGCATTACGCAGGTGTTCACCACCCCCGGAGTGCACCCGTACGACGAGGTTGTCTGGGATAACCGTGACATAGTGCAGACCAACTGGAAAACCGGCGATGTTGTATTTGAGCAGTTTGGGGTGGAGTTCCCGGACTTTTGGTCGCTCAATGCTTCCACGATCGTCACTACAAAGTACTTCCGAGGAGCGTTGGGTTCAGCCACCCGCGAAAACAGCCTGCGGCAACTCATCGACCGAGTGGTGGGTGCATACGTCAAGTTTGGGCAGATAGAAGGCTATTTCGCTAGCCAAGAAGATGCCGACATTTTCGCTCTGGAACTAACTTGGCTGTTGCTGCATCAGTATTTCAGCTTCAACTCTCCGGTGTGGTTCAACGTTGGGACCGATTCTCCACAACAAGTGAGTGCTTGCTTCATTCTTGGTGTCGAAGACTCTATGGAATCGATTCTGAACTGGTACCACGAAGAAGGAATGATCTTCAAAGGTGGCTCAGGTGCTGGGTTGAATTTGTCACGTATCCGTTCGTCTAAGGAGTTGTTGCGCAGTTCTGGCGGCACCGCTAGCGGCCCGGTGAGTTTCATGCGCGGTGCCGATGCATCGGCCGGCACCATCAAATCAGGTGGAGCCACCAGACGGGCAGCCAAAATGGTGGTGCTTGATATCGATCATCCGGACATCGTTGAGTTCATTGAAACGAAAGCTCGGGAAGAAGACAAGATTCGGGTGCTCAAAGCAGCCGGATTCGACATGGAGGTCGGCGGCAAGGATATTGCCAGTGTGCAGTATCAAAATGCCAATAACTCAGTCAGGGTTTCCGACGAGTTTATGAACGCCGTAGCAGACGGCAAGAAGTTTGCGTTGCGAGGTCGCTTAGACGGCGCTGTGATTGAAGAAGTGGATGCCAGCGAACTTTGGAGTAAGTTGGCGAGTGCTGCATGGGAATGTGCTGATCCTGGGGTGCAGTACGACGACACCATTAACTTATGGCATACCACTCCAGCGGCTGGGCGGATAACCGCATCTAATCCTTGTAGCGAATACATGAGTGTCGATAACAGTTCTTGCAATTTGGCGAGTCTCAATCTGATGAAGTTTCTGCGCGCGGATTCTACGTTCGATACCGAACTGTTCATCAAAGCGGTGGAGTTGATTATCACGGCGATGGATATTTCGGTGAGTTTTGGCGATTTCCCTACAGAGATGATCGCCGCCAATACCCGCAAGTTTCGCCAACTTGGTATCGGCTACGCTAATCTCGGTGCGCTGCTGATGGCCACCGGTAAAGGTTACGATTCCGAAGTCGGACGATCTTTGGCAGCAGCAATCACCTCACTGATGACTGGCGTTGCTTACCGGAGGAGTGCGGAGTTAGCCGAAGTACTCGGCGCATATGCCGGTTATGCCGCCAACGCAGCGGCGCATCAACGTGTGGTGCGCCGCCATCAGAACGCCACAGACGACATTCGTACGCATAATCATGTAGACGCTGCCGTGCGAGACGCTGCTGCTAGTCAGTGGGGGAAAGCCGTCACTTTGGGAGCAAGGAACGGATTCCGCAACGCACAGGCTTCCGTGCTGGCTCCCACTGGAACCATCGGATTTATGATGGACTGCGACACCACGGGTATCGAACCCGACTTTTCGCTGGTGAAGTTTAAGAAGTTGGTCGGCGGAGCGTCGATGCAGATCGTCAATGGTACTGTGCCGCTGGCTTTAGCTAACCTGGGTTATCCGCCGTCAGAGGTAGCTGAGATGGTGGATTTCATCGGTGAGCACGGCAATGTTGTTGGTGCTCCTTGGCTGAAAGAAGAACATTACGAGGTGTTCGATACTGCTATGGGGTTACGTTCCATCGCTCCGATGGGACATGTGCGCATGATGGCTGCGGTGCAGCCGTTCATCTCCGGTGCTATCTCTAAGACGGTGAACTTGCCTGAGTCCGCCACCGTCGAAGACATCGCCGATGTTTATATGGAGGGCTGGAAGCTTGGCTTGAAAGCCATCGCCGTCTATCGTGACAACTGCAAGGCGTTCCAGCCACTCAACGTGTCGAAGAATGAGAAACAACCGGCTGACGCTGCGGCAACGCAACCGGAGGTACGCATCGAGTATCGCCCACGCCGCCGTAGACTTCCGAAATCGCGCAACTCCCGTACCACTAGTTTTTCAGTTGCCGGTGCTGAGGGCTACATGACATCTGGTGCCTATGAAGATTCTCGACTAGGTGAAGTGTTTCTAAAACTCGGCAAGCAAGGTTCAACGCTTTCTGGTGTGATGGATGCTTTCTCTATCGCGGTATCTATCGGATTGCAGTACGGAGTGCCGTTGGAGAGCTTTGTACAGAAGTTCACTAATTTGAAGTTTGAGCCAGCCGGTATGACCGATGATCCCGATATTCGTATCGCGCAATCGATTATGGATTACATCTTCCGCAGATTGGCGCTTGATTACTTGAGTTTCGACGAACGTAGCGAGTTGGGCATCTACTCCGCTACCGAACGGGCACGTTATGTAGAAACCGGTTCGTATATCTCTGAGGAAGACGAAGCTGAATTACCGGAGAGTGAGCTACTTAAAAATGATGCCGGCGATGACATCAGAGTTGACCACGTTGGAGCCAATCAACCGTCGTTGATTCCACCACCGCCGCTTGGTGTGGTAGGTGTGTCCGCAGCGTCCCAGGTCGCGCACACGTCTGCGGAACTGCTGGAGATTATCACCGGGCATGAAGTTGACGCTCCACTCTGCCTCATCTGCGGCACAAAGATGCGCCCATCTGGTTCGTGCTATGTGTGTGAAGGATGCGGCTCTACCTCTGGTTGTAGTTAGTGGGTTCTGCTTCTGGTTGTGGTTAGTGGGTTCTGCTTCTGGTTGTGGTTAATAGCTGAGCGGTAACGCTACCTGTGTCGGGTATTTTTTCGACAATTACCAGCGTCGATTTCATCTCAGACCTATCGGGGCACTAGAGTATTTCAAGCCTAGGCACCACTAGCTCAACTGGCAGAGCAGTTGACTCTTAATCAACGGGTTCAGGGTTCGAGTCCCTGGTGGTGTACCCCGCAGATGTTGATCCTGTCTCTAGCCAGGTAGCGTCAAAATCTGTTGTTAATGCCCACACTACGAGATCGTTGTGTTTAGGTCGCGTAAAACCTCGCTCCCAGTTTGATACCGTCACTCGGCTGACCCTCATTATTTTAGCCATTTCGTCCTGCTCCAAATACGCTTCCTCGCGTGTCATACGCAAGCGATCTCTTAGAGTGGGTACATAAACGCGACGCTGCCGTAAATCTGTCGAATGTATAACTGTCATTGTCATGTGTCTAAGTATAGACACATGTGCGCTTTATTGTCCTTCTATTTTTTATGCAAATTTAACGACTTGACTTAGACATATTATTGATTTAGTTTAGACGTATGTTAAACTTTTTGACCACAGCAAAGGTTGCAGAACTTTTAAATATGTCACCAAGACATATCGTTCGCCTGCTCGCCAAAGGGCAAATAAAAGCACTCGGAAAAATGCCAGGCAAAACTGGCGGATATTTTTTTGACCCCATAGAAGTTGAACGTTTGCTCTGCCAACGGGATATTACGGCAGCAAAAAGATGACATAACAGTCACCACAAGAAAATCGAAAGGACATTTTGGGATGAGTGAAAAGCCTATATATGTGGTGTCGGGTGAGCCGGTGCCGGTTTATGTGGCGCTTTTGGAGGTCGCGCAGCAACGGTTATCTAGGTTGCGTGTAAGACTCGATTATGCGGACACTGGCACGTTGTTAACTACCGATCGGGGTAGGTCTGCGCAGCGGATAAGTGACATTGGTAATAGTTTGCAAGCGTTAGCTGATTTTTTTGCAAGCCCTTGGTGGGATGATGCGACGATCTCCCCTGTGGAGCGTGTGGCATGAGTGCGTGCGAGTTTTTGGAGTGGGTTCGGAGTAACCGCAGAACCGCGGGGGAACAGTGGGGTGCGGGTGTGTACCCTCCTGAGTTTTTGGAGCAGATCGAGATTGCGGCAGCTTTGGAAGATATGGCAGAAAGGCGTTGTGATGGTTAATCGGTCTAAAAGTATTGGTACTAGTGCTGAGTCTGAGTTGGTGCGGTGGTTGCATGGTCATGGGTTCGGGTCGTCTGAGCGTGTTGCTTTGCATGGTAAAGATGACCAAGG
>JAIRZI010000021.1 GCA_031267295.1 Propionibacteriaceae bacterium | reverse complement strand
CCTTGGTCATCTTTACCATGCAAAGCAACACGCTCAGACGACCCGAACCCATGACCATGCAACCACCGCACCAACTCAGACTCAGCACTAGTACCAATACTTTTAGACCGATTAACCATTATGATGCCTTTCTGCCATATCTTTCAAAGCTGCCGCAATCTCGATCTGCTCCAAAAACTCAGGAGTTAACACACCCGAACCCCACTCTTTCCCGCCAAGCACACGGTTAAAACGAACCCACTCCAAAAACTCGCGCGCACTCATGCCACCATCCCCCTCGCCGTATTGGATGGGGGAAGGATGCGGTGACATAGAATGGCATAATAGTTGTACGGACAACAGTAAAAAATGGTACGAAAAACCACCTGACAAGGCGATACATATGTGCGCGAGAGAGGACTTGAACCTCCACGCCCAGTAACGGGCACTAGCACCTCAAGCTAGCGCGTCTACCTATTCCGCCACCCGCGCATACACTAAAACAACATTTAGCGCGTGAGCCACAATAGCACCAACGCGCCCCTACTAGCGAACTAACCAGATGCTCAGCTCTTCAAGTGCAGTTATTTCTTGAACCGCACTTTTATCAGAGCCGGCAAATGCGGCGCTTTGTTAACGTGACGGAAGTTCTCGGGCGGAGCGCGGCTTCACGATGGCGTACACAATCGCTACTGGAATAGCAATGACGGCGACGGAAACCAAAAGACCGAGAATACCGGAGATGATTCCCCCAATGATCCTGAAAGCGATGGCAAAAGCGATAATCCCGAGCGCTGCCCTGACTAGCTGATTCATTAGTTCCTCCACATCGCAAACTTAAGTGTTGTTGATTCAATTTACCATGCATCGGGTCAGTTATAGATATATCTTTGTAATGTCGTTTGCTATACGGCTCCGATCGCGACCCTAAAACCTATCCGGTTATGAACCAGAATAGTAATATCGTTCGATCTATTAAATAGCGGCAATCACCTTCCAGTAAAATATCGACACAGCTTTCCCTACAAACTAGTAAAATGGAACCGTCGGGCAAAACCCCGAAGCGTTTTATTACCTTGACAGCAGCGTTGCTGACGAGGATAGGAAAGGTAGCCACGCATGAAACCACTCGAAGGTATCACTGTATTAGACCTAAGCCGCGTACTTGCCGGGCCATACACCGGAATGATGCTCGCGGACTACGGTGCCAAAGTCATCAAAATTGAAGCCCCCAAAACCGGCGATGATTCTCGCGCATTCGGCCCATTCGTCGGCAAGGAGAGCGCCTACTTTATGAGCCTCAACCGCAACAAGCGTTCGATAGTCATGAATTTCAAGAACCCTGAGCACATTGCCGCGTTCAAAGAAATGGTGAAGAGCGCCGACGTAGTGTTGGAAAACTATCGTCCCGGCACCACCGACAAACTCGGTATCGGCTATGACGTGCTGAAAGAGATCAACCCGAAACTCATTTACGCCCAGTGCTCCGGGTTCGGCGACACCGGCCCCTACCGGCTAAAGCCCGCTTACGATGTCGTAGTGCAAGCCATGGGTGGTGTCATGAGCATCACCGGCCAAGAGGGTGGTGAACCCACCCGAGTCGGGGCATCTATCGGTGATGTGATCGCAGGCATTTTCACAGCATTTGGCGTTGTCACTGCCGTAGTGGCTCGTGCGAAAACTGGTGTCGGTCAAAAACTCGACATTTCGATGCTCGACTGCCAAGTAGCTGTGCTAGAGAACGCCATCGCGCGTTACGTCACCACCGGCACATCGCCAGTGCCGATCGGCAATCGTCACCCGTCAATTACCCCATTTGCCGCGTTCACCGCTTCTGATGGTTGGGTAATCGTGGGTGCCGGCAACGACAAGCTGTGGGGGCAGTTATGTGACCTCATCGGTAATCCGGGGTTGAAAGAAGACCCGCGCTTCCTCACTAACGGTGATCGCACCAACAATGTGTACGAACTGACACCGATCCTCAATGAGGCGTTCTCGCATCGCACTATGGCGGAATGGCTCGCCGATCTGGAGACCGCTGGTCTGCCATGCGCACCGATCAACAACGTCGAAAAAATTGTGAATGATCCGCAGATCGCGGCTCGCGGCATGATTGTTGAGGTAGATCATCCAGTGGCAGGCCCATTGAAGATGCCGGGTGTGCCGATCAAGTTCTCGCAAACACCGGGTGCTGTCGAAACCCCAGCTCCACTGCTGGGACAACATACCTCCGAGATTCTGCAGGAGATTCTGGGTTGGGACGCTGCCAAAGCGGACGACTTCGCAGCGCATTCCCAAGATTAGGTACTAGCAACCTCCACCGAACTCGGTCTACTTGAAACGCAAGCCGAGGCGGCGGAATAATGTAACCGCTAGTGATCCTGGCAACACTCCAGATTTTTTTTAGATGTTGCCAGGATCGCACTTTTGGGCTATTGCCACCGCTCAGCATGGTAGGACGCTCAGCATGGTAGGACGCTCAACATGGTAGAACGATCAACGCGGTAGGATTCGAGTTCGCCATTTTAGTGCGGAAGTGGTTGTGGTGGTGTAAACCTTGAACTTAAATCAGAGTTATTCAAAGTGGTGATATGCATCATGCGCTTACTTATCGCCCGTCATTGCGAGCGACCGCAAGGACGCGAAGCAGTCCAGTCATAAACGCTACCTATACGAAACTTTCCAATCCATATTCACTGAACAAACTCCTCTTTCGCTCAAGTTATTACCCTTTTCTGGATTGCTTCGTCGCTTGCGCTCCTCGCAATGACGGGAAAAACTAAGATCGTTACCCGTGAG
>JAIRZI010000014.1 GCA_031267295.1 Propionibacteriaceae bacterium | reverse complement strand
CCCCCCCCCCCCCCCCCCCCCCCCCCCCCCCCCCCCCCCCCCGCACAGCAAGTGAGCCGCGCCCGGAGGCGGGCGTTTCTGGCCGCATTCGCAGACTATATCGGCGGGGTAAGGGGAGGGTTATGATCCTCGGTCAACTGCCAGACATCCCGTTTCCTTACTCCGGGTTAGCCGAATGGGTAGCTTGCCTGGTGTACATATTGGTGCTACCCAGACGTCACTCAATTATTCGCAGTGTAGCGCTGCTGGCACTCGGATTGTTGGCGTTGCAGGGGATGCATTGGGTCAGAGGGCTGTTACCAATCATGCTTTGGGTGCCTGGCATGTTAGTGGTGTTCGCTATCATGCATCTGCTGCTGAGTGCCTGCATCAAACTGCCGCAACCGGGCGTGTTATATATAACAGCGCGAGCGGTGACAACAGCCGAGTTCATCGCAGCGCTACATTGGCAGTTATATGTGTTCTTCCGTCCAGAGCCGTTCGCAGATTCCAGCGGACTAAAAGTGAGTGTGCTGCTGATGACGTTTGCGGTGTTAGCCATCGTTGGTTATTTTGCGGAACGGCGGCATCTCTTTGCAGACGGTTCTTGGGAATCTGACTGGGGGGCAGCGGTGATAGCGCTGGGGGTCGCCACAGTGACTTTTGCCATGAGCAATATCAGTTTCGTCACGTTGACTACGCCTTTCTCTGGGCGTTCCGGGTTGGAGGTCTTCTATATCCGAACCTTGGTAGATCTGTTGGGTTGGGTGGCGTTATATGCGCAGCAGGAGAAACACCGAGAGTTGCAACTACGTACGGAAAACGCAACTATGACGGGGTTACTGCGCAGTCAGCATGAACAGTATCTGCTTGCCCAACGTAATAACGACGAGATGAACCGCAAATACCACGACATGAAACATCACCTCGCAGTTTTTCGCGCCGAATCCGACCCGGCGCAAAAAAATGAATATCTGGACAGCTTGGAGCAGGCCATCAAAGGGTATGGCGACCAAACACGCACCGGAAATGCTGTACTTGACACCATACTGGCCGCTAAACGGTTGCTCGCTGCCGAGCATGGAATTGAACTCAACTGCGTAGCAGATGGGTCACTGCTTGACACGGTAGCTCCCATCGACATTGTTGCCATCGTCTCCAACGCATTAGACAACGCCATTGAAGGCACTCGCCGGGTGGCTGACCCCGAACTCCGGGCAATTCGGGTGGCGGTTTTTGCTCACGGAGACTTTGTGATGCTGCGAGTGGAAAACCCCTTTGACGGCGTGCTTCACAAAACGAACGGACGCATCGTCACTCGCAAACGCAACTCTACTGGCCACGGTTTTGGCTTGCGTTCCATTGAAGCTGCCGCCGAATCTTACGGTGGCACAATGACCGTAGCTTTCAACGATAACTGGTTCTCGCTGCGCGTACTGCTCCCAGTGGCCAATGTCGTCGTCTGATTTTGCCGATAACGAACCTTAAACCAAGATAACGGTATCCGCCCACAGATTTCTTACTCTTTAATACCAGATGGCTTTTTTGTTAAGACAAGATGTCTTTTTGTGCTTAGTTTTTGACTGATCATGCAGTCTCACCCCAAGCGCTTCGTCTACTTCGTTAGCTTAGGGTCATGTCCGGACATGCGACGACGCTCTCCCAGTGCTGTGTGCCAGTGTCTGTTGCGGAACGCCAGTTGTTGCTGACCCGGAGTAAGGCAATAACAATATGCGGCTTCATTGTTGTAGACCGCCTAACCGTAAGGAATTACTGATGAGATTTACGCATTTCAAGCGAGCCTTTCTGCTCGCGTGTGCCACCTCACTGATGTTGGCGGGTTGTTCCGCCGACACAGAGCCGCCCTCCGATGGAGCGAATAAATACACCACCCGCGAAGTAAACGACGGTGTCACCACGTTTACTATTGTCGAAAACCCGGGCGGAGGCACCAGGCTTTCATATGGTTCGCAGGCTGGTTTCAAGCTCATCGAAGAGCAAAAAGACGGCCTCACCTACGCTTTCAAGGATATGAACGGCAACGGCAAGCTTGATACTTGGGAAGATTGGCGGGTGAGCTACGAAGCGCGCGCTGCCGATCTTGCCTCGCAGCTAGCTGTTGACCAGATATCTGGTTTGATGCTGTTCTCTTCGCATGAATCGGCACCGAGTGACGGCTTGACCGATGCTCAGAAAGAGTACCTCAGCACATCCTATCTGCGTAATGTGCTGGCGGCTGGCTCGTCCGATGTCGAGCCGATGGTTACTTGGACTAACGCTATGCAGGCTTACGTCGAAACATTAGCGAGCGATGGCACGCCGTACGTTCCAGTGAACTTCTCTTCCGATCCGCGCCATGATGCTGTTAGCTCCTACACCGGTTTCGCGCAGGCGACCTCGGGATGGCCGTCTTTCTTAGGGTTAGCCGCAACTTTCGACCCAGACACTGTGCTCCAATTTGGCCGTTACGCTTCTGAAGAGTACCGCGCGCTCGGGCTAGCTAATGCGCTTAGCCCGCAGATCGACTTAGCTTCTGATCCGCGTTGGTCGCGCATTAGCGGCACTTTCGGTGAAGACCCTGAGATGGCTGCCCAGATGGCCGCCAACTATGTGACTGGTTTCCAAACGACCTATGCCGCAGATGGCACCAAACTCGGGTGGGGTCAAGGTTCAGTTTCCACAGTCATCAAGCACTTCCCGGGCGATGGTGCTAGTGAAGGTGGCCGGGAATCGCATACGGAATCCGGCAAATACGAAGTGTTCCCCGGCAACAATGCTGACGCCCATGTGAGCGTTTTCGAAGCGGCTATGGCTGCTGGAGCCGGCGGCATGATGACCAACTACTCAATCACAACTGACGGCGCAGGAAACTCTTTGTACGGTGACAAGCTGGTTGGCACCGCATACGACAAGGCCACCATCGACATAGCTCGCGTGGACAACAACTATGATGGCGTGATTGTGACCGACTGGATGGTCACCACTCCAGTCGGCGATCCGTCTTTCTTCGGCCTAGGTATGGCTTGGGGCGCTGAAAGTTTGAGCTTGGAAGAGCGGCATTTTGAAATCTTGAAGAGCGGCGTGGATCAGTTCGGCGGAAACAACGACATGGCTCCCATCAAGGCAGCTTTTGAACTCTGGCAGAAAGCATATGCTGCTGGCGAGTTGCCAATTGATGCTGCCACTCGTTGGGCACAGACAGGCGAACGGGTGTTAACTAACCTCTTCTCTGTCGGCCTATACGACAACCCCTATCAAGACCTGCAGGAATCGCTCAAGATTGTCGGTAATGAGCAGGCAGTCAAAGCGGGGTTGGATGCCCAGCATAAGTCGGTGGTGTTATTGAAGAACGACAACGCTATCGATTACAGCGTCAGTGCTGCCGACTGGTCAACCAAGAAAGTGTACATTCCGAGTACTTCTCAGCAGGTGTCAAGTATGTTTGGCGGCAGCTCATGGGTCGAGGGTACCACGATCAACGAAGCAACCGCCGCTGCCTACTTTGGTGAGGTTGTCACCGATGTAGCCACCTTGGATGCCGAGGGTCATGTCGCGGCATACGCCGCCCCTGATCTCTCTGATGTGGATGCGGTGATTATCGGCATGGATAACCCCGAAAATGGTTCAGTGATGTCCAATGCGGGAATGACCACAAATGAGGACGGAACTCATTCATTCTGGCCGCTCTCGTTGCAGTATCATCCATACACTGCAGATGGCTCGAACGTGCGTAAGACATCAATCGCTGGCAATACTTTGCCGAATGGTTCCAAAGAGAACCGGTCTTACTTCGGAGCTACTTCTCACGTTCAGAACGAAGCTTTCATTTTGGCTTTTGAGCGTGCAGCAGCGGCTGTTGAAGCTTCCGGTAGAGACATTCCGATCATCGTAGTGCTACGAATCGCTAGTGCTATGGTCATCCCCGCCGAATTCGAACCAGACGCTGATGCCATAGTTGTCGGCTTTAGCGTCACCGACGAGGTGCTGTTAAATGTGGCTCTCGGCATCACCGAACCAGCCGGTCGGCTGCCGATCGGTATGCCTATCAGCATGGATGCCGTTGAAGGCAGCCTAGAGGATGTGCAGAAAGATATTGAGTCGTATAAGGACTCCGCCGGGAACGTATATAGCTACGGTTTCGGGCTTGATTCCAGCGGAAACCCGATACGGTGAAATCTGCGCCGGGTGGCCGTCCAGAACATTCTTGGACGACCACCCGGCTACCTGCTTCTCAACTGGGAGGTTTGTTAGTAAATGCGATTAAAAGCGAGACAGAACCCAGGTGAAGCGATCAACGCAACTTACGACATAACTTAAAAGGAGAAAGATCACAATGAGAGAGACCAAAAAGAGCAGGTTTGCCAACATAGTGTTGGCCTTTTGTTTGGCCATCACTGCCATGCTTGGCCTGAGTGCTTGCAGTAGCGATGAGCCAACCGTAACCGAATCCGAAGCATTTGTGAACGACATGAAAGATGCTGTCAAGATCATCAACGACATGGTTGCACAGCAACCGGGCATGACACAGATCATGTTGGCATCCGATGTCGAGCAGCCGACACAGAAGTATGGGATGTGGGTAATGCCTTACTACCCGTCAGATGCGATCAAAAAGTTCACTATGACTGTCCCGATTAAGAATGGGAGCGAGTTCTTCGTCACTTGTATATCTGCTGCGACTGACAAAACGTGGCAGATGGATCAAGACGGCAAAATGACTGAAGCTGCCGCCAAGTAGCTTCTCATCTTGGTGAATCTTTCTGGATAGCAGGAGATTCAAATCAAAAACCAGTTATAGCAAAGAGTCAGGAACACACATGCAGCCGGGTAGCTGCGCTTCCCGCGTCCTTTGTATAACAGAAATATGGAAAATATCCGTACTGCGGTGCGCAGCGTGAGGAGCATAACAGATGGCAAAAGTGAGGGACGAAGTCCCAACGCCCAAAACCCCGATGTCTAACAAAAAGTACCTTTCGATCTGGATTCCGGTGCTAACTCTCGTGACAGCTTTGGTGGTGTTCCTCAACGTTGCCCTTGTGGTGGCGGAAGGCTGGGTTGCTTCCCAGCTTGGTTCTGGCACCTACACGGTTACGAACTCTGCTGAAGCGGCGAACTGGGACACCAACTACTACAAAACTGATTTCGCTACGTTGGAGGATGCCGAGAAGCTCGCTAAACAGCTTGTCGCTGACATCGGCACTGAGGGCATGGTGCTAGCTAAGAACGAGTCTCAGGCGCTGCCGCTTCCTCCTGGTGCTGCAGTAACAATGCTCGGACGCGCTGCCGCTAACCCAATCTATGGGGGTTCAGGTTCCGGCTCCATTGATGTAACTACTGCGATCACGGCTCGGCAAGGGTTGGAACTCGCCGGTTTTCAGGTCAATGATGCCGTGTTTCAAATGATTGCAGATTTCGCTGCCGCTAACCCGCGAGGATACATCGAAATGGACAAGCCCGATATATCCACCTATAACATCGGGGAACTCCCGGTAGCCAACTATCAAGCAGTAGCGGGAACGTTTGCTGACTACGCAGCTGCGGCGTTGATTTTTATTGGACGTCCGGGCGGCGAAGGCGGCGACCTAACCCAAGACATGCAAGGTTGGGATGATTCCTATCAACCAGGTCAGCATCAACTGCAACTCAATCGCGACGAACAAGACCTTATAGATTTGGCTACTGAACATTTCGAAACAGTGATCGTCATCGTGAACGCCTCTACGACTTTAGAGTTGAAAGCGGTTCAGAACAATCCAAAGGTGAGTGGCATCATCCTTGCTGGTTCTCCTGGGCTGACTGGTTTCACTGGATTAGGACGTATTCTCTCCGGCGAAGCCAACCCTTCGGGGCGCACGGTTGATACTTGGGCGGCAGACTTCAGCGCCGACCCAACATTTTCTAATTTTGGAGATTTCATTTATCAGAACATATCCGTCTCCTACCCCACGCTTGCAGTGGAAGCTCTTTTGACGAACGCAGAGATCACACCAGAAGCACCGTTCGTAAACTATGCCGAAGGTATTTATGTTGGTTATCGCTACTACGAAACGGCCGCAGCGGAAGGCTTTATCGACTACAACAGCGCTGTGGTCTATCCATTCGGTTATGGATTGAGCTATACAGATTTCACCTGGAACTTGGTAAACCAAGAGTTTGGCGATACTGATGGCATCATCTCGTTGTACGTGGAGGTGACCAACAACGGTGCCGTCGCTGGAAAAGACGTTGTGGAGGCGTACTACAGCGCACCATATACCCCGGGCGGTATTGAGAAAGCTGAAGTGGTGCTGGGTGCTTTCGCCAAGACCGGCGTCATCGAACCTGGTGCTTCAGCACAGGTTACTCTGGAGTTCCCAGTGCAGGACATGGCATCTTATGACTACAAAACCCGGCAAGCATATGTACTGGAAGCCGGCGACTACAGCATCAGTTTGCGCACAGATTCTCACACTATCGCTGCGGGCACAGTTGCGCTCAACTATCCGGTTGCTGCTGATGTTGTTTATGACGCTGGCAATCCGCGCGCGAGCGATGCTGTTGCAGCGGTTAATCGATTCGATGATCTAAATGAGGCTTTCACTTACGGTTCTAAAGCGAATGGGAAAATCTTAGAGATGTCGCGTTCCGACTTCGCAGGTACTTTCCCAACTGCGCCCACCGCCGATCTTTTCGTAGCCAGCGAAAGTGTAGCCGCCGGATTTGCACCCTGGGATACGGCAGCGGCAGCAACGGCCTATCAAGGTGAATCCCCAACTACCGACGCTGATACCGGCTTGGCTTTGATAGACCTACGAGGTTTGGCTAAGGATGACCCCAAGTGGGAAACCCTACTGAGTTCGTTGAGCGTCAACGATATGACGACGATGCTGCTAAACGGTGCCTATCAAACGTCAGGAATCCTTAGCGTTGGCAAACCGTCAACCATAGAACCGGATGGGCCTGCTGGTTTTAGTTCGTTCATCAACGCAGATATTAAAGGTATCGCTTACCCTAGCGAATATCTGTTGGCACAAACTTGGAGTGTTGAGCTTCTGCAACGCATGGGTGTTGCGTTGGGTAATGAGGCGTTGTTCAAGGGAATCAATGGGTGGTATGCACCCGCGATGAATACTCACCGTTCGCCGTTCGCCGGTAGGAACTTCGAATATTACTCGGAGGATCCGCTGCTTTCGGGCACACTCGGCGCCGCAGTATCAAATGGTGCCGCTACTAAAGGCGTGTACACCTTTTTCAAACACTTTGCCTTGAATGAACAAGAAGCAAACCGTGTGAACAACGGTATCGCCACTTGGGCTACCGAACAGGCGTTGCGGGAGATTTACTTGAAGCCGTTCGAGATCGCTGTTAAAAACGTAACGATGGAGGTTCCGTACCTAGCAGATAATTCTGGCATCATCACCACAACTACGGTGGGTGCGAGCGCCGTCATGAGTTCGTTCAACCGAATCGGAGCCGTATGGGCGGGCGGTTCTAAAGCGTTGATGACAGACGTTCTCCGTGGTGAATGGGGATTCGACGGTTTCGTCATCTCTGACTTCAATTTGTATCCCTACATGAACCCTAACCAGTCGATTCATGCGGGAACTGATCTGACTTTGACATTTGCTCCATCGAAGTCATTCAACGACGTAACGTCGCTTAAGGCACTGAGCGATCTTAGGCGGGCAACTCACAACATTCTCTTCACCGTGGTGAACTCCAACGCGATGAACGGGATGGCTCCCGGCGCGGTCGTCAACTACACTCCGCCAGTTTGGGTTTACATTCAGATTGCTGCGACAGTCGTGCTTGGAGCGGTACTGCTAACCGGTGCCGTTTTCATCACCCGGAGAGTGATCAGACACCGCAAGCTAGCCTGACTTGGCCTATGCGTGTTACCTTTTGCGGTGCAGCGCAGTTATAGTGATGAAAGGTTATCGGTTGACGATGGTTTTAAGGTCTGTTTGGTAAGTCCAGATTTGGGTAGCTGGGTTGGTGTCTTGTGGGCAACTAGAGATTTGTGTTGGCGAGCCAAAACGCTGCCGTACCGAGTCGGTTAGCGTTGCTGCTTTCCAGTCCCCAGATATGAGAACAATCTGATGAACCGGGTCAGCGTTGTAGGCCGGAGCGATGTTTTCTAGCCAGGTACTCACGGTTAGATTCGGATTCGACAGTTGGATCAGATGCAAATCATTTGGTGATTGCACACCCAGCGCCCGACAACCGTTAGTGCCCGCGCAGTATGCAGTTGGCGCGCTTAATTGTTCATTCAAACAGCCGATCACGGGATTTTGATAGGAGAAGTAGGCGTTGGTTGCGTTGTGTTCAGAAAAAAATCCGAGACGTGCTATCAGGAATATGCTTAGCAGTGCGTAGCCGGTAGCCGCTACACGTCGCACCACTAGATCGCTGGGTAGCACCAGCAAAGCTACCACAGCTGAACCTCCCCAAATCAGCCAGGAGTACCAGGAGTGGGCGGCAAAGATAATCAATAAAGCGACGAACCCAGACCAAGGAAGGAAGAATAGGTAGTACTGCGCAGCGAGACGGGATTTGTCGTAAGCAGGGGGGGGGGGGGGGGGTGCTATCAATGGATGTTGTGCGCGACAGTTTGCGCCACAACCAAATTAAGCCGAACCAAGCAGCCAGAACCATAACCTCCAATAGGGGAGCGGTTAGCGCCAGATCGAGTAGCACTTTTCCGATGCTGCCAAGCGCGCCTAATGCGCGTTTAGTAGAGAATGCGTAACCGTTGGTGATTGAATCGGCGGCGATACCGCTGTGGCGAAAAGCGAAAATATAAATCAAACCTGCTACTAGCACTAACCCCAACGTCCAACTGACTATAGAGCGTGCCAATGGCAACTCCCTTTTCCGTCGCCATAAACAGAAAGCTGCCAAAACTAAAGCAGGTGCGCTCAAAGCAATGAGCAGCGGGTCACATGCGGCGGTAGCTAGGTAGATCAGCGCTACTAGCAGTTTTTGCCAACGTTTGGGGCTAGCCAGCGCCACCGGAACCAGGAAGCTTGCTAGATAGATTCCGTAGTAGTAGTTGGGTGCTAGATGGAATAGAAACTGAGGGGTTGCCGGATGGGTGAGTAGTGGAAAAATAACCAGCGGCAGCGAAGCGGTGGCTGCTCGGAGTAGCACTAACCTCAAGGTTTGTTCGGGATAAAGCCAACGAGTCGTCCAGGCGAGAGCGAGGAACAGAAAAGCGTTGTTCAACCCCGCCACAACCAGGTAATAGATTTGAAGGTTGCCACCGGCTAGCAGATAAGCCAAGCAAGAGATGGGTATCTCCGGGAAGAAATAAACCTGTGGCGAGAAATGCCAGTCATACGCGACACCGTTAAACAAATCTTGCGTCCAAGAGAATAAAACTGAATTATCTACGTAACCAAGTTCATACGCTATCGGCCAATTAGTCTCCGGCGGATCACCGGCACGAGTTAAAAAGACCGCCAGCGTTACTGCAGTAAAAATCAAAACGGCGAACGTGACGCAGCAGACTCGCTTCGTTAGTTTCACTTAAGCAGTTTACTTTTTTTGTATCTGAAACCGTAGATCGCTTAATTTTGCTGGGAGAGGAATGCTGACTTATGGCCAGCGAAACGATGAGTTCCGGGCTGAAACAAAGTGCTCTTGACAGGCAATTTGCTTGTCAAGAGCACTTTCCTGGTAGCGGGGAGAGGATTTGAACCTCTGGCCTCCGGGTTATGAGCCCGGCGAGCTACCGAACTGCTCCACCCCGCGTCGGCCTGACTAGTCTACCTACTCCCGGTGGCAACCCCAAAACGTAAGTCAGCAAGGTAGCGTCATATGCGTTTGATTATGGGGTTTGATGCTAAGTCTTTAGGGTGCGCGCATTTCAATGTGGTGTGTTCGGTTTCGATTATGAAGTATGCGTTGTTAAGGGGTAAGCGCAGCTATACTCCTTTTCATGGTCAGGATTGGGTTGGTAGAGGACGACCCGCACAGCGCTCAACTGCTTCAAGGTTACCTCGCTCGTTACGCGGCTGAATCGAACTCGGGGAACTTCGGACAAGAGGTTTTTCAAGTAACAGCGTTTGATGACGCTCGGGTCTTGTTAGATCACTACCGCGGGGGGTTCGACATTCTGCTGCTTGACATTCAGTTGCCGGGCATTGATGGGTTTCAAGCGGCGCAACGGATTCGGCAGCTAGATCATCAAGTAATTATCGTGTTTGTTACCATAACTCCCCAATATGCGCTCAAAGGTTATGAGGTCGGGGCGCTGAGTTATCTGCTTAAACCGGTCTCCTACGTTTCATTCGCTCGTGAAATGCAGCGTTCATTAGGGCGTTATCTGCTTCGCCAAGGTGCTTGGTTATCGTTAAAAATCAATTCTGGGCTGGTGCGAGTGGCGACTTCCGAGATCGTGTTCTGTGAATCCGATAAGTATCGGGTAATAGTACACACCATGGCGGATGACCATGTTGTCATTAGTTCCATTAAAGCTATGCAAGAATCGCTGGCGGGACGTGGGTTTTTCCGGTGCAACAGTGGTTACCTGGTCAATCTGCGCCATGTCGTAGGTGTAGCGCAAAATCTTTGCCGGCTCAGCACCGGACAACAGCTACTGATCAGCCGTCCCCGACGGAAAGCATTTCTGGCAGCGCTTACTAACTATTTGGGTGATGTTGCGTGAATTAGCAGCTACCAGATATTCCCCGCTAGTTAAACCAAAAAAAGCCTTTTTCCGGCAAAGTTAATCGACAATTTATACCGCAGAATCGACAAGTTGTACATTATCCGTTCTCGGCTAAGTGGCCTCATCTTAGATTGTCATCATGTTAATGGCATCAGGCGGCATAGACACCGCATGGTGAATTTAATTCAAAGAGTTAAGGAACCATAATGAGTTTAACCAACTCCGACGGATCGGTGAAAGCCAAAGAACTGAGACCACTAGGCAAAACGGCAATAATTGTGCGTTATGTGGGTGCGGTTATCATCGCGGTAGCGCTCATCGTCGGCAATGTTTACACCAGCCGCTACTCCAACTTAATCTCGGTGTTTTTCGGGTCAGCGACGCAACGAGTCATCCCCGGTGATGACTCTCCAGCCGATTACTACATCAGTAGCTTCACCGACGAAGCCAGCCGACAAGCATATCTGGCACAGGTCGCCACCGATATCGAACGCGAAGGCATCACCCTGCTAGAGAATAACGGCGTGTTGCCGTTGCGAGCCGGGGCGCGTATCAGCGTGATCGGCCAAGATTGCGTTGACCCGGTGTACGGCGGCAGCGGAGCAGGCTCAATCAGCACTACCGAAGTAGTGACGCTCGGCCAAGCATTCGCCGCTGCCGGGTTAGAGGTGAACCCGGTTGCTTGGAGTTTCTATGAAAGTGGTGCTGGCTCGTCATATCGCAAAACAGTGAAGGACGTTTATGGGGCAGGCGAGTACACCGTCAACGAGGTGCCGCGCAGCGTCTATACCGATGATGTGATTGCCAGCTTTGCCGACTATGCGGATGCTGCCATAGTGTTCATCGGGCGTGCCGGTGGTGAGACCGCAGATTTGACGCACACGCCGGGGGCAAACGGCTACGCATACTTGCAGCTAGACGATGACGAGCGTGACATGTTGGCGCTGGCCGCCGAACATTTCGACAAGGTTATTGTGCTATTGAACACTGATAATGCCGTTGAACTTGGTGTGCTGGAAGATTTCGACATTGACGCAGTAGCTTGGGTGGGTGCTTTTGGACAGACTGGAGCTACTGCAGTCGGTGAGTTCCTAGTCGGTACGATCAACCCATCAGGTGCATTAGTTGACACTTATGCTTATGATTCGCTGGGTTCCCCAGCGATGGCGAACTTCGGCGGACGGTATATGATCGCTAACTCACAAGTGCAGCAAGGTAACACTTATATGGCGTATGCGGAAGGGATGTACGTCGGTTATCGTTACTACGAGACCCGCTACGAAGATGTGGTGTTAGGCAACGAACCGGCAGCGCGTTATAACTATGCCACTACAGTGCAGTATCCATTTGGCTACGGGCTTTCCTACACCGATTTCGCTTGGAGTGGTTTTGAGGTGAGTGAAAACAACACCGCATACCAAGTTAAGGTGCAAGTTCAGAACATCGGTGAGGTGGCTGGTAAAGACATCGTCCAGGTTTATCTGCAACAGCCCTACACCGATTATGACCGTAGCAACGGCATTGAAAAGCCAGCTGTGGAACTGGTTGGTTACGCAAAGACTGCTCTATTGGCTCCCGGTGCCAGCGAAACGCTCAGCGTGAACGTAGCCAAGGAGTTTTTGCGAGTATACGATGCTTATGGTTACGGCACTTACATCGTTGAGCCGGGGGACTACTACTTGGCGGTCGGTGATAATGCGCACGATACCCTGAACAATATTCTTGCTAGTAAAGGTTATACGGGCACCGCTGGCATGGATGCTACCGGTGATGCGAGTGAGGTACATAAGATCACGATTGGCAGCCTTGATACGACTACTTACGCCGTCTCACAGGCCACCGGAGCGGCCATCTCTAACCAGTTTACGGACGCTGATCTGCGCAACTATGACACTTCATTCTCTTATATGAGCCGTTCCGACTGGTCAAAGTGGCCCGCAACGTACGCTGACGGAAGTTGGAGTGCGCCAGCAGATTTCGTCGCTGCACTGGAACTCAGCGTGCCTACTGATCCCGATGCTGTTTTGCCGGAATATTCGAAAGTTGATGAGAATCTGGGCAAACTCACCGCAGCAATGCTGCGCGATGTGGATTACGACGATGAGCTTTGGGACATCCTGCTGAATCAAGCTAGCCTCGAAGAAGTAGATTCGTTGGTGCGAGTAGGCGGCTACGCCACGGTAGGCATCGATTCGATTCAGCTACCAGCCACCGTTGACAAGGACGGCCCGGCAGGTATCTCAGGCACTCTTGTAGGTGGTGATTCCGGTATGGGCTTCCCTCCGGCTGTGGTGCTGGCTTCGACATGGAACGATGCTCTAAGTGAAGAGATGG
>JAIRZI010000036.1 GCA_031267295.1 Propionibacteriaceae bacterium | reverse complement strand
CGTATGGTGACGGGTGGTAAGTGATCGCGTGACGTATAACACCACTTTGAATAACTCTGATTTAAGTTCAAGGTTTACACCACCACAACCACTTCCGCACTAAAACGGCGAACTCGGGTACCAAAGCAGGAAACTCGGGTTTCAGGGGCAGTGCAGAGAAAGTCAGTGCTTCCTTAACCACCTAAACGCGCAATGGGCGCGGGGAACAAACCCCGCGCCCATTGACGCTTCATGCCAGAGAATCTACTCTGACCAGATGCGTTTAACTTAAGAAGCGAACTTCGCAGTGAGCTTGTGCATCAGATCAATAGCGGATTCGGCGATAACGGTACCCGGCGGATAAATCGCATCAGCACCAGCTGCGTACAGCTCGTCGAAATCCTGTTCTGGAATAACGCCGCCGACGGTGATCATGATGTCCTCGCCACCTTCGGCATCAAGTGCCTTACGCAACGCAGGAATCAAGAACAGATGGCCAGCAGCCAACGAAGAAGCGCCCACAACGTGAACGTCACCATCGATAGCTTGACGAGCCGTCTCCTCTGGTGTCTGGAACAGCGGACCCACATCGACATCGAAGCCGAGATCGGCAAAGCCGGTCGAGACGACCTTCTGGCCACGGTCGTGACCATCCTGACCCATCTTGGCGACGAGAATACGTGGACGACGGCCAGTCTTGGCTGCAAACTCTTCTACGAGTTGGCGAGCTTCCGCGACCTTAGGATCAGAACCGACTTCAGCAGAGAACACTCCACTAATTGTACGGATTTGAGCCGTGTAACGTCCAAATACTTTCTCCAGCGCGTCACTAACCTCGCCGAGCGATGCCCGCGCACGCATGGCATCAACGGTGAGTTTCAGCAAGTTGCGATCCGGATCAGTCGGATCCGCATTACCGGCAGCCCAAGTGATACGCTCCAACTTCTCCGCCACCTCTTCCGGGTTGCGATTGGCGCGCAGCTTCTCCAACTTAGCAATCTGCTGCTCACGCACAGAAGCGTTGTCAACCTTTAGCACCTCAGGAACGACATCGTCGTCAATCTGGTACTTGTTGACACCGAGCACAGTTTGCTTGCCGGAGTCGATACGGGCTTGGGTGCGGGCGGCGGACTCTTCGATGCGCATCTTCGGGATGCCCTGCTCGATAGCCTTGGCCATACCACCGGCCTGCTCGACTTCCTGGATATGCTCCCAGCCCCGACGAGCCAACTGCGCAGTGAGTTGCTCGACGTATGCTGAACCGCCCCAAGGATCAATCGTGCGGCAAGTGCCCGTTTCCTGCTGAATGAACAGCTGGGTGTTACGAGCGATACGAGCCGAGAAATCGGTCGGGAGGGCGATAGCTTCGTCCAGAGAGTTGGTGTGCAGCGACTGCGTGTGACCTTGCGTTGCACCGAGAGCTTCGATGCAGGTACGGCCAACGTTGTTGAACACATCCTGAGCGGTAAGCGACCAGCCGGAAGTCTGCGAATGGGTACGCAGGCTCATCGACTTCGGATCCTTAGCACCTTCGGACTTCAAGAGCTTAGCCCACAGCAAACGCGCAGCGCGTAGCTTGGCAATCTCCATGAAGTAGTTCATACCGATACCCCAGAAGAACGACAGCCGGGGCGCGAACTTGTCAACGTCCAGACCAACATTCTTACCAGCGCGCACATACTCGACACCGTCAGCCAAAGTGTAGGCCATTTCGATGTCAGCGGTGGCGCCAGCCTCCTGCATGTGGTAACCCGAAATCGAAATCGAGTTGTACTTCGGCATCTTGGTCGAAGTGAACGCGAAAATATCGGCGATAATCCGCATGGACGGAGTCGGCGGGTAAATGTAGGTGTTACGAACCATGAACTCTTTGAGAATGTCATTCTGGATCGTGCCAGCCAACTGGTCCAACTGCACACCCTGCTCTTCGGCAGCGACGATGTAGAGCGCCAGAATCGGCAACACTGCGCCGTTCATGGTCATCGACACCGACATCTGGTCGAGCGGGATGCCCGAGAAGAGCACCTCCATGTCAAGGATTGAGTCGATTGCCACGCCAGCCATGCCCACGTCACCCGCAACACGCGGATTATCGGAGTCATAGCCACGGTGAGTAGCAAGGTCGAACGCAACCGAGAGGCCTTTCTGACCAGCCGCAAGGTTGCGACGGTAGAAAGCGTTGGATTCCTCAGCGGTGGAGAAGCCAGCGTACTGGCGAATCGTCCAAGGCTGATTGACATACATCGTGGAGTATGGGCCACGCAGGAACGGCGGGATGCCCGGATAGGTGTGGAGGAAATCCACGCCCTCATAAGCTTCGTCGCTGTAAAGCGGAGCGACCTCGATCAACTCGGGAGTCGTCCACGCGCGATCGAAGGTAGGTGCAACTTGGCCAGCCGGGGGACGCCCGGAACCCAAGTCAATTGTGTCGAAACGTGGAATGCTCACTTTGCAGCCCCCAACTTGTCGAGAGTGTCAGTAAGGAAAGCGACCACATTCATACCGTCGAAGATTTCGACATCAATGAACTGGTCAACCTCGGCGCTGCCGGTTTCGGTTTTACGGCCAGCGATAGCGACCGTGCCGACACCAGCGGCCTTAAGTGCCTTGGCAACAGTGATGGCCTGCTCGGCATACACCTTCGCGCTGGACGCGATGATGACGACCGGGAACTTACCAGCGACAGCAGCCTTAGCGATCTCCTCCGGCGTAGCGGACTTGATCTCTGGATTATCGATACCGCCGACCCACAACACATTAGATGTGAAAGTCTCACGGCCACCGAAATCGCGCTGCTCACCCAAACATGCCATCAGCACCTCTGGGTTCTTACCCTTGGCAGTCTTGAAGTTACGCGAACGATCGCGCAGCCCCTCAAAAACTTCCGAGTCACGTTTTGGCCGCAACCCGGTGTAAACCGGAGCGCTTGGACGTGGCGTGAAATCAGTGAATAACTCTTCGCCCTGCTTCGGGAACTGGCTGGTGCCAGTGATCGACAGTTTGCGAGTAGCAATCCGCTTGGCGCGTTCGGTGTTGACCTTTGCAATCTGCTCGCTAACAAGACCTGATGTCACTGCGACAACCTGACCGCCAGCAGCTTCGATGGCCTGCACAAGTGCCCAAGCCTTCTTAGCTAACTCATCAGTCAGCCCCTCAAGTGCCCATGAACCACCAGCAGGATCTTTCACCTCACCGAGATGTGTTTCTTCGGAACACAGCAGCTGAATGTTACGTGCTACCCGCCGTGAGAACTTCGTCGGCAAACCGTAAACGGTATCGTGCGGTAGCACGGTGATCTTGTCGGCACCCGCAACGGATGATGCCACCGCAGCGACGGTATCGCGCAGCAGATTCACCCACGGATCGTCACGAGTGAGTACCCGTAACGAAGTGACGGCGTGCTGCACCGCACCACGCTTGCACTCGGGAACGTCCAGCACTTCGCCGACACGCGACCACAACCGACGCAACGCACGAATGCGAGCGATGGTAGTGAACTCGTCGGTGGAAGCACCAACTCGGAATAGTATCTGATCAAACGCCTCCGCCGGGGTAACCCCAGCAGCGCCTAAGGCGCGAACATATTCAATACCGGTAGCGATGGCGTAAGCCAACTGCTCAATGTCACCAGCGCCAGCATTGTCGTACGGCGTTACGTCGACGACAACTGCGCGGGCTTTGGGGAACGCCTTAGCTTTAGCGACCCAACCAGCCAGACCACTTAGGTCAGCGGGCTTGCCGGTGATTACTGCAGCACCAAGCGGATCGATGCCGAAGCTACCACGAGCTTCCGCAGCTTTACCGCTGGCTGTGAAGAAATCGGCAAGAGCAGTGGCGGCAGCGTTCTGATCGTTGATGCTCGAAACCGAAACATCAGCGGCACCAGGGATGACACCAGCCAACACCTTAGCAACATCACCAGCGGCGATAGCGTCCGGATCGACTCGCAACCAAACACCGCTACCACCCTTGTTAAGGTCGTCAAGCACATTGGCATTACTGGTAGTGACATTGGGATCTTCATGCAACTGCTCGATGATCCATGGTTCATCCGGGCACGGCAAACTGCTGCCCCGAGTGAAAGGCACCTGCGCCGGGTAACCGATTATTTGATCATCCGGCTTGGTATACAAGGGCTTGGTGACCAAACCATCAACAGCGATGGTCGTCAACCGTTTGATGCTCTCTTCTATGTTGAGTTCTGTTCCAGGGGCTCGTTTCCTGTTAAGAACTTTGAGGACCTCGCGGTCCCAATCTTCCTCGGTGGGTTGGGGGAACTCCCCGGCCAGCACCAAGCTTTCGTCCGTCATTTAGCGGCTCCCTCCAAAAGGTATGTGAGGTAGACAAAGCTCCGTGACCGCGACGGATCGAAACGCACACGCTGAACAAGTATTCGGACTCATCGTTTTACGATCTACCGTTGCGGGCCAGCGCCGGGATTTGACCGGCTTCCCCCGCTCAGCGTTGAGTGGCGTCTCGTGTCACCTAGGTTATCACGGCTTCGGCTGGTGGTCATCTTGACATGATACTTTTAGATAAATTACGTAGTCAGCAAAGTTTCATTATTCAGCGGTAGCAGTTTCAGTAACTCGCAACCAAGCCACCCGACGCGAATCCATCTCAATAACCTGCATCTCGACTTGTTCCGGAGGGAGCGTCTCAGCGTCTTGATTTTCGCCAGCATGTGCTAAGACGACGCTAACAACGTCGCCCAACTGCGGCACGCTTCCCAACTTTGCCATGAAAAACCCTGCCAAGGTGTCATACGGGCCTTCTGGCAACAATATCCCAGATACTTCGGTGAACTCTTCCAAGGTGGTTAACCCAGAATATTCGTCACTGCCCCGGCGGAGAGTAGCGTCTGGTTGCTCGTCATATTCATCGGTGATGTCACCGATCAACTCTTCAACCAAATCCTCCAAGGTGACGATACCGGCAGTGCCACCATACTCATCAAGCACGATAGCCAAATGCGCCCGCTGACGGCGCAACAGTGTAAGCGCACGCAGCACTTTCACAGTGCCCGGCAGGTTGAGCACCGGACGCACTAACTGCCTAATCGGCACCTGCCGCATGGAACCGGCTAGCTCCATGAGGTCACGCACATGCACGAATCCCAGAATGTCATCCGGCGAATCACCAGCCACCGGGTAGCGAGAATGTGCACCTCCGGTAACCTCACGAGCCGCTTTATAGGCCGGAGTGTCACCGGTGAGAAAATCCACCTCGGTGCGGGGAATCATCACTTCGCGCAAACTGTGGTCGCCAGCGTCAAACACCTCGTCAACAATGTGGCGCTCCTCTGCGCCGAGCGTGGCGCTAGAGGTCACCATTGAGCGCAACTCATCGTCAGAAACGCTCTCTTTTCCCGCTTTCGGATCGCCGCCCAACAGCCGCACTAGACCATTAGTACACACCCCCAGCGCCCAAATGAGCGGACGGAACAACCTAGCGATGTTGTTAATGAGCGGTGCCAACGCCAACGCGAACGCTTCGGGACGCTGCATCGCCAGCCGCTTAGCTGTCAACTCCGAAATGACAATAGAGCCGAAACTGATCACAGCAGTCACCACAAACAGACTCAAAAACCCCGATACTTTAGCTGGCATTCCCAAGCTGACAAGCCAAGGCGTTACCCAACCGTCAACTAGTGTCGCTGCTCCAAAACTGGCGGACAGGAAGCCACAGAGCGTCACTCCGATCTGGACGGCGGAGAGGAAACGGTTAGGATTGCGGGTTAACTCCACAATCGCGCGCCCCCGACGGCCTTTACGCGACAACACTTTAATCTGCGAATCGCGCAAACCAATCAACGCCATCTCCGCCGCCGAGAACACTGCCCCGATCAGGAAGAAAACAAACACTAACAAGATGTCGAACCAGACATCACCCATCACATTCACCCCTTGCGGGGTTGGTACTACAGGGTTCGCTCATAAGCCATGAGTCTAGCGCAGACCCCGCCAGTGGTACCCGAGTTCGCCGTTTTAGTGCGGAAGTGGTTGTGGTGGTGTAAACCCTGGGCTTAAATCAGGGCTATTCAAAGTGGTGTTATACGTCACGCGATCACTTACCACCCGTCACCACACGACTACTTACCACCCGTCACCATACGACTACTTACCACCCGTCACCATACGACTACTTATCGTCCGTCATTGCGAGTGCCCAAAAGGGCGCGAAGCAATCCAGTCATAAAACGCTATCTATACGAAACTTTCCAATTCAGATTCACTGAACAGAATCCTC
>JAIRZI010000035.1 GCA_031267295.1 Propionibacteriaceae bacterium | reverse complement strand
CAGTGAATCTGGATTGGAAAGTTTCGTATAGATAGCGTTTTATGACTGGATTGCTTCGCGCCCTTTTGGGCACTCGCAATGACGGACGATAAGTAGTCGTATGGTGACGGGTGGTAAGTGATCGTGTGACGTATAACACCACTTTGAATAACTCTGATTTAAGTTCAAGGTTTACACCACCACAACCACTTCCGCACTAAAACGGCGAACTCGGGTGATGTTGAGGATGCTGGTTCGGTAGCGTCGTAAGGTTTGGCTAAGTATTCTCACCGACTCGACTTACTCTTTTCGCCTGAAGAAGAACCATCGCAGTTAGTGCGATACTTCTCAGAAAGAGAAGCAGCATCAGAACCATACCGATTCACACATTTTCGCCGCTAATCTGGGGTTTTGCTTGACAGTTGATCAGGTACGAAATATTTTGAAGTTACTGGTTACATAGTTGGGAAGTATATGGTGCGTAGGAAGAGCGTTTTGCGTTTAATGGTCGCTGGGTTGGGGGCGGTAGCGTTGTTGTTTTGCGCCAGTTCGCTTGCTTCTGCTGACCTTGAGCGGGATGAAGTGGACACTTCTGGACAGGATGAGGCTACGGCAAGCTTGTTGGCGGATGAGCAGTGGGTATTAGAGCATTTGGGGTTTCAGCCTTTACCCTATGAATCGCATTGGTCGGTTATTACCACCAGAGTAGGTGAATTGGTTCCCGAAGATTATGCTGGCGCGCTGATTGCTAATGATGTATATTATGTCGGTTTCAAAAATGATGTGCCGGTTGCTGTTGCGGAGATATTGGCTGAGTTCCCAGCTGAGTATATTGCTCTCACCAATCTTGGGTTTTCACAGGTTGACATCCAGTTAGTATCTGCGGCTGTTGTTGAAGTGATACAACAAGTTGCGCCGGGAACCGTGTTTATGATCTCTCCTACTGCTGTGTCAGCGCAAGTTATTGTATCTATCGACCCGGCTTCTATACCGGATGTAGCGCTAAGTGATGGTACACCCATTCCTTTCAGCTTAGATTCGTCGCTGTATCTGAGCGACACTCAACTGCAAAGTTTGCAGGCTCTAGCTTCTCACTTAGGTACTATCAGTGCAGGTGGTGTTCAGCTAGAAATTGTGACGGAAACGGTGGAACAAGTTGTTCCCTGGGTCGCGGTTGCTGGAGGAAAAGCTCTGGGTAATGGCCGCACTTCATATCCTGATAAATACGTGAGGTGACCTTATTAAATACGTGAGGTGACCTTATATATAAATATCGGTCGATGTTGTTGCCGCCGGAGTTGCGGGGGTTGGTTTTCGGATGGTCATCTGGTGCGGTTGGTGTTGGACGTGGTAGATAGGTTGGAGTTGTCGGCGGTTGCGGGAAAGAATAGGTTTAGTCGGTGAGAGCGCTCAACTCCGCTGCTTCGGCAGCGCTCAACTCCACAGTTGCTGCTGGTAACAGTTCTGCGAGTTGCGTCACTTGGCTTACACCGGACAGCGGCACCACGATAGTGGGGCGGGTTTTCAGCCAAGCAAGCCCGATGGCTGCCGGGGTGACACCGTACTTCGCCGCCAATCGATCTAGCGCTGGCAGCACAGTGGAGCCGAAGCGTTCCAGATGGGCTGATGCCTGATTGAAGTGCGCACTTTCGGCTTTATCGCCGTTCAAACGATAGTGCCCGGACAGGAACCCGCTAGCCAGCGAACGGTACGGCAAGTTAATCAGACCAAACTCTACGGCCACCGGCATAGTGCCTTGTTCGTAACCTGTACGCTGCACTAGGTTGTAGGCATCCTGAATTACTTCAAACTCCGCTAATCCGTTGGCGCGTTGGAACTCTATAGCGGCTCGCAACCGCTCCGGGGTGAAGTTGGAAGCCCCGAGATGCAGCACTTTACCGCCGCGCACTAACTCGTCGCAGGCCGTCAAGGAAACTTCCCAAGGGGTGCTTTGGTCGTCGATGTGTAAGTAGTAGATGTCTATTCGATCAGTACCTAGCCGTCGTAGCGACGCTTCACAAGCGGCGTTTAGATTCGCTGCAGAGAAAGTAGTGTATGGCGGAAGTTGTCCTACTTTGGTGGCGATAATCTGCTGGTCGCGGTTGCGCCTGCTGGTGTACCACCGTCCGATGATCTGTTCCGATTCGCCGCCCGAGTTGCCTTCTTTCCAAGCCGAATACATATCGGCAGTGTCCACAAAGTTACCCCCGGCACCGGCGTAACTGTCCAAAATGGCGTAGGAGGTGGCTTCGTCAGCAGTCCAGCCGAACGGATTCCCGCCTAACTGCAAGCCGAAAACTTGCAGCTTGGTGCGTCCTAAGGTTATATAAGCACTCATTCTCGTAATTTTTCCTAGCTGGTTTAGTTAGTTGCCGCTTGGTAGTGGTGACGTGTTTAGTTCTCGGGGAAAGTTGATGTGTCAATGACGTAACGGTAGCGCACTTTTGAGGCCACAACGTTGTCGTAAGCCTGAGTGATTTGATCACCAGAGATAATCTCTACAGTTGCGGTGATGCCATGTTCGCCACAGAAGTTAAGCATCTCTTGAGTTTCGCGGATACCACCAATCATTGATGCGGCTACCACCGCTTGAGAACCGCATAACGCTCGGAGCGCCAACTGTGATTTTCCAGCGGGCATCCCCACGTCTACAAAAACGCCGCCGCGTTTGCAGGTGGCGACCAGTGGGGTGATGTCCTCCTCTGCCGCTACGGTGGAGAGTACTAGGTCAAACGTGCCCGCGAGACGTTTCAGCGCGCCCGGTTCGCTGGTGGCTACATAGTCACTGGCTCCAAATGCCCGCCCGTCTGCTTCTTTACTGAGTGTTTGTGAAATTACGCTAACCTCAGCTCCCATCGCATGAGCGATCTTGACAGCGACATGCCCCAGACCGCCCATGCCGACGATAGCTACTTTCTTACCAACTCCAGCGCCCCACTTCTTCAACGGCGAATAGGTGGTAATGCCAGCGCATAGCAAGGGCGCAGCCTCAGCTAACGGCAGCGAGTTGGGGATGTGTAGTAGATATTTTGCGTCTACAGTGATTGCCGTGGAGTATCCCCCGTCAGTGTATTTAGCGTAGCGATCAAGGGTGTTGTACGTCCAGATGGTACGACCCGGGCCGGTGCAGAACTGTTCTGCGCCAGCTAGGCAAGATTCGCACTCCCGGCAGGAATCGATAAAACAGCCCACGCCCACATGGTCGCCTATTTTGAAGTTAGTGACATTCTCGCCAACTTTAGTAACAATGCCCGCTAATTCGTGTCCGGGCACCAAAGGATAATGCGCCGGCCCCCATTCGCTGCGAGCGGTGTGAATATCGGAGTGGCAGATACCGGCGAACAGCACGTCGAAAGCCACCTCATCCGCGCTCGGCTCTCGGCGTTCAATGGTGGTGGGGTGGAACGGTGCGTCTGGAGCGGCAATGCAGTATGCGCGTGCGGTTGGCATAAGGAATCCTTTCGTCGCTTTCTATTGTTACATGAGGTACTTGGTAGTAATGCTCAAAATCATGGATTTATTCTGCGCTACCGGTGGTTTCTCGAAAGGCTTTGATGTTGGTTCTTGAAAATGTTGTGGACTTAGCCACCTTTGATGGAGGGCGCACGATGCAGCGCATAACTGCGGCGTTCTCCGTGCGTCTCCTAACGGGCAGCTGTGGGGGTGTCGCGGTGGTTGTGTTCGGGGTTCTCGTTTAAGTTGAAACCGCATTCGCAGCAGAGTCCGTAGCACTGCGGCAGGCAGAGCGGGTTGATTGGCAACTCTAACACTATGGCTTCTCTAAGAGCCGGGTCGAGATCAATCTGGTCATCTACTACGTAGTGAGCATCCTCATCCGTTTCCCGTCCGGGGTAGTAATACAACTGTGTAATATTGAAACTTGCATCGTATTCAAAGGTGTTTAGACACCGCACACACGAACCGTTAAGGTGCGCTTTAGCCGTGCCAGTTACTAGGATGCCATCGCCTGCCGATTGCAAAGTGAGATCAAGTTCAATGGGTGAGTTTTCGAGCACGCCAACCATCTCAACCCCTAAGTCGGCAGGGGCACCGACGGTGTGGCGTACCTGTTTCAGTTCGCCTGCGCGCCTGGATAGTTCATGAGTGTTAAGAACCAACTCAGTTATCTTACGCATAGATGCTCCGTTATCTTCTCAATTCGAGGATATGTGACAGCAGTTAACTGTTCACATTTTCTCGGCAACCTTGGCAAGGATTGCTGCGTGTACTTCCGGCGGTACAAATTCAGAAACGTCCGCTCCGTTCCAAGCGCACTCGCGCAGCATGGTAGACGAAATGGTGCCCCACGCGCGGCCACCTGGCAACAACACGGTGTCCGTTGGCGATAGTGAAGAGTTCAGGTGGTGTTGTTGCAGTTCATAGTCGAAGTCTGTGCCGAAACGTAACCCTTTCACAATCACTCTCGCTCCGAGTTGTTCGCAGAACTGTACTAACAGCCCGCCTAGTTTCATGACCCGCACATTCGACAGATCGGCCAGAGCGGCGGTGGTGAGTCGCAGGCGTTCCGGCACGTCGAACATGTAATTTTTGGTGGTGTTTGTGCCCACTGCGACGATCACCTCATCGAACAGCCGAGCGGCCCGGCTGATGATGTCAATATGTCCGTAGGTGATTGGGTCGAACGATCCGGGACACACGGCACGCACCACATTAGAGTTTGACATCTGGAACCTCCTTACGAATCTGATTTTCGTTTTCCCCTAGCATCGGATCCGCCCCACGATCACCGTAGTAAACGGCGGTTTCACCGTACGTTTTATGCCATTGCCGTTCTAACTCGCTCGGCCAACTAAACGGCGTAACTCGGCTGGAACGCTCCACGATGATAATCCCGTAATCGCTCAACCATCCACTCCTAACTAGGGTTGTTAGGCAAGTTGTGATGTCAACATTCGTCACGTCGTAGGGCGGGTCAAGGAAGATAATATCGAACGGAATTACCTGCGCGTTCAAGTATTGTGCTACCTGGGTGGCGTATACCTGCACATCCAATCGGAGCGTGACGGCATTGCTACGAATCACGCTGGCAGTGGTTGCGTCGCGTTCTACACAGGTAACGGGTGATGAGTTGCGGCTGGCAGCCTCTAGTCCCATCGCTCCAGAGCCAGCGTACAGATCAAGAAAACTGATACCGGTCAACTGTGACGTTGGGTCGGCATCGACGGAGCCTGCCCAGTTGGCGAGCGAGTTGAAAATGGCTTCGCGCACCCTATCGGTAGTAGGGCGGGTGGTGAACCTACGCGGCGTGCGGATAGTTGCCCCCTTGGCAGTTCCTGCGATGATGCGGCTCATCGGCTACCTTCCCTTTGACGTGTTACCAGCCTACGCGATTCGCGCTACTGACGGTGCGGAAGCTAATTTAGTCGCACCAACCACACTTAAGGCGCTAGGCTGAACAGGTGACACCCGCACTGCAACCTCCAGCACCTCTTCGTTCTGACGTACTCCGCGTCGTCTCATTAGGTGGTTTAGGTGACGTGGGACGCAATATGAGCGCGTTTGAGTTGAATGGCGAGATTTTGCTGGTTGACTGCGGCGTGTTGTTCCCTGAGGATTCGCAGCCGGGTGTCGATTTAATATTGCCTGGTCTTGATTATTTAGATGATCGGCTGAATGATGTGGTGGGTTTAGTCCTCACGCACGGTCACGAAGACCATATCGGAGCGGTGCCTTATTTGTTGCGCCGCCGTAGCGACATTCCGGTGTACGGGTCGCGGTTTACTTTGGCTTTGTTGGAGGCGAAGATACGTGAACACCGGTTGCGGGGTACGGCGTTTCATTCCGTAACAGAGCGTGATCGGGTGAGTTTAGGTGCCTTTGAATGTGAGTTCTTATCCGTCACCCACTCCATCCCGGATGCGTTTGCAGTAGCGATTCGCACCAGCGTCGCAACGGTGTTGCACACCGGTGACTTCAAGATGGATCAACTTCCGCTCGATGGACGCATCACCGATCTACGGGGATTCGCCCGCTTAGGCGAAGAGGGTGTCGATCTGCTCATGGTTGATTCCACCAACGCTGAGGTACCCGGCTTCACTGCGCTGGAACGCGATGTAAACCCTGCCTTAGAACGGGTGTTCAACCAAGCCAAACAGAAGTTAGTGGTGGCGAGTTTCGCCTCACATGTGCATCGCGTACAGCAGATATTGGATTTGGCGGCACTGCATGGTCGCAAGGTGTGTTATGTAGGACGATCTATGCTGCGTAACATGGCTATCGCCCGAGAACTGGGGTTGCTACAAGTGCCGGGCGACACTCTTATTGAACTGAACGATTTGGAACGTTACCCAGATGATCGGGTGGTTATCGTCTCTACGGGTAGTCAGGGTGAACCACTGTCCGCGCTTTCCCGAATGTCTAGTCGGGAGCATCCAGCGGTGAAAATCAACCCCGGTGACACGGTGCTGTTGGCATCTAGTTTGATTCCTGGTAACGAGAACTCGGTATTTCGAGTGGTGAACGGGTTGGTGAAATTGGGGGCGCATGTGGTGCATAAAGGCAACGCGCTGGTGCATGTGTCCGGACATGCGTCATCTGGCGAACTCCTACACGTTTACAACATTGTTGCCCCGAAGAACGTGTTGCCGATTCATGGTGAACCGCGTCATTTGGTTGCCAACGCCGAACTGGCGAAAGCTACTGGTGTGCCTGCAGATCATGTGGTGGTCGCGGCGGATGGTGATGCTATTGATTTGATAGCGGGTCGTGCCCGGGTAGTCGGACGAGTGGATGCGGCGTACATTTTTGTCGATGGTTCCAGTGTGGGAGATGTGTCAGAGATGGAACTCACCGACCGGCGAGTACTCGGCGAGGAAGGATTCATTTCGGTGGTGGCTGCTGTCAACTTGCGAACGGCTGTACTGGTTGCTGGCCCAGATCTACACGCTCGCGGTTTTATGGAAGGCTCCGAGATGTTTTCCAAGATCACCGAAGACGTACGCACGGCGCTAGAGCAGGCGTTAGACGCTGGAGCCGATGATGTGCATCAGCTTCGCCAAGTGGCGCGGCGAACCGTTGGGGCTTGGGTGGCCAAAACTTACCGTGCCCGTCCGATGATCGTTCCAGTAATTATTGCGGTGTGAGCGTTCATAGCGGAATGTTACGGAAATAGCTGAAGAATTATCCTACGAGTTTGAGATAGCTAGCAGTAGCGAAAGTCCGGCACTCATCGCCAGCTAACTCCGGGGTTGCACTGGTTACTCTTGCAAGGCTGTGATTAAGGCGGTTCTTGCTCTTTCCCGGTGAGGGTTGCTTCTTTGCGTTTACCTCTCCTGAAAAGTCAATACCGAAAGTGTTAAAGTCATACTTTGCATCGGCTACCCGGAAGCGACTACACTAGCTTGGTTGCTGTTCGCAACCCCATGTGAGGAGACTTAAGATGGCTGCTGTGTGTGATATCTGTGGCAAAGCCCCAAGTTTCGGGCACAACAAGCCTTGGTCGAAAAAGAAGACTTTGCGGCGGTGGAGTCCAAATATTCAACGGGTGCGCGCTGTGGTCGCAGGTGCTCCGGTGCGTCTTCATGTATGTACCGGGTGTATCAAATCTGGCAAAGTGAGTCGCGTCTGAGGCGCTCGTCGCCCCTATTCGTTCTTCATGTGTTGAAAAGCGAGGATAGCTATCGCGTTTTTCTCGTAGGCTAGATGTTATGGCTGTAGAGTATCGTAGCGACACCTACCGAGCGTTGACTCGTCCGTTGAGTGATGTGCTTGATGGTGCTACGACTAAGGCGTTGCTTGGGCTGGGGTTAGTGAACGTAGACGATCTGCTACATCATCTGCCGCGACGTTATCTTTTAGGAACCGACACCACCGATTTAGCAAGTGTTGAAGTTGGTTCGAGTGTGGCGGTAGTGGCTAGAGTGCGGCAGGTCAGGAGACGAGAAGGCGGGCGTTTATCGCGATTAGAGGTGCAACTAACAGATGGTCTGGCCGATCTGCAGGCGATATTTTTCGGACAAGAACGAATGATTGAGTGGTGGCAGCGACAGTTATCACTTGGCGTTAAAGGGATTTTCGTTGGCAAAGTGAGCGAGTTCAACGGCGCGCTACAACTGACACATCCTGATTTTGTGATGTTGGATGAACAGGGGCAGATCGTTGGATTTGCCTCTCAAGAACGCCAGGCGATGGCGCGGCAAGTGCGGCGGGGTTCGCTAGTGGGTATCTATGGTGCCACTGCCAAACTACCGACTTGGCGGGTTGCCGAGTGCGTCGATAATGTTTTAGAAACTTTGCAGGGCTTACCGGATACCCTGCCCGCCGAGGTGCTGGCAGCGCAAGGGTTGCCGGATTTAATATCAGCTTTCCAAGCGGCGCATCACCCTCTCGATTGGGCGGAACGCGACCGTGCACTACTACGGCTCAAGTTCGACGAAGCGTTAGCGCTGCAACTCACTATGGCTTATCGCCGCCAGGCGGCGGCAGCTAACTTGGCTCCGGTAATTCAGCGTCATGGGGGCGGGCTATTGGCCGGATTCGACGCGCGACTACCTTTCCAACTCACTGCGGGGCAGCGCGAAGTTAGTGAGGTGTTGTTTACCGAACTAGCATTGCCACGTCCCATGCAGCGTCTACTACAAGGTGAAGTTGGTTCGGGTAAAACGGTGGTGGCGCTGCGAACCATGTTGGCCGCCGTCGATGCCGGGTATCAAGCCGTGTTGTTAGCGCCCACCGAAGTGCTAGCTACCCAACATGCGGCAACCATGCGTACCTTGCTCGGCGATGCGGCGAACGGAGGCACGTTGCAGGCAGCGGATGTTGCCACCGAAGTGGTGTTGCTGACGGGGTCACTTTCAGCGGTAGCGCGCCGCAATGCGCTCAATGCGATAGCTAACGGAGCTGGGTTAGTGGTCGGCACTCACGCACTGTTGCAATCGCGGGTTGAGTTCGCCAATCTTGCTTTAGTGGTGATAGATGAGCAACACCGTTTCGGTGTGGAGCAGCGTTCCACACTTTCGGCAAAAGCGAAAACCCATCCGCATGTGTTGGTGATGACCGCCACTCCGATTCCGCGTTCAGTAGCGATGACGGTGTTTGGCGATCTGGAAACATTGACTTTGACGGAGTTGCCAGCCGGACGACAAGTAATCCAAACTACTGTCGTCAACACTCGGGTTCATCCAACTTGGTTAAATCGCGCTTGGGAACGGGTGCGAGAAGAGGTGGACAAGGGTAGACAGGTGTTTGTGGTCTGTCCGCGCATCAGTGCCAAAGATGACGATGTGTTCGACGAAGCCGATCCCGGTTGGCGTGCCTCTGCCGCAGTGGAACCGTTCACCGCAGAACTTGCGCTCACCTTGAAAGGGCTGCGGATCGCCGCGTTGCATGGCCGGATGAGTGCTGATGTCAAAGCTCAAATAATGAGCGATTTCACCGCAGGATGCATTGATGTATTGCTATCCACCACGGTTATCGAGGTGGGCGTAGATCAGCCGAACGCCACCATGATGATTGTGCTGGATGCCGACCGATTCGGAGTGTCGCAACTGCATCAGTTACGCGGTCGTATTGGTCGGGGAACCCATGCGGGGGTTTGCTTACTAACCACGAATACACTGCCGGATTCGATAGCGATGTCACGATTAGAGGCGGTTGCCAACACCGATAATGGTTTCGAGTTAGCTGAGATTGATCTACAACAACGTCAAGAAGGAGACGTGTTGGGGAACGCGCAATCTGGTAGTCGTTCGACGCTGCGACTACTACGAGTGATTGCTGATGCCAATTTGATCGGATGCGCACGCTTAGTTGCTACGCAGCTAGTGGCATCTGACCCGGAATGCAGCGATCCCAGACTGGCCGATCTGGTGAGTTTCGCTGAGAGCCGTTCAGCGGATGAATGGTTAGAACGCACGTAGCAACGCAAGAATTGCCGCTCATCGTTACACCTGATTGGCTACGTCATTTACCGAGTTCAACACATATGGGAAGCTGACAGGCTGGGTGCAACCAACTCATCCTTAATAACACCGTAAATGATATTTTTTTGGCGGAAGAAGTTGCTGGGTTAGCTGGAATCAGCTCCCCTGGGCGGTTCGTGATTAAGGTATGTGTCTGAACCTGTGGTTATAGTTGCCGTGGTTATGAAGAGCACGGGTTAATGGGAGTTGCGCTTACTCCAACAGGCATCTTGAATTACGGGCAAAATGATGGTTTGAATGACTCGTTATTGTAGTAATTTTCAAAAAGTATTGAATATTTGGCGAAAAGTTAGGGGTGTATTATCGTTACGCTTATGGCTCTTAAGCAAGTTCGCCCCGCTATGATCGCTACATTAGCGTTGGGGTTGACGTTAGTTGTGTCTGGGTGCTCGCTGTTCGGACAGCCGCGTGATGATGCCGGCGTGCTAACTGCCGAGGTGAGCATTCACATCAACAACACTCGGGTGGGCGATTGTTTGGTGGATTTCCAGGAGACAGCAGATGAGGTCTCTGATGTAAAGGCCGTGCCATGCACGGTGCCGCATGATGCAGAGGTCTTTGGGCGAACTGAGAATGTGTTAGCTAGCGCTGATTATTGGGCGCAACATTACTGTTTACAGGAGTTCACCAGTTATGTGGGTATTGAGTGGGATGATTCGATTCTGAGAGTCAGCTACTTGTCTCCCAAGGTTGGTGATAGCGACAAAGTATTGGTATGTGTGACTTACGAAAAGGGTGTTACTGATTCCACCACCAGTCTCAAAGGTGCCGCCCGCTAACTACGAACCAGCTCTTCCGTTGGCTAACACGCCATTGCGAATGCGGGTGGCTTCGGTATGTTTTGACACAAATTGCCAAGTCGGGCTAGAATTGCTCACCGCACCTAGGGAGCAAATTATCTAGGTGAGAGTGCGTACGTGGATCGGTGTCTTGCGCTAGTCGTTGCGAGTGTGAGACAGAGCTACGGGGGCACACTAGCGCCGCGCTAAACACGTGCGGTGTTCTGACAACAATGATGCGTGGGTATCTACAATTGTGGTGCTCGCCAGACGACGAAAAGGAGCAGGCAAGCTAGTGCCTACAATCCAGCAATTGGTCCGCAAGGGTCGTGCTGCCAAAGTCAGCAAAACAAAAACTCCGGCGTTGAAAGGGTCTCCGCAGCGCCGTGGAGTGTGCACTCGGGTGTATACCACCACTCCGAAGAAACCAAACTCTGCACTGCGTAAGGTCGCCAGAGTGCGGCTTTCCAGTGGCGTTGAGGTCACTGCTTACATCCCCGGTGCGGGACACAATCTGCAGGAACACTCAATGGTATTGGTGCGCGGCGGTCGTGTAAAAGACCTTCCCGGTGTGCGTTACAAGATCATCCGCGGTGCGCTTGATACCCAAGGTGTGAAGAACCGTAAGCAGGCTCGTAGCCGTTACGGTGCCAAGAAGGAGAAGTGATATGCCGCGCAAAGGCCCAGCCCAAAAACGCCCGGTGATTGTTGATCCGGTATACGGTTCGATTCAAGTTAGCCAACTTGTTTCCAAGATTTTGCTCAATGGTAAAAAAACTATCGCGCAGCATATCGTCTATACGGCGCTAGAAGGCACCCGGGAGAAGACAGGCATTGACCCTGTCGCCACTTTGAAAAAGGCGCTTGATAATGTGCGCCCCCAAGTGGAGGTACGTTCTCGGCGCGTCGGCGGTGCCACCTATCAGGTGCCGGTCGAGGTGAAGCCAGGGCGTGCCAACACGCTTAGTCTGCGTTGGTTGATTGGCTATGCCAGACAGCGCCGCGAGAAGACTATGGCTGACCGTCTGATGAATGAAATTCTGGACGCTTCCAATGGGTTGGGAGCGTCGGTTAAAAAACGTGAAGACACCCACAAGATGGCGGAAGCGAACCGCGCGTTCGCTCATTACCGTTGGTAGTTCTTGACTTGTGCCCCCGCGACGCAGTTTACGCCGTGGGGGTGTTAAGTTTGCTCGCTAATTTGTTATAGAAAAAGTTCCCGATTCCTGCCGAAGCGTGCGGACATGAAGAGAGACGAAAAAGTGACGGCGTAAGCCGCACTCTAAGTCGAATCGAATGTAGGGAAATGGAAGACGCGAAGAGAGACGAAAAGATAATGGCACTCGACCTGCAGACCGACCTTGCTAAGGTGCGCAACATCGGCATCATGGCACATATTGACGCTGGCAAAACCACCACTACCGAGCGTATTTTGTACTACACCGGCATCACGCACAAGATCGGTGAAGTACATGACGGTGCTGCCACCATGGACTGGATGGAGCAAGAACAAGAACGCGGTATCACTATTACGTCTGCTGCTACCACCTGCTTCTGGCACGACTACCAGATCAACATTATTGACACTCCAGGCCACGTCGATTTCACCGTAGAGGTGGAGCGTAGCTTACGGGTGCTTGATGGTGCCGTTGCGGTATTCGATGGCGTGGCCGGTGTGGAGCCGCAGTCGCAGACGGTGTGGCGGCAGGCTACCCATTATGGGGTGCCGCGTATCTGCTACATCAACAAACTTGACCGTACTGGTGCGTCGTTCGATCACTGTGTAAAGACGATCAAAGAGCGTCTTAGTGTGGTTCCAGTGTTGTTGCAGTTGCCGATTGGTGCTGAGCAGCAGTTCATTGGTGTTATTGATCTCATTGAGATGCGGGCGCTTACTTGGCGGGGCGAAACTGAACTGGGCGAAAAATACCAGGTAGAAGAGATTCCTGCCGAGTTGCTTGCTAATGCAGAGGCGGTGCGTGCCGAGATGATCGAGATCGTCGCGGAGCATGACGATGAACTCATGGAGGTTTTCTTGGAGGGCGGCGAGATTACCTCGGCTATGTTTAAGGCTGCTGTGCGCCGGGGAGTGTTGGCGAGCGAGTTCACTGCCGTCGTCTGTGGTACGTCGTTTAAGAACAAAGGTGTGCAGCCGTTGCTAGACGCAGTGGTTGACTACCTGCCTAGCCCGTTGGATATTCCTGCCATTGTGGGTTTCAAGCCGGGGGATGAGTCGGTGAGAATTGAACGTCACCCCGCCAGTACCGAACCACTTTCAGCGTTGGCGTTCAAGATTGCTGCCGATCCGCATTTGGGGAAGCTCACATTTTTGCGGGTCTATTCCGGTGTGTTGAAAGCCGGGGGGCAGGTGCTCAACGCCACCACCGGCAAGAAAGAACGCATTGGCAAGATTTACCAGATGCACGCCAACAAGCGCCAAGAGGTGGAGGCGATGCCTGCGGGCATGATCTGCGCTGTCATGGGGTTGAAAGAGAGCGGTACTGGCGATACGCTGTGTGACCCAGCGCATCCAGTGCAGTTGGAGTCGATGGACTTCCCGGCTCCGGTTATCGAGCAAGCTATTGAACCGAAGACGAAGAGCGACCAGGAAAAGCTTTCGCTTGCCATTCAACGATTGGCCGAAGAAGACCCGACGTTCCAGGTGCATACCGATCAAGATACCGGTCAAACCATCATCGCCGGTATGGGCGAACTGCACCTTGAGGTATTGATCGACCGCATGAAGCGCGAGTTTCGTGTTGAAGCCAACATCGGCAAGCCGCAGGTTGCTTACCGCGAAACGTTGCGTAAGAGCGTGAAAGATGTGGAGTACACCCACAAGAAGCAGTCCGGTGGTTCTGGCCAGTACGGCAAGGTGATTATCACCGTTGAGCCGATGGAACCGGGCAGCGGTTACCAGTTCGTCAACGCGGTTACCGGCGGTCGGGTGCCGAGAGAGTTTATCCCAGCCGTCGATGCGGGTGTCAAGGATGCGTTGCAGTTTGGTGTGCTCGCCGGGTATCCGGTTGAAGATGTCAAGGTGACGCTCACCGACGGTCAGTCGCATGATGTGGATTCGTCAGAATTGGCGTTCAAGATCGCTGGTTCGATGGCGTTCAAAGAAGCGGCTCGCAGAGCTAACCCGGCGTTATTGGAACCATTGATGCAGGTGGATGTCACCACCCCAGAAGATTATCTCGGAACGGTGATCGGCGATCTCAACGCGCGACGGGGTCACATTCAGAGCATGGACGAACTGCACGGCAACCGGGTGGTGCGAGCTGTGGTGCCGCTATCTGAGATGTTCGGTTATGTGGGTGACTTACGTTCCAAGACTTCCGGTCAAGCGTCATATACTATGGAGTTCCACTCCTACGGTGAGGTGCCGCAGTCGATTTCTGAAGAGATTGTGGCCAAGAACCGGGGTACTGCCAAGTAGTGCGCTGCTGTCGTTTTAGCTGGCTGCCAAAGCTTGCTCACCGATGGCTACTAGCGGTATTGAGTTTGACTACTGGATACGATTAGACGAAAATAGGAAAGTCTGGCTAAATACCGGATCTTATGCTGGCCTCAGCTGCACTAGTGTAAGTGTGAGGCAAAACGTTGTGGGAGCAGCCCGCAGCGGTTGACAACCACAGATACGCCACGCAACCAGTGTGGCGCGACAACCAGGAGGAGCCCAAGTGGCAAAGGCCAAGTTCGAGCGGACTAAGCCGCACTGTAACATCGGCACCATCGGTCATATCGACCACGGCAAGACGACTCTGACCGCGGCGATCACGAAGGTGCTCCACGAGACCTATCCGGAGCTGAAGGCCAACACCTTCACCGCGTTCGATCAGATCGACAAGGCTCCCGAAGAGCGGCAGCGTGGTATCACGATCTCGATTGCTCACGTTGAGTACGAGACCCCAAACCGTCATTACGCTCACGTTGACTGCCCAGGTCACGCCGACTATGTGAAGAACATGATCACCGGCGCTGCGCAGATGGACGGTGCGATTCTCGTTGTGGCCGCCACTGACGGCCCGATGCCGCAAACCCATGAGCATGTGCTGTTGGCGCGTCAGGTTGGCGTTCCGGCTATCGTCGTGGCACTCAACAAGTGCGACATGATCGCTGAAGCTGACGCTGACCTCATCGACTTGGTCGAGATGGAGATTCGCGAACTGCTCAGCAATCAGGAGTTTGACGGCGACAACTGCCCCGTGGTGCGCATCTCCGCTTTCAAGGCGCTGGAGGGTGATGCTGCGTGGACGCCGAGCATCCTTGAGTTGATGCAATCCGTGGACGACTACATCCCGCAGCCGGTGCGTGAGATCGATAAGCCGTTCTTGATGCCTGTTGAAGACGTGTTCACCATTACTGGTCGCGGCACTGTCGTCACTGGTCGTATTGAACGCGGTCAGGTTAAGACTGGCGAGCAGGTCGAGATTCTCGGTCTCGCCAAGACGCAAAACACCACCGTCACCGGTGTTGAGATGTTCCGCAAGATTCTCGACGAGGGTCAGGCGGGCGATAACGTCGGTTTGCTGTTGCGTGGCACCAAGAAGGAAGACGTGGAGCGCGGCATGGTTGTTGCCAAGCCGGGTTCCACCAAGCCGCACACCCAGTTTGAGGCGAATGTTTACGTGCTGACCAAGGAAGAGGGTGGCCGTCACAAGCCGTTCTTCACCAACTACAGCCCACAGTTCTACTTCCGTACCACCGATGTCACTGGCACTGTCATGTTGCCAGAGGGCAAGGAGATGGTGATGCCTGGTGACAACACCGACATGAATGTTGAACTGCAAAAGCCGATCGCTATGGAAGAGGGCTTGAAGTTCGCTATCCGTGAAGGCGGACACACCGTTGGTGCTGGTCGGGTGACCAAGATCAGCGCATGAGTTTTACTCATTGAATATTCCA
>JAIRZI010000064.1 GCA_031267295.1 Propionibacteriaceae bacterium | reverse complement strand
CAATACGTTACTGTGCGTTGCTGTGTCGCGCCGCCCTATGCTCCTCTCGATGACGGGAAAACTCCTACGCCGCGCCCTCCACATCGAACACGACCCGCTATGCTCCTCTCGATGATGGGCAGACTCAATACGTTACTGTGCGTTGCTGCGCTGCGCCGCCGCTACACTCCCCGCAACGACAGAAAAACTCAGATTTGTCACTAACCTCAGAACAACATTCCACCTTAGTGCAGGAAACCACCCCAAAATAACAACGAAATACTCAACCAACCCATATCCAACTTCAAAACCATCAAAAAGCGGAAAAACTCGGGTTCTAATTCGGATTCATTGAACAGAATCCTCAAACTAAAACAAGGTGTCGCCCGATTCCGGTGGGGCATACATCGGGTCTACGCCGCGAAATAGTTTAGAAACAGATCGTCCGTTGTGAATTCGGTCAATAGCTTCCGCAAATAGTTTGGACACAGTACACACTTCCAGTTCCGGCCAGTCCATTGGACGCGGCACGGTGTCGGTGGTCACGACTTCGTCGATCATCTCGCAGCTACGTAGCCGTTCCACTGCTCGCCCAGCAAACAAGCCGTGAGTGCAGGCGACCGATACTTTCTGGCAACCGTAAGAGCGCAGCACCGACACAATCTCCATGATGGAACCCCCAGTGGCGATTTCGTCGTCTAAAACAATGGCATCCCGACCCTGCACATCGCCAACAATAGAATCGATCACTACTTGATCATCAGATAAGCGTCGCTTGGCTCCTGCTGCAACTGGCACATTCAATAGTCGTGCGAACTGCGCTGCATTTTTGGCGTTACCAAGATCGGGTGAGATGACGATGGAGTTGTGCAGATCACGGCCGCGGAAATGTTCAGCCAAAATGCCGAGCGCAGTTAATTGATCTACCGGCACTGAAAAGAACCCTTGTACTTGGGGAGCGTGCAGTGTCATGGTGAGTACGCGATTAACCCCGGCGGTCGCCAGCAAATCCGCCACCAGTCGCCCACCTAATGAGATGCGCGAAGCGTCCTTTTTGTCACTGCGAGCATACGAGTAGTGCGGAATCACTGCGGTTATCTGCTCGGCTGAGGCTCCCCTAGCGGCATCGATCATCAGCAACAACTCCACCAGATGATCCTGAGTGGGCGGTATCAAAGGTTGCACTATGTATACGTCGCGTTGTCGAACGTTGACCAGCAGTTGCGCTTGAAGGCAATCGTTACTAAATCTACTGATAAGCGCAGGGGATAGTTTCACTCCCAAATCGTCACAGATATCAAGTGCCAGTTGGCGATGTGCGCTTCCGGAGAATATCACTATATCTTTCACTCAAGCACCCAATCGTTGCTCGGAAGTATGAACAACTCCACTGTAGGTTGATGCCCCGCTGGGAACAGGTACGACACCCCCAAAATTAAATGAACGGATATTCGTTAGCGAATAGTTCATTGGATGATTCTGTCTTGGTATGACGCTAAGTACTAATACCTACGCCAAAACGGGTACCTTACCCAATAAAGCTGGGTCTGTCGGCGGATTCACATTTTTTCCAGACATGGAATTGTTGTTGTTATCGGATAAACCAGAACGTCTGATGAGGGAGATGACCATGTTGACTAAGGTTGAACGCGCTTATTCTGCTGATATTGATGAAAGTACTGTCGCTTGTGTGACCCATGCGGCACTTTATCAGCACCCACTGCTAGAGGAGCCGAGCTTGGCTACCACCGCTGAACAGCGGCGCACACTTGCTAATCTCACGCACATGGCCGAAGAGGTTTGTCTCAATTGTCCAGTGATGATGCAATGTTTGTATACCGCCGTTGTGGAACATGATGTCGCAGGATATGCGGCTGGCACCACTGAACGGCAGCGTAATGCGATACGTTCTCGGCTTAGTTGGCGGGTTGCGCCAGAGAACTTGGATGTATTTACCGGTTGTTCATCCGGGCGTCAAGTGGAACATGAAGAAGTGGTGCGGCAGCGCCGCGTAAATCCCACCGATTCATTGGAAACTATCGCAGAACGTCTCAACTGCTCGGTGTCCACAATCAAACGGCATCTGCGCATGGAACGCCGGAGTGTTATATCTGCGAACCCGGCTCCCAAACTGAAATTGGTACCCCCCACCCGAGAGCAGGTGGCGGCGGCACTGCGTGAAGTCACTGAGACATCACGACACAACAGAAAAGTGCGGGCGGCATAACTAAAGAAATTTCAAAGGGTAGCCCCGATGGTGAAATCACCGTCGGGGCTATTTTTATTTGACTTCGACCACTCCGATTAACTCTCGTATCTCATCGTCCATTATGTCGAGTGACGATACCGAGGCTTGGCCAGTTATTGAAATCACTTGCACGGCGGCATCACCGGCTTGTTCCTTACCAAGTACCCGTAAATCAAGCACTTTTACACCCAATTTTGATACGGTTTCCATGATTTCGCGAAGCACGCCACGACCGTCTTCATACTTGATGGTGTAGCTGCGAGTGGTGGCCTTGGCGTGTGGCATCCGGCCTGACAAGGGGCGCAGTCCGAACATGACCAACAAATAAAGCACCGAGGATGCCCCAGCCATCCAGTACATGCCAGCACCAGCGGCCATACCTACAGCGGCCACAAACCAGATACCAGCGGCTGTGGTGAGACCACGCACCGCGTCACGTCGGATAAAAATCAGCCCGGCACCAAGGAACCCAATGCCAGAGACCACTTGCGCGGCGATTCGTGCGCCGTCATAACGGGCGAATTCCCCTACAACAATGTCGATGAAACCGTACTTAGAAATGGTGGTGAAAAGCGCAGAACCCATACCTACCAACACATAGGTGCGCATTCCGGCGGCTTTTGAATAGTATTCTCGCTCCAAACCAATTACCAATGATAGGACAGCGGCGAGCAGCACCCCGAGCATAGGGTGCAGCGCGTCAAGAATCCTCATTGGCAAGGTATCGAGAATGGGTAGCAACTGAAGCATCGTGTGTCTTTTCTGTAGTGGTTGAAACTCCAGTATGGCGCAAACGCTGGTGACAAGGGAATCCGGTAGCTCACAAAGTTCAACTTCCGCTAGAGCATTTAATGAAGTTTCGCTACGGGGTCGTAAGTATTTATGATCCGCGTTGTAGTGATCATTTATAAAACTGTCAGTGGTGCCCGGTACCGTCACTGTTATGGGAAAGACGAGTGTGCAGTACCGCTGTTCGGAGTGCGGTTGGACGAGTGGGCGTTGGGTTGGGCGCTGTGGTGAGTGCCAGACTTGGGGTTCGGTGGCTGCGGTTGGTGCGCCGAAGTTGGCGGTAGTGGCCAGTAGTGTGCCGCTGAGTCGTGCAGTGCCCATCAATGAAGTGGCTTCTCAGACGCATCGTCGCACGCTCACGGGAGTGGGTGAACTTGATCGGGTATTAGGTGGTGGGCTAGTGCCGGGCGAGGTGGTGTTACTTGCTGGTGAGCCGGGTGTTGGCAAATCTACATTGCTGCTCGACGTTGCCGCTAGGTGGGCGGGGCAGGGTCGAGTGGCGTTGTATGTGTCGGGCGAGGAATCGACGGCGCAGGTGCGGTTACGGGCGGAACGCACTGGTGGGCTGGCAGCATCGCTTTATTTAGCTGCTGAAAATGATCTCGGTACTTTGTTGGGGCATGTGGAGCAGGTGCGTCCCACTTTGCTGGTGGTTGATTCCGTGCAGACCATCGGGTGTACTGGGGTTGAGGGCGCGGTAGGCGGTGTCAGTCAGGTGCGCGAGGTAACGGCGGCTTTGGTGAGAACAGCTAAGGCGAGCGGTATGGCGGTGGTGGTGGTAGGGCATGTCACTAAGGACGGTGCCATAGCCGGGCCGCGCATCATGGAACATCTAGTTGACGTGGTGTTGAGCTTCGAGGGTGACCGGCACACGCAGTTTCGCATAGTGCGCGGAGTGAAAAATCGCTTTGGTGCGGCTGATGAAGTGGGATGTTTTGAGATGAGTGAACACGGCATGATTGAGGTGCCTGACCCGTCCGGGCTATTTATGTCGCTGCATGACGAACCGGTGCCGGGCACTTCCGTAACGCTCACTATTGAAGGACGACGTGCCCTGCTGGCTGAGGTGCAGGCATTGGTGGCACCAGTGGCATCCGAGACGGCTCCACGTCGGGTATGTCATGGGGTGGATTCTGGGCGAGTGGCGATGATTCTTGCCGTGTTACAGCGCCGGGCAAAGGTGCCACTGTTCCAGCACGATGTTTACGTTTCTACGGTTGGTGGGGCGAGAGTGGTTGATCCCGCTGCCGATCTTGGTATCGCGGTGGCGGTGGCATCGGCTGCTGTAGATCGAGCATACCCTCAGCGGGTAGTGGCGCTCGGAGAGGTTGGTCTGGCTGGTGAGCTACGGCGAGTTCCGGGGATTGAGCGCCGCTTGGCTGAAGCTGCCCGGATGGGTTTCGACACTGCTTTAGTGCCGGTGGATTCCCGCGAGAAGTCCGGTGCGGTGGGCAGTCTCAAGGTGATTGAAGTGGCAACGGTAGTGGAGGCTTTGGCATCTCTTGACTTACGTCGAATGCGGGTGGCTGCGTGAGGATGATTTCGCTACCTAGTTTGGCCTGCTGCCACTTGTTAAAGGTTTTTCTAAGCACGTCCATAATCCCCAATTTGTAGGGTGCGAACGCGAAAAAAATTTGAAATTCGCGCTTTTTTCGGCTCGGATATACCAAATGATATTTGGTAGGCTCATGCCTACACGGAAAGAGGCGACTGTCTATGAATGGGAGTTTTACCAGTAAAACCCAATCGGCGGTACGCCGATTCACCGCCGTTGAGTTGTTCGCCGGAGCGGGCGGCCTTGCTCTTGGCGTAGAGCGGGCGGGTTTTGATACTCTTGCCTTTATCGAGTTTGACAAAGACGCGGCGGCAACACTCAAAACGAACCGTCCCGCATGGAACGTAATACACGATGACGTGGCAAACGTGTCGCCGCTTGATTTACGCGAGTTGTGGAGCATACCTGTCGGCAAGTTGGATATGCTTTCTGGCGGCGCGCCCTGTCAGCCATTTTCGTATGCAGGAAAAGGGCTTGGGCTTGACGATGCTCGCGGCACGCTCTTTTACCACTTCGCCGTGTTCCTTGAAAAATTGCGCCCTAAGACATTTTTGTTTGAAAACGTGCGCGGGCTATTGACTCACGACAAAGGGCGTACATATAAGACGATTCTTGACATCTTCGCTAACGTCGGCTACACGATTCAGAAAAAGGTTTTGAACGCTTGGGATTTTGGTGTGGCGCAGAAACGCGAACGGCTTATTACTATCGGCGTTCACAACGATCTCGTTGGCAAGATTAAGATTGATTTCCCCAAAGAACATGAGCGAAAGCCTGTATTGCGTGAGGTTCTTTCGGACGTGCCGCCAAGTATTGGTGCGGAGTATTCCGAGCGTAAGCGGAAGATATTCGAGCTTGTACCACCGGGCGGTTACTGGCGAGATATTGACCCCGACATTGCCAAAGCCTATATGAAAAGCTGTTGGAGTATGGGCGGCGGACGAACCGGGATTTTACGGCGTATGAGTTTAGACGAACCGTCATTGACAGTTTTGACCTCGCCGTCGCAGAAACAAACGGACAGATGTCACCCCTTGGAACCGCGCCCATTTACCGTCCGCGAAAACGCCCGTATCCAATGTTTCCCAGACGACTGGACATTTTGTGGAAGCGTGGGCAGCCAGTACAAGCAGATCGGCAACGCCGTACCCGTAAACCTCGCCTATGAGATAGCGAGCCAAATCTACCAGGGATTGAAAGATGCGCAATGTGGAGTTTAGATTTTATCGGCGAACAGGACTTTGAAAAGCACGTTCGCTTGACTATACAGCAGTACGGCGAGAAGCTGAAGTCATACGACTTGAAGCGGTTCAATAGCAACATTGTTGACCCTATTAAGCTGATTTTCGATAAGACGGTCTATCGTTTGACGTGGGACGAGATTATCAAGAACGAGATTTTTCGTCAGCGCGATAAGTCGAGCAACAACGACATCGGCTATTTCCACCAACGCATTTTTCACTACATCGAAGACTGTGAAGTGCCTACGGCAGGATGGGACGTAGTGTTTCAGCCAAGCGAGAGCGTAACTCTGCCTGATGGCGACAGGGTTAGCACCGTCTACGTCGAAATGAAGAACAAACACAACACGATGAACAGCGCGTCAAGCAGCAAAACCTACATGAAAATGCAGGGTCAACTTTTGCAGGACGACGATTGCGCTTGTTTCCTCGTTGAAACGATTGCGAAGCGCTCTCAAAACAAGACGTGGGAGGTCAGCGTTGACGGAACGCACCAAAAGCACCGCCGCATACGCCGCGTGAGTATGGACGCTTTTTACGCACTCGTAACCGGCCAAGAGGATGCGTTCTATAAGATGTGTATGGTGCTGCCATCTGTCATTGAGCGCGTGGTCGAAACGTCGGGCGCAGCGGATGTGCCGAACGATACGGTTATCGGCGAGTTGTGCCATATCGCCAATGACAACGGCGGCTCTTTCACCCTCGCGCTGCTTATGCTTGGGTTTGGCAGTTATGCGGGATTTTTGAAATCGTAATAAGTTATTAGGCTTAAGAAGATTTTATAAAAAAGCATTGGTTGTCGGGCTAAATAGCTACCCAAACGGATACGCCCTTGGTGGTTGCGTCAACGGCACTACCCTGATTGCGAAACACCTTGAACGACACAGTAACAGCGATAAGAACTTTGAGGTTATCCCTGTGTACGATAATTGCTCTCGAAACCACTTGAGAGCGTCCATTGAAAATGTTTTGGTGGTACTCGAGTTTCCCGTTTGGTGGTATTGCTGCGGGTGGCGATCCCAGTTTTCCTGTCATTGCGGGGAGTGTAGGGCGGTTCAGCGAAACAACGCACGATAGCGTATTGAGTTTCTCCGTCATTGCGAGGAGCGCAAGCGACGAAGCAATCCAGAAAAGTAATTACTGAGTGAAAGAGGTTTTTGTTTAGTGGATATGAATTGGAAAGTTTCATATAAGTGGCACTTTTATGACTGGATTGCTTCGCGTCCTTTTGGTCGCTCGCAGTGACGGGCGATAAGTAATTGTGCAGTAACGTGTTGAGTTTTTCTGTTGTTGCGGGGTGTGTGGGGCGGCGCGGTGCAGCAGTGCACGATAGCGTATTGAGTTTCTCCGTCATTGCGAGGAGCGCAAGCGACGAAGCAATCCAGAAAAGTAATTACTGAACAAAAGAGGTTATGTGTATATTTTGGCCTATAACCCTATGGTTGCAGCGTGCCGAGAGGAACTACGTGAATGCCGTCAGGTCGCGTGTAGGCGTATTTACCACCAGTTATGACGATCAGGGCGCTGGGTTTCCCGGTTTTCGTCAGGTCAGTTTTGGCGATGAGTCGGTGCAATGATGCTGCGGCGGCATCAACTGCGGATGCCCCGAGTTTAATTTCTATGGCAGCCCAACGACCGTCACGTAACTGAATGATGGCATCGGCTTCTTGACCAGAACTATCGCGGTAATGCAGTACATCACCGTCGAGCGGTTGGGTGTAAACCCGTAAATCACGAATCACGAGCGATTCGAAAAGTAATCCCAAGGTGTTCAGGTCGGCCAATAGTCGTTCCGTGCTGGCTCCTAGTGCGGCAATAGCCAATGACGGGTCTGCGAAATGCCGTACAGCCGCTTTCCGTACCACATCACGGGAACGTAGCTGTGCAGCCCAACTTGGTTGCTCTTCAACCACCATGATTCGCTGTAAGGTTGCCAAATACTCCCGTGCGGTGTCCGCAGTGATAGCAGTGGCATCGCGGGCGGCGGTGTCAGCGGCAAGCGTTGCAAGTGAAGCGCTGGTAGCTATATGACGAGCGTAGGCAGCCAACAAACGATTCACTCGAACGGGGTCGCGTCGGTTGGCAGTGCCAGCTACAACGAGAATATCTACCCGGGCAACATCGTCTAAATACGAGCGCAACATATGTTGTGCATCGTGAGGTTCTAGATTGAGTAAACCTGGCCACCCGCCGACACATAGTCTGTCTGCGATCTGGGGTACAGATAACTCCGACGCGCTACTAGTAATCGAATCGCCAGCTAACAGAGCTGACAATGATACTTGCCCGGTCGAATGCCCGGATTCAAACAATGACATCGGTCGTAGTCGCAGCCGGAGGATTCGTCCGGCTCCAGAATGGCGCGTGATGTCGTCAGCCGGAGTGGCTGATCCTGCCAAAATGAACTGTCCAGATAAACGGCGATCATCCACAGCCCGGCGCACATGATTCCATATCTGGGGTTCAAGTTGCCATTCATCTATTAGCCTAGGTGCCGCTCCCACCAAAACCAGTGACGGGTCAATACGAGCTAGTGCGAGCAGTTCTTCGTCTACGTCCAACCGAACCATGCTGGCGCTGTGGTGACGGCCAGTTTCCGTCTTGCCACATGCTCGAACGCCTTCGATGAGAACAGCTCCGCTGATTGCCAACAGGTGGGCGATGGTAGCATCAATAACACGAGGTTGATACGAGTAGGTCACAGCACAAGCCTAACTCCAGAGGGTGAAATGTGGAAGTTCTAGGGGGTGAAATATGGAGATATTAGAGGGTGAAATATGGAAATCCGGTAGCGCGAATTGAACTGCTCACCGACGAATCGAATTTCTAGCCACAATAATTCGACCAGTCAGTAACCTGTTTGCATTGGTGTGTTGTTGTGGGGGGGTGTGGTGGTGGGGATGCTTAGTCAATCTCGTCATTGCGAGGAGTGCAAGCGATGAAGCAATCCAGAAAAGGTAACTATTGAACAAAAAAATGATCCTATTCAGTGAATCCGAGTTGGAAAGTTTCATGCAAGTGGCACTTTTATGGCTGGATTGCTTCGCTTCCTGCGGTCGCTCGCAATGATGAACGGTAAGTAGCCGCATGATGCATAACATCATTTTGAATAACTCCGATTCAAGTCCAAGGTTCACACCACCACAACCACTCCCACACTAAAAATGGAACCCGAGTTCGCCATTTTAGTGCGGAATGGGGGTTCGTCATTTAAACGGTGGGCGGGGGGTTCCCCGCGACCGGCAGGCGACGTTTGAGTCGGTGATAGTGAAGAAACGGCAGCGTTGGTTGAACGGCGTGGATCAGATGGTGTTGTCGTTATCGGCTAGAGGGTTGACCACTGGGGAGATCGCCGCTCATCTGGCTTAAGGTGTATGGCACACAAGTGTCGAAAGAGACACTATCGCGTATCACTGACAAGGTCATCGACGAGATGAACGAGTGGGGTGAACCGGCCACAAGGATCGGGTTTACCCGGTTGTGTTCATTGACGCTAGTTCTAAGTGAAGGTTCGAGATGGTCAGGTCACTAACAAGGCGTTTTATGTCGCTATAGGGGTGTCTATGGCTGGTGAGCGTGACATTTTTGGTATCTGGGCTGGTAATGGTTCCGGTGAGGGTGCGAAGTACTGGTTAGCGGTGCTAAGCGAGATTAAGAACCGTGGCGTACTAGGACGTGTTCATCATGGTGTGTGATGGGTTGCGAGGTTTACCAGAGTCAATCAACCAGGTGTGGCCCGAGACGACGGTGCAGACCTGTGTGATCCATCTGCTGCGTAACACGTTTGCGTTACACAGCTAAACAGGACTGGAGTTGCGAAGTTGTTGTTGACTGTTACCGCGCTATTGACTATTACCTCACGCGGAATGTTTTGCGTCCTAGTCGGGTATAAACGGCAGTTACAGCAAATCCATAAATCCATTAAAGCAACAACCCAGCATTCTCTTAGTGTTGTTGTTTCTACCGAGGGCACTTTAATCAAAACCTACTAATCGCACAAAATGCATTCGTTTCTAAGCACCAGATAATTTCATCACAGGCACTACCGAACTGCGTAGAACGGGTCATCAAAGCAGATCGCAACTAAGCGAAACCCTGAGTCGGGGTTCGCTGGATTTGGGCTTGGAAGAGCATTAGCCTCGAACTCAGCCCGAAATTGAGGAGCCGTATAGCCTAACTCGCGGAGCCCAACTCTTACTAGACAATCAGCTTGGATTTGGTACACAGATAACTCTGTTCTTGGATCTGACAGGCATGTATTTTCCACAACTGCCGACAATGGAGGTGGCCATTCTTCCCAAACTCCAAGCTCTCGGTCATGCTGGTAATCCAATCCAGTGTATCCTTGTGGTCTTTGTTCCATGCGTACAATGCATTCGGCCATTAGAGTATTCCAGTCATCTCTATTGGGATTAGATCGACTTGCCCGCCACAACGTTGTGACAGAGTCCCAGTCCATGATTCCTGCGCACAATGAAAGAATTGAATCTGGATCGGCACCATTAGGCGGCGACTGAAAACTCACCGAACCAGTGGTAGATACTTTGCCGTCTGCGGCACCCTGTGACGCTAAACAATCAACCAACTCATCTCCAAGGGTCAAGTACTCCGTGACGGTAATTTGTCCATCGAACAGAATTTCTTTCACCAGTGCAGATTCTGTTCGATAAAATAGCGCCTGATAATCGGCAGCCCAAGAGCCAGAAAATGCTGGTGTATTTGTTGACCCTGCGGGAACCTCTTGAGCTGAACAGCCAATCGGAATAATCGCAGCAACCGAAAACAAACAAACCCTTAACATAAGTTTATGCACTACATTTTTTGGTATACATCGCAGATGCATACCAAAAAACCACCATCTTGCTTCTTTGAATTTTGAAGACACACTACCTTCTCTACACTGCGCAGGTACTGTACGGAGAGCAAGACCCATTCCACTGCCACTCTGGTGAATACCAGAAATAATCCAAATAAGAACTAGAGACGGACGATATGCTTTCATACGTTACATAAGGGTCGTAACGAGTCCCGATGCCGCTAGCGCGAGCGCCGCTAACAGGGACATGCCTTTCCTTTTGATATTCATTATTTCTCCTTTGGATGGTGAGAGCAGTTGATATGTTCTCTGTCTACGACATACAAGAAGCTGTAACAAAGCTGTTAAGTGTTTCATACCTACTAAGCAGTCTATGTAATAGCATAATTTTCGTCAATGGATCGACAATACAGCGCTAAGTGTGATTATGGGTTTAGTATCTACCAAGGGTTGATAACCTGCTTGCGGTGGTGCGTTGATACCCTCCACTACCTGCCCTGAATACGCATAACAGCACAATTGAGCACCAACAACCGCTCACCTGGAAATGCCAAATGCGGAAGTAACTTCCGGATTTGGCAGGAAGTTACTTCCGCATTTGGCAACAATAGTAGCTAGACTTGGGAGCAGTTGAATAACCAAAATAGGAAACTGCGAAAGGTGTCATGGCTGAATATTTGGAGCGAATCGCCGATAAAGTGCTTGCTGCCGCGCTTTCGTCATCAGGCGCGGTGCTCATTGAGGGCGCTAAGTGGTGTGGGAAAACTTGGACTGCTGCTAGACAGGCACGCAGCAGTTTGCTTATGCAACACCCAGACGAAGCCGCCAACAACCTAACGTTAGCAAAAATGAAGCCGTCACTACTTCTTGAGGGCGATACCCCCCGTTTGATTGATGAATGGCAGTTAGCTCCGGTACTTTGGGATGCAGTGCGCTATATGGTTGATCAACGCGGTACTGTAGGGCAGTTCATTTTGACAGGTTCTGCAGTTCCCGCCGACAACGTCACTGCGCATAGCGGAACAGGTCGCATTGTGCGCCGCAAAATGCGACCAATGACATTATTCGAATCATTGGAATCTAGCGGTGTCGTTTCGTTAAGTGCACTGTTTGCGCAAGCTGAACCTAGTGGCAAATCTAACCTGTCGGTGGAACAGTTAGCTTTTGCACTCTGTCGCGGTGGGTGGCCTGCGGCAGTAGTGCAAGGCGATACGGCGGCATTATCACAGGCGTTCGACTATGTGGATGCGGTTACGAACTTCGATGTGTCGCGGGTAGACGAAATTGAGAAGAATCCTGCGCGAGTGCGTGCATTGCTACGTTCGCTTGCGCGCAATACTGCTACTCAAGCTAGTATCACCACGCTGCGGGCGGATATTGGCAGCAATGAAACGGATATATCAGAGAAAACCATTGCTAGTTATCTGAATGCTTTGACGCGCATTCATGTAGTGGAAGATTTACCGGCTTGGAGTCCAAAGTTGCGTTCGCGTACCGCTATAAGAAGCGCTGCCACTCGTCATTTTGTTGACCCATCAATAGCGACTGCCGCGTTACGCGCCGCCCCGGAACGTCTATTACAAGATTTCAACACTTTTGGGCTGCTATTCGAATCATTATGCATCCGGGATTTGCGAGTGTATGCGAACGCCATTGATGGCGATGTTTTCCACTACCGCGACAAATCAGGATTGGAAACGGATGCCATAGTGCAGTTGCGGGACGGAAGTTGGGCTGCGGTTGAAGTAAAGATGGGTGCGGCAGATATTGATAACGCTGCTGCTAACCTCAACTCTTTAGCGCGCAAAGTAGATACGGAAGCAATGAATCAACCTGCATTCCTTATGGTGCTTACCGCCACCCAATATGCCTATCGACGAGACGACGGTGTGCTGGTTGTTCCGATTGGATGCTTGCGTGATTAATGGTTGACTCTGCAGGGCGTTGGGTGTGGTATTTAGGTGGTATTACTGCGGGTGACAATCTTAGTTTTTCTGTCATCGCGAGGAGTATAGCGGCGGCGTGGTGTAGCAACGCATAGTAGCGTATTGAGTTTCCCCGTCATTGCGAGGAGCATAAGCGACGAAGCAATCCAGAAAAGGTAACCGCTGAGCAAAAAAATGATCCTGTTCAATGAACCCGAATTAGAAAGACTCATATAAGTGGCACTTAAATAACTGGATTGCTTCACGCCCTTTTGCTCGCTCGCAAGGACGGACGATAAGTAGTTATGTGGTGGCGGGTGGTAAGTAGTCACGCAATGTATATCACCACTTTGAATAACTCTGATTTAAGCCTAAGGGTTACACCACTACAACCACTTCCACACTAAAAAGGAAGAACTCGGGTGTTTCAGCGGGGTTCTTCGTTGCTGGTGGTTAGTGTGATGGGGCCAGAGTTAATGATTTTGTTCTCACTTTCGCGGTAGATTACGGCTTTTTGAGCAGTGGTGAATATGAGAACTTTGTCGCCATTCTTTGCGTCTTTGAAGAACTCTTGTTCTTTGAGTTTGTCAGCATCTTGAACGGTAGCGATGACGGCTTCCTCGTCCGGTAGTTGCATCAGTTTGCTGACTTCTTCTTTTAACCTGATAGCCTCAGCATTAGTTTGCTCAGACGTGGAAGTCGGGTCACTGAGACGATTGATTTCAGCGTGCTGTACAAGCAACACCACCAACAATGCTAGAAACACCACTGTTACCACACTGATAACAATGAAAGTTTTGCGATTACGAGTAAGGGTCTCAAACACAGTACTACCCCCTCCGTGGCTGATAACTTCATCGGGGTCTAATGATTGTTGCAACACTTGTTCTTTCCGCTACGAGTAAGGGTTCCAAGCTATATAGTATTACCCCTCCTCGTTTGGTTTGGTATGTTTTGCTCCTTTCGTCCATTTGGGTCGATTTTGTGAGTGTAGCTTGGGGCAAGTTACGGGGTTCGTTTAGTCCGTTGTCTTGGTATACCAAAATGTAATGATTAACTGCGTATTCACGGCGACACCGTATGGGGGAGGTATAAATACCTCGAGTTGTATATCATTGTTCATCATGCGGTATCTAATATAGCTGGTGGAACTTCCGTTCAAGGTAGCATCATAAGTTTCACTTTCGATAAGTAGGTTAAGATCATCAGATAAGATTGATTTATTGCCAATAATAACTGTGCCAGTCGAACCTAAGGCCGGTGCCGTATAAGTGATTGTTTTGCTGTATATTGTTTCGCCGTTGAGCCATTTTTTGCCGGTGTTTTTTTCTGTTAGGGAGTAGTTTTCGTTTAGTTCGGGTGGGGTGATAGCTTTCGGGGGAAT
>JAIRZI010000045.1 GCA_031267295.1 Propionibacteriaceae bacterium | reverse complement strand
CAACAACCCAGACACTTAAGTATCCAAATGGTTATTTGAACACCATGGGTATCCTAACACATAAAAACATACGTGCGAGTTAATGTTTCATAGCGGTGAAAATACCTACCGCAACCCACCTGTTAAGGAAACCTCTGCGCTTTTCATCCAAAAAGAGCCTTGATAACATCCGACGACCATTGCAGCCAGTCAAACTCCGTTTTAGTAGCGCTTACTGCCCAGACAGTGCGGGGACGGCGCACCAAAATTTGTCCGGGTTTGATGAGAGACCCGGGATACACTCGGTTCAACCGCATCACCCGCGACTGGGGCAGTTGAACGCCTTCCCCCGCGCCAAACTGCGAAGTAGCACCGACGGCAGTTACCGGTGATAACCGTAAAAACTCACCTTGAGCTACCACCTCACGCAAACCGATTTCCCGACAAGTCAATCGGAACGCCGCTACTGCTAACAGCCGCGCAGTTTCCGCTGGCGGTTCACCGTACCTATCAACTAACTCTGTGCCCAAAGCACGCAGATCACTCATACTGCGCGTCTCAGCGATGCGTTTATACATCTCTAGCCGCAGTCGCTCCGATTCGATATATGCGACACTTAAGTGCGCATCCACCGGCAAATCGATACGCATCGGAATCTCTTCCGCTGCGTGTTCGTCCGCTCCACCGCGATAATCAGCAACCGCTTCACCTACCAATCTGAGATAGAGATCAAAACCAACATCACCGATGTGGCCGGACTGTTCTGCGCCCAACAGATTACCGGCTCCACGAATCTCCAGATCACGCATGGCGATCGCCATTCCAGCACCCAAATCAGTGTTAGTGGCCAATGCACTCAGTCGATCGTGAGCAGCTTCATGTAGTTCTTTCAACGGCGGATACAGGAAATACGCATAGCCGCGTTCTCGGCTACGCCCCACCCGTCCTCTGAGTTGATGTAGCTGTGACAAGCCAAAACGATCAGCATTTTCCACAATCAAAGTGTTCGCGGAAGCAACATCTAAACCCGATTCGATGATCGTAGTGGAAACTAGCACATCGGCTTTGCGGTCATAAAAATCCTGCATCAGGGATTCAAGCTGCCGCTCCCCTAGCTGCCCATGCCCGACGATCACTCGCGCTTCCGGCACCAATTCGCGCAACCGAGCGGCAACTTTGTTGATGGATTGCACCCGATTATGTACATAGAACACCTGTCCCTCGCGCGCTAATTCGCGTCGAATAGCGGCGCTAACCTGCCCTGCGTCATAATTTCCGACGAAAGTAAGCACCGGGTGACGTTCTTCCGGCGGCGTGGCGATAGTTGACATTTCACGTATTCCGGTAACTGCCATCTCCAGGGTGCGCGGAATCGGCGTGGCGCTCATCGATAACACGTCCACGTTGACCCGTAATCGTTTCAAAGATTCTTTATGTTCTACGCCAAAGCGCTGCTCCTCGTCCACGATAACTAGCCCTAAGTCTTTGAACTTCACGTCGCCACTGAGTAGTCGGTGAGTGCCGATGACTACATCGATGGTGCCATCGGCTAGCCCGGCGAGAGTCGCTTGAACCTCAGTGTCGTTTTGAAAGCGCGACAGCGGACGTACCCGTACTGGAAATCCGGCGTAACGCGCAGTGAACGTCTCGAAATGCTGCCTGACTAGCAGCGTTGTTGGCACCAATACGACTACTTGCTTGCTATCCATCACCGCCTTGAACGCTGCTCGCACCGCGATTTCAGTTTTGCCGTAACCGACATCCCCGGACACTAAGCGATCCATCGGAACGATTAACTCCATATCGGCTTTGACATCGTTAATAGCGGTGAGTTGATCGGGCGTTTCGGTGTATGCGAAAGCATCTTCCATCTCACGCTGCCAAGGCGTATCGGAACTAAAAGCGTGCCCTTTGGTGGCTTGTCGCGCGGCATACAGTTTGATAAGTTCCGCAGCAATCTCACGTACTGCCTTACGGGCGCGGGATTTGCGCGCTTTCCAATCAGCGCCTCCCATCCGGTCTAACGCCGGAGATTCGCCGCCAATATAACGAGTGACGAGATCGAGTTGATCCATAGGAACATAGAGCTGATCTCCAGGCTGACCCCGCTTACGCGGTGCGTATTCAATAACGAGATACTCCCGTTCAGCACCGCCGACGCTGCGGTGCGCCATCGCGATATATCTGCCTATACCTTGGTATTCATGTACCACTATGTCGCCGGGGTTTAACTCCAACGGCACCACTTGATTGCGTCTTTTGGATGCCAGTTTCGTGCGCTGCTGTCGCTCATTCGTCTGCCCAGAGATGTCTGCTGACGTGTAGAGCGCAAGTTTCAATTCGGGCATACGCCATCCGGCAGTGAGCGGCGCTGACACAATGGTGACCATGCCGGAGTGTGGCAAAGTGGTGAACTCGGCGGCGGCACTGGCGCTCACATTAACTGCAGAAAGCAGTTCGGCCAACCGTTTAGCAAGCCCTTTGCCCGTGACGGCCACCACTACGCTCCAACCATGCAGCACATCGGCACGCATCGCCTGAATGGCACCGTCAGCATCACCTCGAAAAGTGGGAAGCGGCCTGATGGGCAACGCCAGCGCAGTGCTTACTCCCGTTTCCGTAACGCCCGTTAAGTGATCGCCGGAAATGGTATGCGTAACAGCAGTGTTTGCTTGCGCTACAGCGGCATCAAACGCAACTGCGTCAGTCATAAAAGTTGACAATCCCCACCAACTCATACCTGCCGCTAAAGCGCGAGCACGCACGTCTTTGTACTCCCAGTAGGCGCTGGCTTTTAGGTCAATTGGGGTTTTACCACCGGCAGCAGCAGCCACCCACCCAGCATGTAAAAACTCCTGACTCGTGCGCACAAGTTCACTAGCACGGCTAGTAGTCAGTTCTGGATCGATAACAACGACGAGTGCGTCCGGAGGCAACTTATCGATGAATAACTCCATTTTGGGCACTAAAGCAGGCAATAACGCCTCCATGCCCTCCACTGCCTGACCTTGAGCGATTCGTTCCAGCATGTCGGAAAGCGCCGGATGGTCGTCGATGAGTGCAGCAGCTCGCGCCCGCACCTCAGCGGTGATGAGCAGTTCCCGACAAGGGGCAGCCGTGAGTTCATCCAGGGTATCCTCTAGTGATAACTGGTCGGCTACTCCAAAATGGCGTATCTCCTCAATGGTGTCACCAAAGAAGTCGATACGCACCGGGTGCGATTCATCTGGCGGGAACAGATCGACAATGCCGCCGCGCACTGCAAACTCACCGCGACGTTCCACCAAGTCAACTCGGTTATAAGCAGCCGCTACTAAATCGGCGGCGAGTTGCGCCAATTCGTAGTCGGCACCGACACGCAAAGTAACCGGAAGTAACTCTTGTAACCCAGCCGCTTGTGGTTGCAGCAGTGCGCGAACCGGAGCCACTATTATTTGCGGAGCGTCAAGCAGGTCGCGGCCAGCGAGACGACGCAACACCCGCAACCGTTGCCCCACAGTGTCAGAACGCGGAGAAAACCTTTCATGCGGCAGTGTTTCCCAAGAGGGATAGTAGGCCACTTCGGCAGCAGGTTCCCCGGGTTTGCCACTAGCATCACCTCCATACACCGCAGCTAGATCAGCAAGCAAAGCTTCCGCTGCGCGCACAGTAGGGGTGACGACGAGCATGGGTCGCGCAGACTCGGCAGCCAAAGTGGCGATCACAAATGCCCGAGCCGCCGCTGGAGCACTTAGATCAAGCGTTGAAATTCGCATACGGGCATACTCCACCGCTTGTAAAACGGTGGCATCCGTTGCTAAGGCCGCAACCAGCCCGGCGAGCCGCACTGCACTAGTCTAAACAGTTTTTGGTTGTCAGCAGGTATCTCTTCTCACCAGTTAAGTTATTTAACCCAACTAGTGCAACTTATCAATTACACCCAACCGGTTCACCTGCCAAGCATGACTTGAGAAATCAACCGTGCAACCGTCTAGTAGGGTTATTCATCGTGAATGTTGAGCAGCGTATCCGAGCTTTGTTGGCTCATGCAGAGTCTGCGGCCATGCTAGGAAATGTGGCTGAGGCGGATACTTATCAAGATAAAGCGCTCGACATGATGGCAGAGCACGCGGTGACTCAAGCGATGCTAAACACAGCGAACAGCGACCACCGCAGCGACTATGGAGTTGCAACAATAACCATTACGGCAGCACAACTGCCCTCCCCTTACAGCTTGGAGCATGGCTACGGCATTTTGAAACTGGCGCGAGCGCTCGGCGGATATGGCCTAATGACACGCTGGAGCGGCAGTAGATTGCCAACCCAGTTAGACATGGCAATCACTGACCCAGAACCATTCCGGCGGCTCAGCCTTGGTTTAGCGGCGATCTGCGCTGCAACCGTCGCTTTACGTCAGGAACGCCGCCTAGAACGAGCTAGTTTTATTCGCGGTTTTTGGGACGGTTGTGCCGCCGCCGCAACCCAGCGCGTCACCCAATACGAGAACAAACATGGTAGTCAAAGCGGTTTAATACCAGTGCGAGACCGTGCGAAAGAAACTATCACCGAAGCGTTGGCGAATTCTGGTGATATTCGTCACCGCAAAGCGCCACCATCAGCACACACTTACATCGCAGGTCGCGATGTTGGCCGAGATACCTACCGTTCTTTCGGTCGCGCGTTGAATACAAACGAAAACTAACTTGCACCAGTTATCTTAAGGTGTGCCCACTTTTGATATGACCGCAAGCCGCAAGCCATACCAAAACCAGTTGTTATGTGCGGCTATTCACCCATAAACGGGTAAGGAGGTTCCGTAATGGACGTCAGCGTAATCGCGCAACCCACTACGGAACCCCCTATTTTGCGAAAGTGTTACCCGCTTTCACTCGTAAGAGAAGTTACTTGCTGTGATTTAGAAGTTTGCCACTAACTCCTTATCAGCCATTCGCCATAGGAATGTTGCCATCTCGCCGCGAGTCACCGAGTTACTAGGACGGTATTGGGTGCCAGCAGTATCTGCATAGCCGGTAGTCACTCCCGTAGATACCAACCAAGCCACTGCCTTGTAGTAACCAGCACTAGGAGACACGTCAACAAACATAGAGTCAACCGGAGCTGAGAACGCTGGAGAACCAGCTAGGCGATACAAGAAAGTAGCCATCTCGGCGCGAGACACATTGTTCCCCGGACGGTACTCCACCCCGTTAGCGCCGGTATAACCAGAAGTGATTTTATGTTCAACTAACCAAGACATCGCGTTGAAGTAACCCGCAGTAGTGGGCACATCGACAAACGCAGACGAACCTAACGCATTAAACGTTGGGGAACCGGCCAAGCGATACAAAAATGTAGCCATTTCAGAACGCAACACAGTGTTAGCTGGTCGATACTCCGCGCCATTAGCACCCAAATAACCCGAAGTGATCCCTTGCGCCGCCAACCATTCAACTCGCTCAAACAACACATGCGTAGCCGCTACATCTACAAACGTCGGCACCACAGGAAGTCGGATAATTTGAAACGAACCGGTTGCCGCACCAGTATATTTACCAATACCAACTACCGTCACGGACGCAGTACCGGGATCGATATTGAGAGCATACTTCGTCACATAATCCTTAGATTCCGTCAAGGCAACGATCTCGCCTGATAACTCAATCTGCACAGCCGGAGTTAACGCGCTACCGGTCCATGCTTGGTCAGCAATCACCAACACTGCATTAGATAAACTAACCCGCGTCGTACAAGTTAGCGCAGTTGGGCCGAAAATATTTTTTACCGTGAACGTATTTGATGTTTCGTCCTGGACAATATTATTTTTCGTCCACTCAAACGAATGCGGATTCGTATTCTCAGTAGATACCGAAACGATCAGTGTTTCACCGCTTGATACCTGCGCGCCGCTAAGGACGGACTCCCCAGCGTAAGTTGCGTTCATCATAGTGTTGCTCCCTTCGCCCGCAAGAATGGCGGTAAAACTTATGGGATAAAGCGGCGGAACATCACCGATTATTTCACCTTCACTGATAATCACGCCATAATTTGTGAGCCTACGATCAGCAGTACGAAGACAATAGCCTTCTGGAATGATAAGAAACGCACCTTCCGGAATCGTCAAATCAGCTTTAAGACGTATCACGTTGTACTTTATGTCCATACCATCATTGCCAAAAACAGACCCACCCTGGTTACTCTGATTATTGATAGCCTCTGTTTTATCATTGTTAGCAAACACCATCGCATTACCAGAAATACGAGTCGTGATACGAGCGCCCATATCATCATTGCTAGCATTAACACCAACTCCGCCGTAACTAATCACCACCCCGCCAGAAATATTAATCTCGCCAGTAGTCTGTCCAAAACCACCACCAATACCAGCACTTGAAGCATCGCCGGTGTCAGCAACAACCACCCCGCCAGAAATATTAATCACGCCAGAACCACTCCCACGAGCGCCGCCAATCGCTGCCGGATTACCAACCGTAGCACTAGTGCCAGTACCATCAGCTCTCGTCGTGTGCGCAAAAACCCTGCCGCTGTTAATGGTTATCGTGCCGCCAGCGCCCTGGAAACCACTACCAATACCAGCACCCTCCTGAAAAGACCGAGCCTCAATCATCCCACCATCAATCAATATCTCTCCAGCAGCGCCAGAGTAACCGCCGCCCATAGCAGCACCGCCACCTAAGCTTGTTGCCCAAACTGTGCCGCCCTTAACCCAAATTTTCCCACCGGCACCAAAAAGACCTCCGCCAATAGCAGCACCATATTTTTTGTTTAATGCCGTAACTGTGCCGCCAAGAAAACTGATGGTGCCACCCGCGCCACGCTGGCCACCACCAACGCCAGCACCATATACCATACCCGTCGCCGTAATCGTGCCGCCAAGAAAACTGATCGCACCACCCGTACCATCCTGACCACCACCAATAGCAGCACCCCCACCATTGCCTGTCGCCGTAACCGTACCACCAGAAATAATGACGGTGTCGCTCTTACCATTTAGACCACCACCAATAGCAGCACCCCCACCATTGCCTGTCGCCGTAACCGTACCACCAGAAATATGGGTCACCCCACTACTACCTCGCTGACCTCCGCCAATACCAGCACCATTCCAGCCTATTACCGAAACTGTGCCACCACTAATATTGATCTGGCCGGCATCACCGGAGTAACCGCTCCCAATACCAGCACCACTATCCTGGCTTTCCGCCGAGACGGTGCCTCCGCTAATATTGATTGTCCCAGAACCACCACGGTCACCACCGCCAATACCTGCACCGTAGCGCGTACTAAGCACTGAGACCTCACCGCCACTAATACTAATCGTGCCGGCATTGCCCAAATTGCCACCACCAATAGCGGCACCACCATCTTTAGATGACACCGTAACCACACCACCGGTAATAGTGATACGACCGTTATCATTGCGGTTTCGCGGAGTGTATCCACTACCAATCCCAGCACTCCACAACCCACACTCCAGCTTCACTACACCACCAGTGATCGTAATATCACCAGCCTCACCGGCGTCAAAAGTATCGTTATCGGTGTCGCTACCACCACCACCGATGCAGGCAGCGCCCCAATCATCGGTGTTAACTTGCGCTCTAACCTCGCCACCATTGATAGTGATTGTGCCGCCATCACCCTGATAACCACCGCCAATGCCAGCACCACCGCCAACTTTGTTTTCGGTTGCTACCTGATAACCACTCCCGGTAGCATTCACCGTTCCGCCATTGATGGTGATACTCCCAGCAGCACGAGATGCCGCTGCTCCAGCAGCAAGCGATACGTCATTACCAAAACCGCTACCGCCAATACCAGCAGCTCTGTCCCCACCGATAACATCCAAAACGCCATTCGTGGAGCCTCCGCCATTAGCGCTTTCGATAGTCAACGCGGAACCGATATTTGCGTGAATTCCAGCAGCCCTACCAGCACTTTTCAGAGTGTTCTTACCGGCAAGTATCAAGGTGACGTTTGCACCGCTTAAGTCAAAAGCGGTGGTATCGGACATAGCGCTAAGGTCAATATTCACATTTTGTAACGTCACTGTCGCAGTAGCACCAGCAGCCACCACCACCCGATTCGCAGTAGTGTTACCGGTGAGAACCACCTTAGCGGCGTTGCTGATGGTGAACACGTTGTTGGCATACTTCCAACCCGTGCCGCCAGTAATGGCAGTACTGCCCACATTGATGGTTGCAGTCGGAGCAGCTTGTACCACCGCACCAAATGGAAGTACTCCAGCCATTAAAGCGACGGCCAACATGAGCGATAACCTCTTAGCGATACTGCAACGGCTGCCAATATTAACTTTACGAAACATAAATCCCTCCAAAATCCGCTCCGGGGAGGAAGGAAGGGTCTTATGCCGCTTTCGCCCAGGAACTTTAATTCTAAGCGCAAATAATTGAACGCAGGAACTAATAATACAACTATTAGCGATTATTTCATACTCCAATTATCCCCATTTTCCGGCACAAAACCCGGCTATATCGCATTTATTTTATTTATTAAACTTTGTATTATTGAAGTTTATTTATTGCTTGTGAGAAGCATATTCGCGGTACGTTGCGGGAGAAACTCACTGTTAAGTACGGAGTCGCTTACCCGAAGCCTCTAAAAAAGACGGTAGATTTACCAAAAAAACGTTTTCGCGCCAAAGCGCTAACTCGAAACGAACGTTGTTAATGCGGAGCCGCTGGGAGCAGTTCAGCAAATCACCACTTGGCAGGATCGAACCTGGGGAACGCTGCGGCACCGGCGTACTCGGCTGCGTCGTCAAGGTCTTCTTCAATGCGCACTAGCTGGTTGTACTTAGCAACCCGCTCACTGCGTGCCGGAGCACCAGACTTGATTTGACCACAGCCCAGTGCGACAGCCAGATCAGCGATAGTGGTGTCCTCAGTTTCACCTGAGCGGTGACTCATCATGGTGCGGAATCCGCTACGATGCGCCAACTCGACGGCATCAATGGTTTCAGAGAGTGAACCAATCTGATTCACTTTCACTAGCAGTGCGTTGGCTGCCTGGGTTTCGATACCTCTTGCAATCCGCTCCACATTCGTAACGAATAGATCATCACCAACCACCTGCACTTTATCGCCCAGCCGCTTAGTGAGCTCAGTAAAACCAGCCCAATCCTCTTCATCTAGCGGGTCTTCAATGGAAACTAGCGGATACTTTTCCAGCAACTCTTCGTAGTAGTCGATCAGCTCGGTAGATGTTTTCACGCTGCCCTCAAAGATGTAGCCACCGTCTTTGAAAAACGATGACGCAGCCACATCTAGCGCGATAGCTACATCGCGTCCGGGCTGATAGCCAGCTTGCTTGATAGCTTCGATGATGAGATCAATAGCAGTAGCGTTAGAGTCCAGATTGGGAGCGAAACCACCTTCGTCACCAAGACCTGTTGCTAGCCCTTTACTTTTCAGCACAGCTTTCAGTGTCTGATACACCTCAGAACCCATGCGCAACGCTTCTGCGAAACTTTCGGCACCAATCGGGGCAATCATAAACTCTTGAATATCAACGTTAGAGTCAGCGTGTGCGCCGCCGTTGAGAATATTCATCATAGGCACCGGCAGCAGGTGAACATTTGGCCCACCCAAATAGCGATACAACGGCAAACCGGCAGAATCAGCGGCAGCGCGTGCGACGGCAAGCGATACCCCCAAAATGGCGTTGGCACCAAGCTTGCCTTTGTTATCGGTACCATCCAGTTCTAGCATGGTGCCGTCAAGAATTCGCTGCTCGGCAGCGTCTAAGCCGAGCACCTCGGGAGCGATGATTTCTATAACATTCTCAACCGCTGTCAGCACACCCTTGGCACCGTAGCGGAACTTGTCACCATCACGCAGCTCTACCGCCTCAAAGGCACCAGTGGAAGCCCCGGACGGAACTCCAGCGCGCGCCATCGAACCGTCGTCAAGGATGACCTCTACCTCGATAGTGGGGTTACCACGCGAATCAAGAATCTCGCGAGCTTCGATGTACTCAATGCTGGCCATGTTGTGTCCCTCCCAACGGTCGTATTCACTTCAAACGATCATTCTAGCGCGCTAACTTAAGTTTTCCGTAGCGCATAACTTGCGCTTCAAGCGCGCGCACCCGCTGTCCGCGCCGCCTGATCTGCGTCATCTATCGCCAGCCTGTCCGGAAAGTGAACCCTCACCGGTAACAAGAGCGGAGCTGGAATCCCAATATCCGTAACGCGGGTTTACAACCACAGCTATTCGCCTTTGAGCCGCATTAAACTCCGTTATTCGCATTCGGTCTATCAATAACGCATATTCAGCCACGCCATAGCCCACTTCTTTGCATAACGGATTACGTAACATAGCCCGACCTGTGTCACTTTGTCGCAACAGATTCTCACGTTCGGCATCTGAGAAACTGATGCCCGTCTCAGCTTGGATACGCTCAGCCACCTGAGCGTTTACCAAAAACCCCAACACAATCGTCTGCATTTCGCTTGAGGTTTTGTCGAACGCCTGCGCACAAGCCGCCGCCCAGCTATCCAGCTCATTATTAGTGGTAACTTTGCCATCCACACTGAATGCAGTACTTGACGACGGCGTGCAAGCTCCTGCCAACAGCACCGTCGCTCCCAGCAACGCCGCACATATCGCCTTGCGCACTTTCCCACCTCCTAATCGCTGGGGACAACGTTACCAGTCGAACCAAAGTGGTCGTTCTCGCACACCGCACACCGCACACCGCGCCAGTATTGTCAGTTCAGTTGAAACGGTTTTGCGCGTTAGCTAATCCGTCGGTGAGCAGTGCCAGCACGGCATCAGCAGCGTCACCAATAGTAAGCGCCAGTTCGGTGGCATCTTTCTTAGGAAACTTGCCGAGCACATAGTCAATAGGGTCTTGGCTGCCTGCTGGACGTCCAATGCCGATGCGTACCCGGTAGTAGTCTCCGGTGCCAAGATGCGCCCGAACCGATTTCAACCCATTATGACCGTTATCGCCACCGCCAAACTTTAACCGAAGCGTACCGAATATTAGATCAAGCTCATCGTGAACTACGATGACATGATCTGGCGGCACTTTAGCGAAACTGGCCAGCTTACGCACCGCTATACCGGAATCGTTCATATAGGTCAGCGGTTTGACAAGAATTAGTTTCTCAGCGGCGCTCTCCCCAGCTACTCCAAAATCACGTAGCCGCACCTCAGCCACTTGAGCGCGCGCCAACAGTGGCTTCTTCCAGAAAACTTTTGAACGGTGCGCCAACTCGTCAGCACACATCCAACCGACATTGTGCCTAGTGTCGGCGTATGCAGCGCCGGGGTTGCCTAGCCCGGCAACCAACCAGGTCATTACGCAGCAGACTCCGCAGACCCAGCGGAAGCATCTTCAACAGCTGCACTGGCTGCGTCCTCGGCGCTCTCTTCCGGCGCAGCAACGTGAGGCTGCGATACCGCCAACACCAACACTTCTGGGTTATCGGCAAGTTCGACACCGACAGGCAACTGCACATCAGCCAACGTTAACTGGGTACCGACACTCAACCCTGCTACCGAAACTTCGATCCCCACCGGAATACCAGTAGCTTCCGCCTGTACCGTAATGAAAGTACGATCTTGTACCAACAAAGCGCCAGATTCCACATCACCAGTAAGCGTCAACGGTACCTCGACGGTGACCCGCTCACCTTTCCGCACGATGACAAGATCGACATGCTCCACAGCGTCGCGTATCGGGTCACGCTGCACCTGCTTTGGTAATGCGAGCTGCTTCTTACCGTCCGGAAGCGCGATCTCTAGCAGTGCGTTAGCTTGCCGTAACGCCAGCATCGTTTCATGTGCTGGCAAGGTGATATGAATGGGATCGGCACCATGTCCGTACAACACTGCGGGGATATACCCTGCCCGACGCACTCGGCGAGCGGCACCTTTACCAAACTCACTACGCGCGCCAGCTATTAGCTCAATCTCGGCCATCGGTCACTCTCTCTCAATTTTCGGTACATAAAGTTGTACTACCCGAAAGAGGACAGCGCGCAACCGCACGGCCATCAGCTAGTCGATGACGGGCGCCTCGCCCCTCGCCAGGCAAGGAAAAACACTACCGCTAGGTATGTCTGCTTACGAAATCCTACGAGTTTCCCCGGCTCCAGTACCCGATGATAGAATCACTTTCGCTACTGCTAAATACAAAGCAGTGGGGCATTAGCGCAGGTGGTAGCGCGGTTCGTTCGCAACGAACAGGTCAGGGGTTCGAGTCCCCTATGCTCCACCTGATGGGTAATGTTCAAACCCTGGACATCGTGGGTGTTGTGGGTTGGGTTGGTGGTGTTTTTTTGTGCTTGTTGTTGAGTGTGTTTGTTGCCGATGATGGCGAAGCCTAGGGCTTCGAATTCCGGTTCCTGCTCCCGAGCATCCAACACAAACCGCACAGCCTGGAGCCTCAACTCATCAGGATACTTCCTAGCTACAGACATGATCTGATCCTTTCGCGGAATCAAACCCTCCACCAAACCCAGAGCGGTTCACCGAATCACTCAGCCGATGGCACTACTATGCACCCGAGTTCGTCGCTTTTTGTGGGTTTTGGTGTTGGTTGTTGTTTTGGTTAGGTGTTTTGTTGTTTTTGGGGTGGGTTTTTCCGCACTAAGGTGGTGGTTGGTTTGGGGGGTAGATTGGGGTTGTGGCTTATGTTCGTAGGGTTGGGACTGCTTCTGGGGCGGTTGCTGTTCAGGTGGTGTGGTCTGAACATGGTGGTCGGAAAGATATGACTCATGTGGGTTCTGGTTGTAGTGAGGTTGAGGTTGCGTTGTTGGTCGCGGAGGCTGACAGGTTGATTCATGCTGGTCAGGATTCACTGTTTCCTGGTGAGGGTGGTTCAACTGTTGAGGTTGTTCGTACTTTCTCTTCGGTGTTGTGGGATGCGTTGGAGCAGTTGTGGGTTCAGCTTGGTTTCGGGTTGCTTGATGATGAGGTGTTTCGGCGGTTGGTGTTAGCGCGGGTTGTGGAACCGACATCGAAACTGGATTCGATTCGGGTGTTAGAAGATTTGGGTGTTTGTTCGGGTTCCGTGTCGGGAATCTATCGGAGTTTGCGTCGTTGCCAGGAACAAGATTATCGGGGTTTGTTGCAGCGGGCGTGTTTCGCTCATGTTGGTTCGAACGGTTTAGGTTTACTGCTTTACGATGTGACAACACTATATTTCGAGGTTCATCAAGAAGATGATTACCGGATACCGGGGTATTCGAAAGAACGGCGTTTAGAACCACAAATCATTGTGGGGTTGCTTGTTAATGTTGATGGTTTCCCGCTCGCTGTGCAGTCTTTCGAGGGGAATAAAGCCGAGACGCTTACTATTCTTCCGGTGGTTGAAGCTTTCGTTTCCGATCATGATCTTTCCGGGGTAACGATCGTTGCTGATGCTGGCATGTTATCTGAAACGAATCTTGGCGTGTTAGAAGACGCCGGGTTTAAATTCATTGTTGGTTCCAGAGTCAAAAAAACACCGTACTCGATCAGTGAATACACAACTAGTGTTGGAAAACCTGTCACCGATGGGCAAGTTTTTGTTGAGAACTGGACTCAAGGCACGTTAACTAAACCCCGAGACTGGAATGTTGTCTACCAGTATCGACAGAAACGAGCGAGTCTTGATTTGCGTAACATTGATAAACAAATCGCTAAAGCGTTACAAGTAAGCGAAGGAACCCGTCCAGTATCAACGAACCGGTTCGTGAGCATACGGGGCGGTCAACCAAGCATTAACACCACCCTTGTTGAACAAGCCCGTCTACGAGCCGGTATCAAAGGCTATATAACGAACCTCGACCTCAACATCACCGATCCACAACAAATCATTACCGCTTACCACCAACTCTTCGAAGTCGAAACATCATTCAGAAATGAGTAAACACGACTTGAAAGCCCAACCAATCTTCCACCGGCAACGAGACTCAATAGACACCCATCTAACCACCGTATTCGCCGCACTCGCCATCACCAGAACCATCAAAACCCGCACCGGCCTCACCCTGAAACGCTTCAGAAACCTACTACAACCACTACGCTCCGCCACCATCAACATCAACGGACAACAAACCACCATCCCACCAGCAATACCCCAAACCACCACAACCATCCTCAACCAACTACAAACCATTCCGCACTAAAATGGCGAACTCGGGTGGCACTACTTGGAATGCATCGCCTGGAGAGGGAACAGTTCTTAAATGCATAGCCAAATTCGCTGTCAGGCAACGGTAGCGGTCCGTCAGGGCTGTATGAATACGGTACATCGTTCAGTGACACCGCCAAGTCGAAGACTGTCGTCAGCGGGTCGTGGGATGCCCGCTGATTGAGTACGCGACGTTGTCTACACAATTTCGTACAAGGTGCCGTGCTTGGAAACCATCGTGGATTCGACACTGGTGGCGAGCGTGGCATCATGGACAAGTAGACCAAACTCGATGTTGCGGTTCTCGGCCGACCAGGAGAAGTTGGCGCTGGTGAGTAGGACGAGGGTGTGGTCGATGATAACGAACTTGGCGTGACTACGGATTAGTTTCCCGGCGATGTTGGACGACCGGTACACCGTCGCTTTAGCCAACCGGGTCTTGACAGCGGCAGAAGCGGAGGCGGAGGCATCAAGATAGACAGTCACGGCTATGTCGAGCCGCTCGGCGGCTTGTTTGAGGGCATCCCACATCTGGGAGGTGGTCTCGAAGTTGTAGGTGGCGCAGGTGATTGAGATTCTAGCGTTGTGGACGAGCCGGGAGAACTCGCCGGTCAAGTGTCCAGTGTCGGCCTCGTTACCGGGCATCGTCCACACTGGGACTAGGTCATGGAGAACGGACTTGGCTCCGACGACAGAGCGTAATACCGCCCCGGCAAACCTGGGTTCGGTATGGCTGATACCCGCGTCGGCCAGCAACTTCTTGGCTTTCTCGCGCCGGGATTGGTTGACGCTGTTGACGGCAAGAGAGATGTGCTGCCCGTTCTCAAGGAGCACGGCGAGAGCCTCGGCTTCGGTCGAAGTGAGGTACGCGCCGAGCGCGGTGAACGGATTGTCAGGCATAAATTCTCCCGAAGAAGCCGGGCACGGTTGGCTCGCCGACTGGTTGAGGCAGGTCGAGCAGGAAGCGGCGATCAAGGAACCGGTTGGAGCGCTCGCAACTGGTCTCCGACGCGAATGCGCAGCAATGGCAGGCCGCGCCGTGTAGGAAATCCTCGCTGGAACCTGGGGTTCGGGTCGCGCACAGTGGGTCAGATGAGCAGCGGCAGGCTCGGCGCAACGCCGATTCAACAATCCCTTGCAGCCGCACCGGGTCGGACAGAGCGACCAGTCCGCCGAGAGTCCCTTCTGAGTCGGACGCAGTGGTGCAGATCAGTAGCCCGGCAGCGGCGGCACGGTTGGCAGACTGGCTCCAGCCGTAGATACGCTCGCTCAAAGACGCTGCCCCATAGCCACACAACATCGCCATCTCGCGGATGAGGATGTGCGCGAGAGTGTGGAGCAGCCAGTAGCGCGGCTTTGGCAGCCGGGTGTCGGGATTGACCCACTGGGCGGTCTCAGAGTAGCGGTTCTTGAAGTTGCGGTAGTGCGCCGCCCGGTGGGCTTCCCATAAGGCTGAGCCGAGCACCTGCCGCTCCCAAGCCTCCACAGCGTTGAGGTCGAGTTGCAGGAAGATGCCTTCGCCCCGGTCCTCGGTGGCGGGCACCCAGCGGGGCTTGCGATCCCTGGTGAGCTTGACCAGCCGGGAAGCGAGGTCGCCCGCCCGATCCATTTCGTCAAGGCGGGTGAAGCCGAGAACGGCGTTGATCTTCTTCATCTTGTTCACCGCGACAACCCGTGTGATTCCGGGACGCAAGCTGTCGCCGAGCGGCATCTCGGTGACCATCAGCCCAGACGAGTTCTCCTGCTGAGCGAACAGGGTTGGGCGTTGCAGGTAGTCCCATTCGGAGACGAGAAGTTCTACCGGATCCCAGCGGGCGAGCTTCTCCATCCGTTCCTCAACGGAATCTGCCGGTTTGAGCGCATCAGCGACAATCGCATGGATATCCGCATCGGTCACGCCGATCAGGTCGATGCTTCGGGCAGCCGCGAGCGCACGAATGACGGCAATTTGGTCGCCGAACTGCCGGAGCGAGTCCAGACCCAGTTCGGCTCGCAGATGGTCAGCGATGGCTTCGGTCTTGTTCGCATCTGTGCGCGGCATGACGATAACCGACTGGGTGGACGGAAACCACAGGTTGGACGCGCCCATCATGATCAGCGTCGGCTTGGCGTCGCAGCTTGGATCGAACGCGCCCAAGTGCGGATGTCGCCCACGGCAGGTTTGGGGAAGTTTCTGCTTGCCAACCTCACCTTGGGCTTCGGCCATGCCGCGCTTCGCGCCGCAGGCTCCGCAGCTAATAGTGGAGCCGACAGACTTTCCCAGATTCGCGTCGCGCATCTTCAAGTCAGGGATCACGCCCGGATCGGTGTTCGGGCACGGCAGGCCGTTGTGAACCCACAGCGCGTAGGGAAACTCGTCCAGATGCCCGTTGGTGCAGGTCAGTAGATGCGGAGTCGGGACGGCGGAACTTTTGCGCTTTCCGAAGCTTTGCCCGCTACGACCAGGGCAGCCGGTGTGAGTGAACTCAGCTCGGTCAGGCCGGAACGGGTGGGTGTTCTCATATGTGAACCGGGGAAGCGGGCCGAGGTAGTCGCAGCCGGTGCAGCGCAGCCATTGCGGGAACACTCTGGCTGGGATGCCCAGGTCGGAGCCTTCCTGGGTGCCGAACCCACGGGATGGTTGCCACGGATAGGGGCGCAGTGAGTCCACCTGCGGCCCTAGGTGGAGGCGCACCACGTCCAGCAGGCGCGGTTCAGCGATGACTGGAATCTGGGAGCGACATCTCCAGATCGGCTCCCAGTCGTCCAATCCGGCGGGCATGACTGAGAAGTTCGGCAAATCCATAATCGACCCTGGCCCGTACGTGTAGAGCAGCGACGAGGGACGGGCGGTGCCGACCTTAGCACGGTTCTTGGCGTTGGCTTCTTCGGCATCGGCCAGCGGGTCGAGGGTTTGGGTATCTTCCAACATGACGGGCGCTTCGAAAGCAGCGATGGTCTCGGTCATGGTCTCGGTCATAGTCATGGTCAGTCATCTCCTTCGGCGGGCAACGTCCATCCGGCGACGCCGCCGGGGGTGCTGGTGAACATGCGGTCGGGTAGCGGTGAGACGAGTACGTTGATCTCAGGCTGCACCTCGCGCATCGAGTTGGCGACGACGAACGGAGCTCGGTCTCCCATCCCGCTGGCTGCCCGCAAATTCTCCGGCGATACAATCAATGACAGGAATTGCCCCGTGCCGCCGACCCGCTCATACACCAGCGCTTGGCTCATCGCGGCGGCGTGTCTGGCGCGCTCGGCCCACCGGTCGAGTCGGTTGGCCAGCGCGTCGGACGCCTGCCTGGTGGCCTTGTCGTCTAGCGCTGCGGTGGCGATTCGAGCCTTCAACCGCTCCACAGCCTTGGCGATCACGTCATGCTGCGCGGCAATCCGCCCGGCGTTGCGTTCCGGTGATAGGCCGTAGTCAAGCGGAGCCTGCAGCACCCTGACGGTCGATACTAGTAGCCCGTCAATGCCGCGTTCCAGCGACGTCGGTGAGTACGGTGTGACCGATAACGCTTCAACTTGGGCGTAGAACGTGTCGTGGTAGTGGCGGAACTGCTCAAAATGCACCAGGTCGCGCGGTCTGGCCCAGTTGGCTAGCGTAACCACTAGGCCGGGCTTATCACGCTCGACACCCCTGCCGGTGTCGCGGCCCACGCGGGAGGATGCCTGGATGTACTCGGCGGTGTTCTTCGGCTGGCCAACCACCAGCATCAAGCCGAGCCGGGGCACATCCACACCGACTTGCAGCATCGACGTGGCCAGCACCACATCGAACGGAGAGTCTTTCTCTTTGCGCTGCGGCACCTTCTCTTTAGCTTTAATGCGAGCCATCCGATCTTGATAGGCGGTAGTCGTGTCGTAGTCCGGGTCAAACGCCAAGCCGAGCAGGTTCAACACGTTTGCGATCCGGTCTGAGTCATTCCGACTGGTCAACTCCTCGACTCCTAGAATGCCGTTCGGGAATGCGCCTCGCCTGGGCGAGAAGCCAGAGCCAAGCCGTGGACGTTTCACTCGGCTGGACACGTCGTCGTCAATGAACCGACGCATACCGGCCAACTCGCGGGTTGCGTTGAAATAGCCCACCAACGTCATGTACGGATCCGCAACCGCTCCCACCTGGTCGAACAACAACTGCCCGCTCTCCAACAGAGTCTCGGCGACCCGGATTTCAGCCGCCGTCAGCCGCACCCCATAAGCCGATATGCCGACATAGCGGCGACCCGGATGATCTCGGTTTACCGGCATCTCGCGGGAGAAATACGTGTCGGCCACGTCCAACACCTGTGGCGGGAAGATCGACACCGCCCGGCCATACAAGCCGCGCACCTGTTCACGGGCGTTTCGTACTGTCGCCGTTGATGCCACGATCAGCGGCCTGACCGGCTGGCCATCCGAAGCCTCCCAAGAACACAATGTCTCGACTGCGACCTCGAACAAACCAACCGATGTGCCCAAAGCCCCCGTGATCAGGTGCAACTCGTCCTGGATAATCAAATCAGGCGGACGCAGACGCTTCACTGGGGTAATGGTTGCCTTCGGATGGCCATCCTCGGCTTGGTGCTGGGTGGTGATGGTGCAACCCAAGTAGTCCGGGTGGACGTAGCCGTGTCTGCCACACTTCTTCGACACGTAGCCGAACAACGATGCCGCATGACCCTCCCGAGCCAGTCGGGCGAACTTATCGACCGTAGCAATCACGAACACTGGGGTCAGTCGGTATATCTCCTCGTCCACCGTCAACACCGGCAGACCTTCCACGATGCCGCCGCCTTTGGAGAACGGGCAGCGTGCCAGATCGTCGCCGCAATACACATAGACCCGCCGCATGGTTTTGTCGGTCTTCACTTGCGCCGGAGTGATCGGCGTGCCACACCACGGGCAGCGCTTGATCTGTAACACCGGTAGCCGATAGCCGCCATGGTCATTGACCCGATCGAGCTGTTCCTTCGCCTCCTCGAACTGCTTCGGGGACACATCTGTGCCCACCCATAAGCCGATTCGGAACGGCGTCGAACCCCACATCGCTTCATCCTCCCGGCGAGCCAACTCTGCCGCGCACACCAACGCCGTCGCCCGCTGGAACTGCTGCGCCGTCAACAACCGCAACGTGTACCGCATCAACACCGACACGCCATCCAACCCATCCAATGAATCGTCTGCCAACTTGATCACGCCCTGGCGACGGCGGATGGCGAACGTGTACGCAGCCAACCCCAGATACGCCTCGGTCTTACCGCCACCGGTCGGGAAGAACAGCAACTCGACCTGCGCCTGGTGCTCGGCGCTCCGTAAAGTCGCCGCCGGGTCGGTCAACGCCCGAAGCTGCATCAGGATGAACGCTAACTGGAATGGACGCCAAGCTGCCACCTGATTCCCAGAACTGTCGGTTAGCACCTGGTCACGAGCCTGCTGGATCGATACCGACGGGTTGCCCGCCCGTTCCCCAGCTACCTGCGACGCGACCCGCTGGTCGCGCATGACCCGGTTCATAAACTGGAAACACCGCAGCGCCTCCACATCTGACCCCAAGAACTCCAAACCGTCCACCAGTCGCTGGTGTGCGCGCCGCGCCTCCCACAACGCCAGATCGGCGGTCTCGGCCAGCCATGGCGGCAGGTTCTTTGCGGCGGACTCCTGAACATCAAGCCACGCTCCGTAGCCGTCCACCAATGGGGCTAATCCAGCCTTGACAGCCTGCGCATCCGCTGCCGACAAAGCATCCATGCTCAGCAGTGCTCCCTCAACCGACCCGGCCAAAGTCTGCGGCGTCTCCGCCGTCGGCACCCACGTCGTAGACACCTCTGTTGCTCGCCGCGAACCAGCCTTGACTACCCAGTCCACCGAACACGTCCGTCCGACCGCGAACTCCAGCCTGTCGCGGTACTGAAGATTCAGTCGCCTGACCTCTTCGTCGTGTTCCTGCCAGTCTTGCTCCAGCATGTCGCGCACCGGCAGGAACACCTCAGCGCCCCAAGCGTCTACCCGCATACCCGTTTGCCACATCCACATTCCCAACGGGATTGGCAACGGCGTCTCCCGGTCGTTACACAAAGCGATTTCGATCAGCCGCCGACCGTGTTCCGCGTCGTCGTACCGGTCAATGCGCAACACCGCCGCATCACGCAACGGCACCGTCTTTGTCACACCCAGCTGTAAGTCGGCAACTTTGATGGTGCGTGGCTCTTCAATGGGTGTGCGCTTGTAATGACGAATCGGATGGCCCGACTTCGATATCTTGTCCGTCGCCACCGATTCGTACAACCCCCATGATGCCGTCACCTGAAAAGACTCCACGTCCATACCAATTTGGAACCGCAACCCCATCGACGATGCCGCCATCAACCCAGACTTTGGTGCGCGATCTTCGGCATCATCGTCTTCATCATCAGCGTCTGAGGAATCGACTATGGCGACCGGTACGCCACGACCCGCAGCCCGCGCTCCCGGATCGGCTAGCATCTCGACCAGATTGCCGTCATCATCTCGTCCGGTTTCGGTTTCGGTTTCGGCGGATGTCTCTACCACCTTCACCGGAGCCAGATATCCCGCTAAATAGAGCTGGCGCGGGCTCAGTAGCACGACCTCCTCAGAACCGTTCATCGGCCCGACAAGCTCCCTGCCGAGAATGTCGACGAAATTTTCCCGCACCGCATACGAGGTACCATCCAACGGATAGCCGAGTTGATAGCCGGGTGCGGTTGGTGGTGTTACGGTTTCAGTCATTTTCACTCTCGCTTTCCTGTTCGGCATCGGCCTGTTGCTCTTCGACCGCCTTGATCTCGCGCTTCAACTCGGCTGGACGTTCAGGTAGACGCTCCCGCCGAGCCATCTCCATAACCGATTTCCTGTCCTGCGACAATAACACCCGCTCAAACAACATCGAGTCGACCTGCCGCTCCAACTCCCGACCCGTCCACCCGTTCCGCGCCGCTTCCAACTCGTAGTACTCGCGCTTTCTCACCGCTTCACCTCCAGACCCAGAAGACACACCCGCACCCCGCTCGCCCGCCTCGGCGCTGACTCTGTCTGGCAAGTTCACCTGTCACCTCTTCAATCCAGACTCCATTATTCCAGCCAGGTATGACAGTTTCCGTCGCCGATGCCAGAATGCGCAGGATCGGCAGATCTGCGCCAAGCCAGGATGATGCGCTCCTCATCGAAGTAGCGACCCACCACACCTCGGCGGATATACAGGAAATCAAGCTGAGTCAGAAGAATGTCACGCTTGGCGGACTCGTTGTACTTGACAACATTCCAGCAATCTCGGACAGTAGAATCGCCAAGCGGCTCACCACCACGTTCGGTAAGTAGACGTTCAGCAAGGTACGGATCGAGAGCAGTACGACCTATAGTCTGACGGCACTGCGGACACGACAAAACAGGCCTACCCTGATTAGTACCCCGGCACAAAAACACGTCACAATCATCGCAGCGAGCCACACAGGAGAGGAACGGACTGGTCGTCACCCGTTCGCCATGCTTCCGAGCCTGCGGCAGGTCACGGGAATCGAGCAGCTGCTGAAGCTGGGTGAATTCATCTAAAGTGATAACTGCTAGCGATTCATCGATGACAGGCACGCCAACATCGTCACGGACGACAGAGAACGGGTCGACTCGTGCGCCCTGCCTGCCTCGACCGGGATTGTGGGGTCGCATCCCAGCCAGGATGGGGTTGCGCAACAGACCATAGACTGTCTGCCGGTTCCAGATGGGATCGCTCTGACTCACTTTGCGTTCTCCTGGGACTGGTGCGCCCTCGGTTGTCAGCCATCGGGCGATGGCATTGACAGCCTCGCCGCACAAGGCCATCGCCGCCACCTCAGCCAGCCAGTGGATACGCTCGGCATCCTTCGCGAGCACCCGTCCCGGCCCATCGGGGTTCGCTACCGACAGATAACCGAACGGGATGCCACCGCCCGGCCAGCGCCCAACCTTGAGCAACGCCGAACGAGCTGCGCGCACTCGCGCCCGCATCGCCTCGGCCTCCATCTCGCCAAACACGGCCAGCATGACGGCGAAAGCCCGACCCTGGGGGCTGGTCATATCAATAGGGTCTTCCACTGCGACTAGGCCAGCGCCGCGCCTCTGGAGGGCTTCGTCGGCGTGCAGGAAGTCGAGAACACGCCGGGCGAGTCGATCCACTTTCCAAATCACGACGGCATCAAAGCCGCCTGTGGCCAAGAGCGCCGCCCAACCCTTGCGTTCCTCGGGACGATTCGCTGTCGCGGACACGCCGTCGTCAACAAACTCACCAACGACTTCCCAGCCGCGCGCCTGAGCGTAGCTGCGACAGGATTGAAGCTGCCGGGCAATGGAGACGGATTCTTCTTTGGTGACACTGAGCCGAGCGTACAGGACACACCGACAGACTTGTTTCATTAGGTTCATGCTTAACAATGCTGACCCTACAACTGCCATTTGCCGGCGCAGGAGTGGATTGCCGCTGATGCACGCAACGCTGAGGTGTTGCTCCCCTACCTGAACGGTGAGGATTTGAACTCCCGCCCGGATGCCTCGGCATCCCGGTGGGTCATCGATTTCGGCACGAAGAGTCGAGAGGAAGCGGCTAAGTATCTACTCCCGTTCCACCGAGTATTGCACTATGTCAAGCCGCAGCGGGACAAAGTCTCTATCGACTATCGCCGCGAAAACTGGTGGCTCTTTGCGGCGTGGGCTCCAGCGATGCGCAGAGCGATTGCAGACTTGTCGGAGGTGTTGGTCATCGCGCGTGTCAGCAAGACTGTCATGCCTCTGCGGGTACCCACTGGGCAAGTACTCAGCGATGCCTGCGTGGTGTTCGCCTCGGATGACTACAGTGACCAGGCAGTCTTGTCATCAAGCCTGCATCAGGCTTGGGCAATCACTTACGGTTCGACGTTAGAGACCAGGGTGCGCTACACCCCATCCGATGTCTTCGAGACGTTCCCTCGCCCACGGTCAACGGTCGGCTTGGGCACTGTTGGAGCCACCCTGGACGGTACGAGGCAAGAGATCATGCTCCGGCGATCCCTCGGCCTCACCAAGCTTTACAACTTGGTCAACGATCCGGATGTGCTAGACGCAGCCGACGCAGACGTAGCGCACCTTCGTGCCATTCATAGAGAGTTAGACGAGGCTGTCGTCGCTTCCTATGGTTGGGGCGACCTCCGCCTTGACTACGGATTCTATTCATATCGAGGCGCGCGACGTTGGGCTTGTTCCGAGGCAGTCATGCTGGAGATACTCGACCGTCTGCTTGAGGAGAACCATCATCGTGCTAACGGAAAGCAAAACTCGTAGGCCGCCGTGGGATGTGTCTCATCGATCACCTCTGTGGTGGTTCTCTTCCAAAAGACGACCCAGAATTTCGATTCGAGCGGCCGGGCTTACAGTCCATCGCCGCATCTGTCTGAAGACATGGAAACCCCGCTGCAGGTCAATGTCTGACCAACCGTAGGCATCCAAGACTGCGTCATCGAGTTCGACGTGTATGTCGCGCAGTCGAGCGATGTCATGGTCGCCGCTTGAAGTAATGTCGGGATCACTCACCATGTTGTAGAGGCTGGTCAAGCCCAGATTCCGGCGAACCATGATTGTCCGCCGTTCGCTATCGAGAATCTGCCCGACACTCTCAAGTCTCCCGGTCGCGGCGGGGCGAGCGAAGGTCTCGAACACATCTGATGGCGTGTAACGCGGGTCGTTGCGCATCCCCGAACCGTAAGTGATTGCCCAAGCCTGATGCAGGCTTGATGACAAGACTGCCTGGTCACTGTAGTCATCCGAGGCGAACACCCCGAGGGCGTGGCTGAAGACCTGTCCCGTTGGAACCCGAACAGGCATGACCGTCTTGCTGACAAGCGCGATGACCAACACCTCCGACAAAGCGGCGATAGCCTGCCGCATGGCCGGTCTCTTCTCTCCGTATTGCCACCAGCGCTCCGGTAGTGGTCTCCGCAGCACGAAAGACCCCTCCGCATTCAACCGTTGCCGTTCTGGCTTGACCAGTTCCAAAGTGCGCGCATAGGGCAACTCGTACTTAGCAGCTTCCTCCTCGCTGCGGTCGTTGAAATCGATGACCCACCGGGATGCCGAGGCATCCGGGCGGGAGTTCAAATCCTCACCGTTCAGGTAGGGGAGCAACACCTCAGCGTTGCGTGCATCAGCGGCAATCCACTCATGTGCCAACTCTGGCTCGATGACGAATCCCATACCAAGGACGATGCAACCTTGGAAGGCGATGCCTGTGTTCTCGGCCAACCTGACTGGATTACCTTCGACTCGTCCAGCTGGTTCGAGTAGGGTGCTGATGCGTCGTACCGGACTGTCGTCGGCCACTCTCGACACTGCGTCGGCGACAGCAGCGCGAGTACCCCAGACGGCAGCATATTCAAGGTTGGCACTCGCAGCAGGCCAAGACCTTGACTGAATAGCGCGGGTGATAGTGAACCCCTCCGCAACCATCGCATCAAGACCAACTTCCCGAGTATCGCCCTGCGCAACAGTATTCGTGGCAATCAACCCCAAAGTCCCATTCGCTTGCAAGAGCGAGGTGGCACGCAAGAAGAAGTAGGCCACCAGGTCGGCGCTTCCTCTGCGGCCCTCTGCCAGCACGTTGACAAACCAGTCGCGCACATCAGTGCCCATAGCCCCGGTCAGCTTCTGTCCGCCCAAGAACGGCGGGTTTCCGATGATGGCATTGAAGCCGCCACGTTCCATCACGTCGGGAACTGCGAGAACCCAATGTAGGCATCGCCAGTGGTCATAGTCCGTTTCGACGGTGGGAGTGAGGCCGGTGTCGATGAGGCGCAGAATTTCGGAACGGTCTCCGTCGCCATTCTTGGGGAAGGCGACGCTGGCGGTCTCGGCCAACGCCTTGTATTTGGTCTGGAGCTTCGCATCGGGGGTGTGTTCGACGACGAAGCGGGCGTTGCCGTCTGGGTCGACCTCGGGGCGGGTTGTTTCCTTGTCGCGGCCTCGGGGCGCGCCGAGGGGCAGTCCGGCAGCCACGACGGCATCAGCGAGGGTCGTCAGTTGGACGAGGTCGCGTTCGTTATCGGCCATGATGCGGCGCTTGGCGGTCGCAGTGCGCGCCGGGTCGGTTTCGGAGACTTCGCTGGCGAGTTGTTGGCGACGTTCAGCGACGCGGGAGATGACACCGTTGACGTCGATCCGCTGGGTCATCATGCGCCCGGCGCTGGTGTAGAACAGGGCATCCCGGTCGCCGTTGCTGCGGGCATCCGCCGGGTAGATGTGGAGTTCGCGGATTTGGTCAAGGTCGGTCAGGCCGAGTAGGGAGTTGCCGTGCAACACTTTGTCGTCGACGAAGCTGAAAGGCAATTTCGGGTTGAGGGAAACCAACCACAGCGATAGTTTGCACATCTCGACGGCCATGCCATTGATGTCGGCTCCGTAGAGACATTTGGCGACGACCTGGCGGATGGCTCGGCTGTAGAGGTCGCGGTGGTAGGTATTCGAGGGGTCTTCAATAGTCCAGGCTTCGACCATTCGGTCGGCGAGGTAGCGGGCGGCGGCGACAAGGAATGCGCCGGAGCCGCAGGCGATGTCGGCGATCCGTAATCGCAGGATGTCAACGGAGCCCTTGAGCACCCATCTGCTTTCGTCAGCGCTTTGGTAGGGGCCGGGCGAATAGCAAAGCGGCTGGAGCGCATGAAGGACGACTTCCTCGGCCAAAGAGCGGGGCGTGTAATGCGCTCCGGCGTTCTTGCGCGACGGGGTTTCTTTGACGAGTAGCCCGCCAGGCAGGACGATGAAGGGTTGGTTGCGCAAATCGGGGCGAATCAGCCCGAGCCATGGCTCAATCTGGGCGCGCAGGTCGGTGTCGCCGCCGACGGCCTGAGTGAGGGCGCTGACGATGATCGGGTCGGGCAGCGCGTCCAAGGCGCGGGCAATGGCGGACGCGGACTTGGGTTTGGTTGATGGCTGGTCGGTGACCAGCCAGGCGCGCAGGGCATCGGCGAACGCGGCGGGGGTTGGGTTCTCGGCGCGCAGTGTTTCGAGTCTGGCGAGCGGAATATCAGGTTCAGCTCCTGCTGTGCCTTGCAGGCCAACGTAAACCTCACCGACGGTGCGGCAAGTGAAGCCAAGCAAACCTTCGTAGATGTAGCCGATTTGTTCCACGTCGATGTCGCGAAAAGAGATGTGTCTGGACTCGCCTCCGACCTTGACAAGCTGGACAGAGCGTAGGACATGGAGCATGACGCGGTCAGAGACGGCGACGGCGAGGCTGCCTTGCTCGGTGGTGGCGTTGAGGAAAGGGAACCTGGTCGGGTCGAATAGGGAGCCACCGTAGGCGGGCATGCGCAGATTCTCGAACGACGCACCGGTGTAGAGCGCTTGGCTGGTGGCGAGCAACCGGTGCCAGGTTAAGGTGGTGGAGTCGAGTATCTCCTCACTCTCAGCGGCTTCGCGGGTTTCGAGCCGGGCTAGTTCTTGGGCGATGCCGTAGCCCTGGTCGAATAGGTCGCCGGACGGCAGCAGACCGCGCTCCTCCGCGAACAGCAAGAACACGACCCGCATCATCACCGTGACCGCAGCCTCGTAGGTGGCGTGCGGATCGTCTGGCAGCGAGTCGCCCTGGCCACGACGCTTGGCCTCGACGGCGGCTTCGGCGAACGCTTGGATGAGCAGTTCAACGGCGCTGCGAACCTGCGCCCCCAGCGCTTCGGTGGTCTCCTCAGCCTCAGTCTCAGATGCCTTGAACAGTTCCGGCAGAAGCTCGTCAGGGTCGCCTCCGATGATGTACTGCCGATCAAGCAAGGTGAAGAAAGCATCACGGGTGCGCGGCTCGGAAATCCAGGTCAGCGCGTCGACGATGCCGGATGCGGTCATTCTGCTTTCGCGAGAGCAGACTAGACCCCACCATTGGCCGTCGGTAACGATGCCGATGGGAACGCCGGAGGCGCGCAGCAAGGCATCCATCCGGTCGATGGGCGTCGTGGCCCATAGGTCGGCGGGGGTGGAGCGGAGGCTGACGGTGCGTTCGACGATATGGACGAGCGCGCCGATACCATCCGCGCCGCGCAGCACGCCCTGGGAGTGGATGGTTACAGCCCGGTTCGGGGATGTGGCCCGGATGCCCGTCGTTTCGCCCCAGTCGAGCGTATCGCCCCAACCGACCACGGCCCGCAGCACCGTCTCGACCCACTGGTCACGGGTCTGTCGATAGCTGGCTTGAAGCTCTTCGGATTCGGGTTCGGCATCGACAGCATCGAAAGCCGCACCGAACGTCTTGAACTTGTCATGTAGCAGGTCGTAGCGCTCGGGATGGATGGTGGCGAAATTGGGTATGCCGTCTGGCCAGACCCGTTTAAGGACAGGCACGGCGAGGAACGGGCCATCGGTGTCGACAAGTTGGAGCCAAGCGCGGTGTTGTTCGGTGGCGTTGAGGGCGCGGCGTTGATGCGGGCGGTGAAACATCAGTCGATCCATCCTTCGGCGTCGGCGCGGGTCAGGGCAAACACCAAAGCCGCTGCTGTGGTGTTCGGCTCAGGCTGGGTGTAGCGCTCGTTGATCGCGGTGATTTCTCGATCCTCCTCGGAGGCGAGCTCGTCCAGGCGGCGACTCATGGCCTCCATGTCCCGCCGTCGCTGTCGCTGCTGGTCTGGGTCGAGGAAAAGCCGGGCTTCCTCCTCGGCTTGTGCATCTTCGAGTTGCCGCAGCGACTGGCGCAGGTTCTCGCGGAACGCAGCGAAGATGTCATGGGCGCGCTTCACGTCGGACTCGTGGCGCTTGTCGAGCAGGCTCTGCACCGCTTTGTGTTTGCGTGCGGCGAGAGTCTGTATGCGGCTTTCGAGCCGAGCCTTGATCGGCGCATCCGGCGCGTTCCACATCGCGGCGATCTGCTGCCGTACGCGCTCGTCGGCTAAAGCCAGGTTGCCCGTGTCGAGAGCCTGATCGAGGGCACCCTCGGCTTTGTCTTCGTCCATGACTCGGCGGCCGTGCAAACGAACTCCGGCAAGGAACACGTCTTCATGTAGCCGGACACCGCCCCTGCCGACCAGCACCATCCGCGTGACAGCGGCGACGAACGACTCCGGCAAATCGTCCACGACAACTGCGGTCACCCGGTTCAGCGACGAGCCAACGTTCCACAAGGAGCGGCGCAGCAAACGTTGAGCTTTCTGGACGAGCGGATGGCCAAGGTGGACGTAGGCCAAATCGTTGCGCCGCCGGACGGTTACTCCGCCCGCCCCGTCGGGTTCGCGGATCTCCATCGCTGCCGGATCGAATGTAATAGGTCGGCGCTCGCCTGGTTTGAGAACTATGTCGAGACCCCGCAGTGCGACCTGCCAACCTAGGGTCAGGTTTGGCACCTCGAAAACCTGGGTGTCGGCGGGCTTCACATCTCCGTCAGGGTCGTAGGGGATGAATGGGTCGGCGATGGGCACCAGCGGTAGCTGGTTATTGATCCGCAACGCGGTGTCGACCACACGGCGAAGGTTGTCCGGCTCTAGGTGAATCTGGGAACGCGACTCGTCGTAGCCCTGCTCCAACTCAGTCAAACGGGCGTTCAACTCTAAGCCGCTCGCCAGGTTCTGATTGATGACATCGTTAGAGTTGTTGCCTCTAGCCTTTGGTTTTGTCGGGACTTTGCCGCCGGTGAAGTGGCGCTGGATCTGGTCGGCGATGACCTCATTGGTTGAGCCGAGGTCTTGCTCGACATTGGCGATCTTCCGGGCGATACCGCCCATGAACGCCGTGTCCGCCGCATAGGTTGACGACGTTTGGTCGGGCAGGAAGTGAAACACTAGCGGAGCCTGAGTTTGGCCGTAACGGTCGATTCGACCGATGCGCTGCTCCAATCGGGATGGGTTGAACGGAATGTCGAAGTTGACGAGCCGATGACAGTAGTCTTGCAGGTCAATGCCCTCTCCGGCAGCGTCAGTCGCTAGCAATACCCTGACCGGTTGCTCCACCGGATTCTCGGTGAACTGCTCGCGAATATACCCCCGCTCGCCGGGCTGCTTGCCCGTCGGTGTCGAACCCTGAATCACAGCCATTCTGTCCGTGTAGTCGCGTTGCCGCAGAATTCTCGCCAGCCAATCCACGGTGTGGGCGTACTCGGTGAACACGACCACCCGCTCATTCGTCCACATCTTGCCGTCTGGGCGACACACCGAGTCAAGGAAGCCCAGCAGCGCCTCGGCTCGGGAATCAGTTTTCGACTCGTAGCCCAATCCCCAATCTCGCAGCTGTTCAAGCTGCTCGCGGGTGGCGGATCGCAGTGGGTCGGAGCCGGAGCGTTTCGACATTTTCAGATACTCCGACTCATCCTGCTCCCACAGGCCCTCTTCCTCGTCGGACTGGCCCTCGCCCAGAATGTCGTCGTAATCGTCATCGATCAGGCCGGAGCCGTCGCGGGAGTTCATGTAGCGCGCCAAGGTCTGGCCGAAGGCGTAGGGGCTGGACATAAACCGCTTTTTCAACAGCATCGTCACAATGTCGCTACCCGGTTTAGCGTCGTTCAGTTTAGCCGACGCGCGCACGATTTCATCTAGGGCAGAGAACATGACTTGCTCTTGATCGGACGGGGTGAACACCAACGACTTGACCTGGCGGCGTTTGAACCCCTTATCGGTCAAGTCGCGTTTGAGGTTGCGCACCATAACATCCTTCAGCGCGACACTGTCGAGCAATGCGCCGCGCGAGAAGCGCTGCGGATCGATCATCTCCATCAGTGCCATGAACGACTCTGGATGGCCGTTGTGCGGAGTCGCCGAAAGGAACAGGCGGTGCTCGCAACGTTCGGCCAGACGGCGCACCTCGACAGTGCGGTTCGTGTCTGTGGCGTAGCCCCGCCCCTGTGCGACGGTCAACGGGGATGATGGTGCGACATGGTGGGCTTCATCAACGATCAAGATATCAAACGCGAACCGGCGGCCCGATTTCGGATTGTCGACCTCAGCGTAAACCGGGCGCAGCAGGCGTTGAGCGCGGTTCTGAGGCAGCCAAGCCATTGACACGATCACACGCGGGAACAACGTGAACGGGTTCGCATTCAACCCGTGGCTGCGGCGGATCGACGACATCAGTTCGGAGTTGACGATAACGAATCCCAAGCCAAACTTGTCCCGCATCTCGTCGGCCCACTTCATGCTCAAACTCGGCGGACAGACAATCACGACCGTCCGCGCCCGGTGGCGCAGTAAGAGTTCCTGGACAACAAGCCCGGCCTCGATAGTCTTCCCCAGACCCACGTCATCAGCCAACAGCAGATTCGCGCGAGGTGACGACAATGCGCGGTGCAGCGGTTCCAATTGGTACGCATTTACATTCACGCCTGACCAGAATGGAGCCTGGTAGCGGTTCGGATCAGCCGAGGTGACCGCGCCCCACCGCATCGCGTCAATGAACCCCGCCAACGTCACCGGATCGTCGAACCCCTGGTCGGTGATTCGATCAGGCAGACCCTGTGCCGGAGTAATCGAGTTCCCAACCTCCAACTCCCACACCACCGACAGCATCTCACCCAAACGATCCTCGTCCATCGACTGCAGATCGACCACATGCGATAAACCGACCGTCGAATCATCCGCCGGAGACACCGGCAACCCCTGCGCTGTGACTCCAGCGACCGCCCATGTCGAGCCGCGTACCTCAACTACCTGCCCCGGTTCGGGCAAAGACGGCGTAGGATGCTGATGGCGTGTGACTGTGGAGTCCACAGCCACGCCACCTGTCGGCGCGCGTAAAGACATGCCGTTAAGTCTATTAGGAGCGGACTACAGATCACGCCATTGTCTATGTAGCTCAATCGATTCGGGAAAAATTAATGGAGCCGTCATTGGGGAATGGGCGGATGCTAGCGTGGGCTTTGATTTTTCGGGCAGTGCCCCGGAAGGCGTTTGTCGAAGTGGCTACCACAGCGCAGCAAGCCGAGCCAGACGGGGGTATTGCTGCTTTTCCGAGTAGCGCTACATTGCTGCTGCTTCGATCACCAGTATCCCATAGGTGCGTTATCTGTTCATTGCTACGTTTAGGGCGGCACGGATAAGAGCTTGTTCACCGCTGCCGGTCGTGGGTAGCGCTAACAGCGGGATACCATTTTTATCGAGGATGGCCTTTTTAAGCGTATCTTTAGTGTGTTGCTTAGGATTATTCTCGTGAAAAGCGAACCCGTTCACTTCGATCGCTAGAACTGGTTGACGTGTTACGCGTCGGTACACCACAAAATCAAGCGAACATCGATTCTTGACATAGGTAGTTTCCTCTTCCGTGAGCCCTTCTAATCCCAAAAGTAAATTTTGCACAAGTACCTGGGCGTGAACGTTCAGATCATGGTATGGCTCTTCTGCCAGAATATCCTGTATCACAGTCCAGATTATGTTTTCGGAGCGATACTTCGTCCGGTTCAGCACACGGTTAAATAATGATTCAAGACGCGCCGAATAGTTCCTATACAAAAGATCAAAAACTGAAACTATTGAGCTTTGATACGGTTGATGTTCCGGGTCATAATATTGGATATAGCCCATGAGGTCACGAAGATTCTTGCTTGTTGGCAGCATGTCGTGGTCTGTCACTAGCACAAATTTGTCTTTAGCGCGGGAAACTGCCACATTGACTAGATGCGGATCATCTATAAACGAGGTTCCCAGTCGCCCCCGCCAAGTCTCGTCAAGCACTGTACTCATGATAATGGCCTGTTTCTCGCGACCCTGGAATCGATGCACCGTATCGGCTTCAATCTCTTCAAATTCGCCGACAAGGATATCGTTAATCTTGCCGACCTGCTTCCGGTACGGGGAGACTATTCCGATCTCATCTCGCGAGATACCAGTGCAGTATCTCGGAATCACCTCTTGCTCAATCACATCAACCTCACGCTGGTTAGACAATCCACCCTCGCGGTGCGAGCGCATATGGTTGCCCTCCGTTGTAGTGTGCAGAATCAATGGGTGATGCTCAGGGGTGCTAGTCGTGAAGGGGATGAGCTTCTGACCATAAAACTTCTCATTACAAAACCCAATGATGGCGGGATCACATCGGTAATGCTCGCACAGCATCGTTCGCGGAAGCTTGTCGCCATATAGTTCTTGCAGTGACGAGAGCAGGCTGTGTTTAACGTAATCGTAAGCAGGTAATGGCGAGGATATACCGACACTATCGACTGCCTCGGTCACTGGAATATGAGGGAGTTGAGCAAGATCGCCGACGACGATTACACGTTTAGTGGAAGCCAACGCCAAACCTGCTGCAAGTAGATCTACTTGAGATGCTTCATCAATGATCAAATAGTCGAGCAAGCGCTCTTGGCCGACACTCTGACGCAATGAGTGACAGGTGCTCAAAATGATTGGATAATCAACACTGAATGCATCAAGCTTATCCAAGTATTTAGCTTCATCATACTGTTTCCGCTCCAGGGCACTGTAACGCTCTCGCAGACCAGTACGGAGTACTTGCAATGAAAGTTTCTGCTGCTGTGCAACCATTTTTTTCAGATCACCATGAAACAACTCGTCTTCTAGGGTGATGACCTGTTCTTCGAACTCACTGATCTTTTTCTCGTAGTAGGCTCGCTGAAGCCTAAGAACAACATCGGAGTCTGTAGGGTCAACATCTTTAAGCGAACCGTACTTAACCTGTTGGCGTAATCGTTTTATCCAGCGAAGTGGCCACACCAGATGGCTTTCAGGTAGCTGAGTTTCAACTAGATAATCAAGAATTCGATCTGATGCCCGGTCTAACAGCACCACTCCATCAAGATTGGCCACCTCATATCCATTCAAATACCGGGTGAAATGGCGATACTCCAGCCGGTAGCTGTCCAAACTCTGTCGTAATCTGGCAAGAGTTCGCTCATTTTCTTGCAACTTGAGAAGCTTGCCCTCAAGTACACGCAACTGTCCTTTCACAACGGATTCCGCACTAGTGTTCCTAGTGCCAGAACTACTCGAAGCAAGAAAGTTATCAACTACGGTATTGCGATCTTCTTGCGCCGCGAAGAAAGCCTCTTTCCTGTCTTTATTTCCCAGATTCGCAATCACATACCCAAACCCCAGTTCGTCAAGCTTGTCGCGGACGTTATCGACTGCCGTGTTGGTGGCCGAAACAACGCCTATGCAAACCCCCGGCATCGCGCTTAGAGTAGCCAGCAGGTTGAGAATGGTCTGTGTCTTACCCGTGCCAGGTGGCCCATCAATGACCGAAATTGGATACTTCAATGCCTGCAACAATGCGTCGCGTTGGCTTAAGTTTGAGGAAAATGGAAAGAGGGGAAGCTTTCCGTCTTGTTTCTCACTTATCCGTTTGCCAGAAAGGTAGTGTGCTAGAACGCTATCAGGGTGAATGATTTCCATACTTTCATATGCATGAACAAGCGGATTAGGCCCGCTTTTTAGGTTCGGAAGATGATTCACAAGATCATGCCAATAGTTCAAAATTTTTGTAGCTCGCGACTGCTTGGCAATATCTGTGAGAATACGAACTTCACTCGAAAGGTAGGTTTTGTAGCTTTCACCACCCTTTGTGCTGTAAAAGACACGCGTCCAGGAACCAGTAGCACAGCCAAAGCGCAACACCTCACTCACGTTGAGCCACAAACTGCCTCGCACTTCGACCAGACGACCTTCAAGCAGTTCCCGATACGGACGTTCAAGAACGAGCAGCTTCCCCGAATCTTCTCTGTAGGAGTAGCTCTTTGTCTCTGTCAACTGCTTAAAAACAATGTTCGCACCCACCGAGGTTCGTTCCCATTGATACACATCGCTCGTCCGGTCTTGATAGATATCTCCAATTTGAGAACGAATCAAGATTGCCACCCGACGCGGATCAATCATCACTTTCTCCTATACTCTCGTGAACAAAACACCCAACCAAAGCCACCCTATATAAAAAATTAACGCAGGATTCGTCTCGGCAAAATATTGGACGAACTCCGCGCAACTACTTTGGGTGACTAGCAGAGAATCGTTGGTTAAGTTGGCATCCACCATGGCAGCGGAACTTTTAACCGCGTTGGCCTCGATCCTTTCACCATCACGATACTCTGCCATGATTCGACGAATATCAGCCACCAAACGCTAATGGTTTGTTGACCACACCAGCTCTCTGGAAGTGTGTTCATAAATCGTTTGACGACTCACCCCATAACGTAACGCCAACTCTTTAACAGGCACCCCAGCCACATACCCGGTCAACAGTTCATCAACTCGATTCAGGGGCAACCGGGTTTGAGAAACTCTCAAATTTTGCACAACAAACCCCGAGAATCCACAATTTTTGGCCTTATAACAACCTCAACTTGCCCCATCTTCAACCGAAAAAAACTCCCTGACAAGCCACTCCAACGAAACACCCAAATTTGAGAAATACCCCGCCAAGTCCACCAAACTCCGCACCGCATGGGAAACCACCCACGGAACCCACAGCATAGTTGGTTTAGCACCACCCACTACCGCCGCCGCAGTACTCGCCGAAGATTTGGGTATCGAATGCGAAAACACCGCTAGATGGCTAGCAGAACACGACCGCATACACGAAAGTCAGCTAGACAGCATCACCCAAATCGCCTACGAAACACGGCGCAACGATACCAACCACAGCCTCACATCCCTACTAATAGCAGACAGTAACGAAACCGTACACCAACTCAACCAACAAGCCAGACACGAACGCATCATCACCGGACAAACACAATCTGCCCATCAAATCAACACCGTCTCTTTCCGAGCCGGTTTCCGTAACTACCATCGCAAGCCCAGACGGCACATTCACCGAATCACCTCCGTCTTATTGGAACTGCTCACAAAACGCAGCATCATAACTAACACCAAAGCGCCCACCCCAGCCAGCCAAGCTACCCATCCGCCAGCAAACATCACCGAGACCACCGAAACAACAACCAGCCCCGCAATGGCGCATCCAACAGCAACCAAAAACTCCTGCCAGCGAGCAATAACCGCCTGTGCTGCAAGCGTAAACCCGACGGCATTAAACACAGCCGTATCGCCAGCAGCTTGCAAACGTTCCATCCGGTGCGCCAAAACCAGCAACAATATCGCAGCACCCACCCCTAACACTTCAATCCCCAACGTCAACGAGCCGGTAGCACTAAACGCAAACTCAGCTAACCGAGTCGCACCGGCACGCTCTCGACCCTCCCGAACAACCACCACACCCAACGTTGTCAACACAGCAACCAACGACACTCCCACAACAATCAACCCCACCCAAACCGCACGACTACGCAACAACCGCAGCGCAACTCCACGCAAACTCAGCACCGGCTCACCATCACGCGATGTACCCGAACGAACCCGTGTAGGACGCAACGCAGCCACCGTCTCAGCCCCAAACAACACTCCTGCGAACACCACACCTGCCGCGAAAAGCGAACGCAACTGATAAGGCACCCACATGAAACACCCCACGCCCATCACAGCAACTAACAACGATGCCGGAGCCAACTCGCCTGCTACTAGTCGTAAAATTCGCCGTTCACGCCACCCGATCACCCGCAGTATTCCAACCGAGAAACGTAACCCTTTAGCGCTAGTAACAGCACACACCACCATGCCTACCGCACCCGCCAACAAAGCCACCCCCACCAACATCAACACCGTACCCGATAACGCTGTCTCCACCGTGACCGAAGCTCCCAAAGAAGACCACTCCTGACTCACCCACCCCAAATCTGTTGCCATCTCACTACGATCAACAAAATAATCCGACACAAACAACGACACACTCTGCGGGCTTGACCCCGCAACAACCGTGGCATCTAACCCCAACAACTCAATCTGCTCCGCAACATCAA
>JAIRZI010000038.1 GCA_031267295.1 Propionibacteriaceae bacterium | reverse complement strand
ATACACCGCTCCCCGCCCCATCCACTCAACGCTGTCGCGGGTTCTCACCGTTCGCGAAGCCGCCAGACTACACGGCTACCCCGACTGGTTCAGGTTCCATGTGACCAAATGGAACGGCTTCCGCCAGATTGGTAACAGCGTTCCCGTCAAACTGGGTCGCGCCATTGGAGCCGCAGTGCTCATAGCTGATGACATTACGCCTAGTCAGGGTGATCTCATCGGTCTGGGAGACCCTCGGTTGCTGTCTTTTAATGCGACCGAAGCTCTGAAATATTTCGGAATCACTCACCGAGTCATTCCTCAACGAGATAGAAAAGTTGCGTGACAGCCATGGCTAAGACCACGAACCGCTACGCGGCTTTGATCGAATGGGTTTTCTTCAAGAACTACATCGCAGGCTCCACTCAGGTTCCGTTTGAACGAAGGGAGTTTGAAGAGGGTGCTCAGGTTCTGGGCATAAAGCTACCTAAGAATCTCGGAGATATTGTGTACTCGGTGCGGTACCGGAGCGAGCTACCCGAGACCGTCACGGCAAAAGCTCCTGATGGGAAGCACTGGATCATTCGTGGTGCCGGGAAGTCCAAATACGAGTTCGCCGTCGTATCCACTGTCGCAAAAGTTCTTCCCCGGAATGACTTGATTGTCACGAAAGTTCCAGATGCCACCCCCGAGATCATCCGCTCTTCGGCGCTCGGTGATGAGCAGGCCTTGCTCGCCCTGGTTCGCTACAACCGGCTCATCGACATCTTCCTGGGGGTTGCCGCCTACTCCTTGCAGAACCATCTGCGCACCACTGCCCCCGGCATCGGACAAGTGGAAGTCGATGAAGTGTACGTGGCCGTGGATCGCTACGGCACCCAGTATGTGTTGCCGATACAGGCCAAGAGCGGCAAGGATGAACTTGGCATCACTCAGGCGGAACAGGACATTGCTGTCTGCACAGCGAAGTTCCCCAACTTGATACCCAGACCAATTGCGGCGCAGTTCATGGCCGATAGTGTGATTGCCCTTTTTGAATTGAGCGTCCAAGACGGAGAAATGGTCGTTATGCGCGAGCAGCACTACAAGCTCGTGTCTTCAGGCGACATCACCCCACAAGACAAGGCCAGCTACAGCAGGATGGCTCAGAAATAGCAACCAAGACTACCCGACCGGTGCCCACTCGCTTAGTATGTACGGCATACGAGAAAAGTATTACTTTTAGCGATTATGACGCTTCACCGATTGCACTTTAAGTTCATAAACCGAATCCATGCACTTAGCAACCTCGGGAGAGTGAGTTACCACCACGACACATCTACCGGAAGCAGCGAGCACAGTTAAAGTGTCAATGATGTCTTGTTGAGTGCCCAGATCGAGATTCCCAGTGGGTTCGTCAGCAAGAACTACTTTCGGGTCGTAACCGATAGCGCGTGCGATGGCTACTCGTTGCTGTTCGCCGCCGGAAAGTTTTAGTACTCGTCGTTTAGCTTTCGTCTCATCCAAACCCACTTGGTGCAACAGCGCCATTGCGCGCAGCCGCGAGTTCTGGATGTGTTTGCCAGAGGCGTACATCGACAACTCAACATTCTCGACTGCGCTGAGATACGGCAGTAGGTTGAAGCTTTGAAAAATAACCCCCACGTCGTGACTGCGATAGCGGTAGCGATCCATGGTTGCCAGATCGGTGCCATCGAACATTACCCGTCCCGCGCTCGGGTTAGTTAGCCCCGCCATGAGAGACAACAAGGTGGTTTTGCCAGCTCCAGAGCGACCGACAATGCCGTAGAGTTTTCCCGCTTCAAACCCCCATGACAAGGAGTCAAGCACATTGGTTGTTCCATCGTAAGAATAAGACACGTTATCTAAAGTGAATACACTCATGTTTTTTTCCTTCCCTGTTAGCTGCGCTCAGCCAGAATGTTAAGCGGTTCGTAGCGCATGACGAACGCTGCGCCGAACCCTGACGAAAGCAGCGCTAGACCTAAACCGATAGCGCCCAACTGCCCGGCAACGTCAAAATCAACTCGGGCATTTATCTGGTCAATATAGCTAACTGCACTGGTGTTACCCAGCCCAGGAAGCGTAGCGGTACCGCCAAGCATGGGGGCACCGCCACCCGGACGTCCAAAGTTCGTCTCGACAGATGTTTGTTGAGCTTGCGCGGCGGACACTTGATTAGCAAGTAGCGTCTCGGCCACTGGCACGGCAGCTACCATGCCGATGCCCAATCCTGCTAGCAGCCCAAGCAGCGTGACGGTGGCGGCTTCTGCGAGAAACTGGAGCACAACCTTTAATTTTGAAATACCTATCGCCGTCATCACGCCGATTTCGTACTTGCGTTCTCTGGTGTTAAACACCGACACCACGGCGAACACCAGCGCACCCACGCCAAGCACGATGAGCAGCATCTTGCCAGCGAAATTTGACAGATTCTCCAGCGGTATCAAACTGGAGTTGTAGGCTTCCAGATCGGTGCTAGTCAGCGCATAGGTGGCATCTAAACCGGCAGCTCGCAGTTGCGTATCGAACTCTTGATACTCATTTGGAGATTCGAAGACGAAAGTGTGGGTGAGTGTGCTGCTGAGCGCCGTGGAGATCGATTGTCCACGAATGTCGGTGCTGGTTGTCGCAGTTGTACTCGATTCATCTTCCACTGCGCTCAATGTCGGATAAGAAATAATGATTTGGTTGGCGGGGTCTTGTGAGGTTGAAAAGCGAAGCGACTCAGTTGTTGAACTAGCGCCTGCGTCATAGATGCCGACGATGGTGAAAGTGTAAGTCTGGTCTGTCGCAGCAGGGTTAGCTAATACTAGGGAATCGCCCACTTCAAGGGAGTTATAGACCGCAAATTCACTGCTGACTAGGGCTTCGTTGTTAGCTTGCGTTAAATCGATCATAGCCCCGGAGATGATTTTCTGTTGGCCAGAGACGAAACTGGTCATAGCGCTCTCAGAAGCGTAACCAACCACACTGAGATCGCCTAAGCTCACACCGGCAAACGACCAAGGCCCGCCAGCGCCACCGCCGCCGCCGGAGAGTACTCCCCCCATCTCCAAACCGCTTTCATTGAGTTGAGTTGCCTGCGTGGTTTCCTCGGAGCCGACTGCTTCAATATCATCAGTGGTGTTCAGCGACAGCGTCGCCGAGTAGCGGAACTCGCTCACATGTGCCGATGTGGCGTACTCCAACAGAGTGTCTAGCGGCAATGATTGCAACATTGAGAACTGGTCGCGGTAAGACTCGCGCGCTACCGGCTCATCCTGCTGAGATTGGGCTTGCTGCATCAGATTTTGACGGTCAATATCGATAGTTGCGGTGACGCTGAGTTGGCTGGCGCTGTCGTCCGCCACTTGAGCTGCTGTAGAGCGGATGGACAGCGCGACGGCAGCAGCCGCTGTGATCGCTACTACGATGAGAAACAACAGAATGGAACGGCCAATAGAACGGCTCACTGATTTTATAGCGTTGCGGATAATGAACATGTAGCTATTCAGTCAGTAAAAAATGTTTTGTTGCTGAGCTAATGCTGTGCGTTTCCCATGACGAAGTGAGTGTTTTAGCTGTGGCGGGGTGTGGGGGGCTGAATGCCCAACACCTCTGCGGTACGGCTCATGGTGGCTGCCGCCAACACCGGGTCATTAGCTAAGCTTGTGCCCCAAGTGGGCATGATTTTAGCTAACTGGGGTCGCCAGGTGTCGAGTTGGTCGGCGAAGCATTTCTCCAACAGCCCTAGCATTATGGGGGCGGCTGTCGAAGCGCCGGGCGAAGCTCCCAACAATCCAGAGATGGTACCGCCAGCGCCTACCACCAGTTCAGTGCCGAACTGTAGCGTGCCCCGCCCGGCGGCATCCCTTTTGATGATCTGTGCTCGTTGTCCGGCTGATACCATCGTCCAGTCGGCTAGGTCAGCTTCGGGGTAGAACTGCTGTAGTGCCGCAAGTTGTTTGGTGGGCGACAGCAAAATCTGGCTGGCGAGATAACTCACCAGTGGCAGGTTGTCTCTTGCCACCTGTAGCATCGGCACAATGTTGTGGGTGCGCAAGCTGAGCGGCAAATCAAAGATGGAACCATGTTTTAAGAACTTCGGGCTTGATCCGGCGAACGGCCCGAACAGCACATAATGCTCACCGTCTATCACCCGAGCGTCAAGGTGCGGTACGCTCATCGGCGGCGCACCGACTGATGCTTTGCCGTACACCTTGGCATTGTGTTGGGCGATTACGGCGCGCTTCGACGTGGTGAGGAACTGCCCGGAGATTGGGAACAACCCATAGCCGTTTGCTTCCGGGATGCCGGAGCGCTGTAGCAGATGCAGTGCATAACCACCAGCGCCGACGAACACTTTCTTGGCTTTCACCACCAGGCCATGTCCGCCGCCGGTATGCTTGGCTTTCACCAGCCAACTTTTTCCGGCGCTCGCCGTGTCTGTCACTTCAAAGTTGTACATCACTTCGTTCCCACGATCAGCTACGATGCGCAGATATTCTTTGGTTAACACGCCAAAATCCACATCGCTACCGGTCGGATCATATGAGCAACCCACTGTGGTTTCGGTGGCACGCCCAGCAATAAGCAACGGTGTCCATTCGGCGATCTCTGTTTGATTTTCGCTGTAGCGCATTGCAGCGAACAAGGGGTTATCGCGCATCGCATCCCAACGCGCCCGCAGGTAAGCCACATGGTCTTCTCCGGTTACGAAAGTCATGTGTGGGGTGGAGTTGATGAAAGTTTGCGGGTTCTGCAAAGAGCCTTGTTCAACGAGATACGCCCAGAGTTGTCGAGTTAACTGAAACTGCTCATTGATATTGGCGGCCTTGCTGACATCCACAGTGCCGTCTGGTTGCTCGATAGAGTAGTTAAGTTCGCACAGCCCCGCATGTCCGGTGCCTGCGTTGTTCCACGGATTTGACGATTCTTCCGCAGAACCAGGACGTCGCTCAATGATTAGAGTTCTCAAATTCGGGTCTAGTTCGGAGAGCAACAACGCTAAAGTTGCGCTCATAATTCCGGCACCGATCAGCACCACGTCGGTTTCGATGTACTGCGCGCTTTGCCGGTTGGAAAGGGGCAACGTCATTGTTTTCTCCTCACGTCATTTGAGCTGACATCAAGTGATGTTATGTATCGCAAACGACTCTACAAGTTTTGGCGACATTTTGGGCGAGACTGGGAACGTATCTATGACAATGATCGGCTAGCGTTGAACATGTGCTGCCAGAGAGTGTTCCCAGCCGCAGTTATCAACTGCCAAAACCGGTGCGAGTGCGTCAAGAATCTCTTGACGGGCTAGCTGCCGCGTTAGGCTATGCACTGCCGGTAGCGAGCGCGCCGATAACGTACCTTTTTGTACTTGCGCAACCGGCGTTCGAGGCGCTTTTCAGCGACCCAGAACTGCAACTTGACCTCAGCCGCATTATTCATGTGGAACAGAGTTTCAACCAACTATGTCCACTGCGCGCTGGCGATGTGGTGCAAGTGTTACTTACTATCGATAAAATGCGGGCGCGGGGCGATGCCATGTTCATTACGATTGTTGGCGAAGTGAACCGAGTAGATGGTACCCCCGTCGGAACCCTGACTACTACGCTGTTGCATCATAATAAGGCAGCGGTAAATGAATTACGCGATAACGCAGTTAGCGAAACGCCAAGTGGTGCGCCCAGTACATCCCACAGCGATTTGAATAATGGGGGTGGGGTTGATTTTGTCGCTGGGATGGTGCTTGGTTTGGGTGATGAGGATGTAGTTGCTAGTGGTTTGGGTGATGGGGGTGGGGGTGGTTTTGTTGCTGGGACGGTGCTTGGTTTGGGTGGTAAGAGTGTGTTTGATTCTGGTGATGAGGATGTAGTTGCTAGTGGTTTGGGTGATGGGGGTGGGGGTGGTTTTGTTGCTGGGACGGTGCTTGGTTCGGGTGGTAAGAGTGCGTTTGGTTTGGGTGGTAAGAGTGTGTTTGATTCTGGTGATGGGAATGTAATCGTTAGTGGTTTGGGTGGTGGTGATGGGGGTGGTTTTGTTGCTGGGACGGTGCTTGGTTCGGGTGATGGGGATGTAGTCGCTTTGGATGCTGAAACTACTGTAGGTTCAAACAGTGGGTTCGTCGTCGGTAGAAAATTTCCCCCAACCGCTAGCAGCGTCACTCGCGATCAGTTACTGCGTTATGCGTCCGTGTCGGGCGATGTGAACCCCATTCATCAAAGTGATGCCGCAGCGCGCGCTATCGGATTAACTGGAGTGCTAGCGCATGGTATGTGGACGATGGGTGCGGTCATCGGCAAAGTGATTGCTGAGCTGGGAGGTGAGCTGGCACGGGTGCGTTCTTACCGGACACGGTTCGCTGCTCCGCTATATGTGCCGGTTGACGGTGCCACTTTTGACGTGAGCGCCGAAGTGGTAGCGCTCGTGGACGGGGTGGCTACGGTTACGCTCGATGTGGTTCAAAAAGGTGTTCAGATTTTGTCCGGTGCGAAAGTTGAGGTTTGGATATGAGCGAACTGTTGGCGAATCATACGACGTTGCGCATTGGTGGCCCTGCCAAGAACTTTGTGGTAGCGACCACCGAGACGGAGATCATTACGGCTGTCGCTACGGCTGATGAGCAAGGGGAGTCGGTGTTGATTCTCTCCGGTGGTTCTAACATGCTGGTCGCCGACGAGGAGATCGACGCTACTGTGGTGCAGATCGTCTCTAAAGGGGTTGATGCTGTGGTATCGAAAGGTGCTTCAGCTATCGTCGATGTGCAGGCGGGAGAGGTGTGGGACGAGTTTGTTGCGTTCGCACTTAACCGGAGGTGGATAGGGGTTGCGGCGCTTTCTGGTATCCCGGGGTTGGTAGGGGCGGCTCCGGTGCAAAACATTGGTGCGTACGGCCAAGAGGTGGCGGACACTATCTCTCAAGTTCGTACTTGGGATCGTGAATCTCGCTCAATTCGCACTTTCGGCGTTACTGAGTGTGGGTTCGGTTACCGCGATTCGGTTTTCAAGCGCACACTGCTGTCGGATATGCCCCAAAAAGGCGCACGCTACGTAGTGCTCGCCGTACAGTTTCAGTTCCAACTGGGAGACTTTGAACCGGCGGTGCGATATGTAGAGTTGGCAAACGCGCTGGGTGTTTTAGTCGGAGAGCAGGCTGCGGGGACGGCGGTGCGTGAGCAAGTGTTGGCGTTGCGTTGCGCTAAAGGCATGGTAGCCACAGCGGATGATCATGATTCTTGGAGCGCCGGGTCATTTTTTACTAATCCGGTGATACCTGCTGAGGTGGCGGGCACTCTGCCGCTGGGCGCGCCGCGCTTCTTGCAACCCGACGGCACCGTAAAAACTTCCGCCGCTTGGCTAATTGAACATGCTGGATTTGAAAAAGGGTTCCGGCTGCCTGCTTCACCCGCTGCACTCTCGCGCAAGCATGTATTAGCGCTCACCAATCGAGGCGGGGCCAGCGCCGCCGACGTGTTGGCTTTGGCGCGCGTCATTCGCGATGGGGTGCGCAGCGCATACGGTATCACCCTGATACCGGAACCGTTGTTAGTGGGGCTAAGTCTGTAGTGAACCTTGCTATGACGGGGTACCTGCCCGCTGTTTACAGTGGCTACTCGGAAAAGTCTGACGATACGGCGATTGGCGCTTAGAACAAATTCGTCTCCGCCTTAGGCAGGGAGGATGTGCGCTGCAACAATTCATAGCCAGTTGAGGGCAACGCTGGCAGTTCCGCCAGCGAGAGCGACTGTGATGCCAAGATCGCTCAGACGGTTGAAGTTCACCTGCGCACCGTCCATCGGGTGTACGGGCAGCAGCGCGCTTGAGACTAAAATCAACGCGATAATTGCGTTAGCGCGCGCCATTGGAACCGCCGTGACGATTGCTATCACGCTCAATAGCACCGCCACAACACCGACAGCGATAATCGCTATCCGATGATTCCGAGCCACCATCACAGGCGTAACATCTTCTGCTTCTATGAATGGCGGGGGAGGAGCAAACCCCAAACCCACAACTGCCAGCAACCCTGTCAGCAATGAAGCTGACGGCCATGCCACGTTGCGCAGTGGTACTGTGCTCATCAGGCTCGGAGCAAATGCGTGCAGCCCCAGTAGTACAGTCGCTAGCCCACCACACAACATCAACTCGCCTAGAGACTGCGCACCACTCAGATACAGTAAGGCAATCAATGACACCGCCGCCGTCAGAGGCCACCACGGTAGCGTAATCGCCAGGGTGCTCAACCATTTTGGACGCTTCCCGCCTAGGGCATGCTCACCCAAAACCCCAGCGAACCAATCTTTACCCAACTCCCACACCACCCGAAATATCACCAGCACAATTAACCCAATGGTCAATGTAGCGGGGTTTGATCTCGCTGATTGTCCCAAATGCCAATCGGCAGGGATTTCCTTAGACACATCAACGCCAGATGAATAAACCTCATCGTCAAAGCGCAACACTGGTTCTTGATTCTTCAATTCAGCATTCAAACTGCCAGCCTTACCTAACGCGCCTTCTGCGCGCACAAAATGCCATAGCCCGCTTTGTCCACTCTCCATCACCCCAAGGTTGAACCAGCCCAACGGATAATCTGTACGAGATCGCACCGCGTTTTCAAACGCCTCCACCGCGCCAGCATTATCTCCCGTCTGTTGTAGCAGGACACCTAGATTGTTCCATGACGAGAACAGCGTATTATCACTGCCTAAGGCCGTTCGGTATGCGGCAATCATTTCGTAACGGGCAGCATCCGCACCAGATGATGGCGATTCATTATTAGGAGGAGTATTCCCAGGCGGTGTCTCGACACCGATGGAATCATCTGCCACTATTGGAACAGCACACTTTGGCAAACCATTTTCATTCAGTTCGGTAAGGGCTACGTCGCCGTCGGAATAGTCGACGGCGAGCGCCCCGCTCCAAACCCAACCCAACGCCACTCGGAACCAAGTGTTATTTCCTCGCACATTCTCGCCATAGGTAAAGCCCTCGACATAGGTGGCTGCGTCGGTGTCTAAAAAGCCTACTTCCTGGTTGGCAGTGTGCGGTGTTGGACGCACATTAGTCCCAGCTGTAACTACGACGCGCCCTAACGTAGGCACTACTGCACAACCAACCCCGCCCGCGCGAGTGGCATCAGCCACCGTCTCCAGATAGAGCGGGCTAAAAGGATCAGTAACTAACGCCTGCTGTGCCCAATACAACGCTTGGTCGTAGTTTGCAGTCGCAAAGTACGACAATCCCAGTAACTGTTCATGTGGGCCAGCCGCAAGGTGAATAGGCATATTATCGTTAACGAACCCCAGACTCTCGAAGCCCGGCGCTCTGCTGCTGTAGGCATTGCTAATACTGCGGTACCAAATGGAGTTGCGGGTATGGGTGATCGCCGCAGTGAAATCTTGCTGTGCGTAGGCTATTTGGGAGCGTTCCAGCTCCGTCCAGTGCAGCAGTGGCGGGCTACCTTTCGTGTCTATCTGATCAAGCGCAGTCAAGGCTTCCGCAAACTGCTGTTGTGCCCGTTGCGCGCTCGCAAGTTTTAAGGCGGCCATTTCGACCCCAGACCACTGCAACAAGTCTGAAACTTGGTATGGATAATCGGGCAAGCTTGGAGCCGTTCCGTACAGGTTTACGGCTAGCGTCAACTGCTCGGAAGCTTCGGTCCAATCAGCAGCAAGAACCGCGATTTCTCCCAGTCGCTCCCGCGCTAGCGGGTCGCCTGCCAGAGCCGCAGCCCATTTTGTTGTAACCAGCCGAGCACCTTCAAGATCGTCAAACGTTCGGTAAAGGTTCTGCAAAAAATCAAACTGCCACGATGTTAGCGCTACTGATTCTTCAAGCGCCGCCGCCACTTCGCAGCTCGGAATGTTATCTAGCACTAGGGCACAAGCCTGCGTGCCCAGTGACCAATCACCAGCAAGCAAGGTTAGCCGTATCAAAGTGGAGTTTGGGGGCGAATAGTAGATTCCTAAGGCGAAGTCAAATACTAAATCGCCTCCATCTGGACGCGATTGCGGGACGAACTCGCGGCTTTCGACGCTACCACCAGCACCAAAGCCATAGCCATAAAACAGGTTCAATGAAGTTGGCCATGCGCCCAGTGGAGTTGTGCTAGAGAGCGTGTGTGATGGCTGGTAATAAGACGATTGCACCGCCACCGGAACTCGCGGCGGCGGAGATGCTGCAAGTGCGGCTTGCTCCGCTGCAACTGCTTCCGTATAGTCATGCGCAGTTGCCGTTACGGACGCTTGGGCGTGCAACACCACATCATATGTATTGGCTGGAGCGCGCACACTTTCCAAACCTGCAACACCGGGACTCGCAGCAAGCACCACTTCGGGGGCATATCCAAGTTCAAGCGCAGCTCGATATTCAGCCCGGGCACGCTGTTGCCACTCTCTGCTGGTGAATGGCCCGTAATCTGAAGAGTGTTCAGCGACTTGTGAAAAGATGTCGCCAGCAACCACATGTGCCGCAGGGACACTCGGATACTGCTCAACGAGGAAAGCAGCGTCCGCGCGCGCTTGCGTCCAGTCTCTAAAATGACCGCCATAGCTGTTCCACATGGTGACATCGGGATAGTAAGCCTGCATACCAACTAAGGATCGATAAAACAAAACTGTGGCGCTGGGATCGGCCCCACAGCTTTCTATAGCGTCGTTCCACAGTGGCTCAATGTTCTCAATGGCAACTTCAAGGCCCAAAGCAAATATGTGGGCGCGTGTTAGCAGCGAATCGCAGCCACCAAACTTACTGGCCGCCGCTTCACTCAACCCGAACGCCAACACGGCTTGCGCCACGCTATCTAGTTCCTCCAAAGGGTCAACTTCGGAAGTTGCATCAAGTTCGCTAACTAGTAGCACACTCAACCCGATGACATCCAGCACTAGCGCTTCTGAGGTGGTTGCTTCGGCCAATGCAGCGTTAATCAGCGCTCCAACAGGTCCATACTCTTGCCCGGGCACAATATTATTTATTGATTGTCCAGACTCCCCCCAAACTGTTGCGGCTTCCATTACTGCCGCCCAGTTGTTGCCAAACAACCGTTCCCCAAAAGTATCCATAGCGCTTTGTGCGCCGAGTTCCCATGCGTAAGTGGCCTCGTTGGTGAGTATTGGGAGTTCACGAATGCCCAACCCTTCGGGCACATCGGCGGATGGTACCCAAGAGTCATCGTCAGTGCCGTTTCCTGAGAGTGGGTCACTAGCTGCGACAGTTGGTATGGAGTTGGCGACATATGCTCTAGCAAACACTGGAAAAGCCAATGAGCCGATAATAAAAGTAACAATGACCACCGTTATCATCGTACGAACTGGTGATTGATGTGGAGTTAACTGCGCACCAGTCATGAGCGAGCCGACCTTTCCAGAAAAGCATTCAGCGTAAATACTACTCAAGGCACACTGCTTTTCTCTGGCAGCCCATGGAACGGCTTAATTGGGCGATCTCGCTAATCTCACCCGTCACCCCACCCGAGTTCGCCGTTTTAGTGCGGAAGTGGTTGTGGTGGTGTAAACCTTGAACTTAAATCAGAGTTATTCAAAGTGGTGTTATGCATCATGCGACTACTTATCACCCGTCACCACGCGATTACTTATCGTCCGTCACCATACGACTACTTATCACCCGTCACCACGCGATTACTTATCGTCCGTCATTGCGAGCGACCGCAAGGGCGCGAAGCAATCCAGTTATAAAAGTGTCGTTTACGTGAGTCTTTCCAATTCGGATTTATTGAGCAGAATCATCTTTTGCTCAGTGGTTACTTTTCTGGATTGCTTCGTCGCTTGCGCTCCTCGCAATGACGGGGAATTTAACAGGAAATCACCCCAAAATAACAGCGAAATACCTAACCAAACCCGGGTTCAATTTTTGGTTGGGGTGCTACTATCGGCGCACTTACTTGGGTGGCAAAACCCCTGCCAAAACTCGCTATAACAGTTTGGTTACTTTGCTTGGGGTGGTGGAGAGAGTTGGATGGCTATTGGTTGAGCTGCGGCGGGAGAATCTAGCATGAAATATTCGCCGTGAGAGTATCCGCTGGCCAATAGGCTGGCTGGAAATGAATCGATCTTGGTGTTGAAAGTGCGTACGTTGCCGTTGTAGAAGCGACGGCCAGCGGCGATACGATCTTCACAGCGTACTAACTCATACTGCAGTTGCAAGAAATTACTGGCCGATTTTAACTCGGGGTACGCTTCGGCAACCGCTAGCACTCTTCCCACACTCGCCCCTAGCGCCGTCTCTGGGGCGCTCAATTGTCCGGGGGTACGTGCCGCCAGTGCCTGTGTTCTGGTTGCTGTTAGGTCGGCGAACAGCGCGGCTTCGTGCCGGGCATACCCAGAAACCACTTCAACCAAGTTGGGAATTAAGTCATGGCGACGCGCTAACTCCACATCCACTTGACGCCAAGACTCCGTAACCAAATTGTTGAGTTTCACCAGGTGGTTATGAGTGGATACTGCCCAAAATATCCCCAGAATCAGCAGTACAGCTATGAAAAGTAACGTAGATTCCATGCTTCCCCCTTAGTAAGTACGCCTTAGTCGCACGCAATGCACTGGTCAGTGGCTGAAATCGTCCCAAACATACTGCGGTATCTGCTCCACTAGTGTAGTTGCGGTGTTAAGTTTTTGCAGGACTCGGGTGGTGTTAAGCAAACCAAGTGTGTATGAAATTAAAAAGGTGTTGTCGATGCGCCAAGGAGCTAGCATTCGTCCGGAGCCGAGTAACCATTCCATCATCTGCGGGTGAATTACGCCGTATGCAAATCTAGTATCAGCGCTTTGGATGTGGTAAGTGCGGTTGAAATCGTCAGATTCAAAATCAATATCTTGGCTACCCAAAAATCGAGCAAGCTTTGTGAATACTCCTTCGTTGCTCACCGAAAGATGAGGCAGTGCTTTGGGTAACTGCAACACGCAAACCTCATAGGAGTAATCTTTTGACGAAGTGTTGCCTTTGGAGTCGGTGCTGACCTCAGTGTAGGTGTAGGTGAATGCGGCGAACGGTGCACGAAGCTCCCCGAACTGCCCTTGAAAGACATCTGTTGCCCTAGCGATACTGTGCCCAAATGGCTTGCCTTTCCAACATCGGGTGAAAGAGTCGTCACGTTCGGTATAAGTCCAGCCATTATCGGCAGCGAAAGCTATTAGTTGCGCGCGGCGTTTCTGGGCAGCTTGGTAAGCCGAAACAATTAGCTTCACGCCAGCAGCTAACACAGCGAAGACCAACAGATACGCCAAAAACTCCATGGCTTACAGTTTAGAAGTCGCCACTGACAATTTCAGATGAGAAACAGTTCGGGTAGCGTTACGTTGTCGTTTTCCCATCTGGGCGGCAACCGATTAGACTTGCACTTCTGGTAGACAAAACCATAGTCGTTGTGCGCTCAAAAACGCGCACGTTGCCTGTGTGGAGTACACCAGAAGAACAACTTAGGGCACTAGCTCAATTGGCAGAGCAGCGGTCTCCAAAACCGCAGGTTGGGGGTTCAAGTCCCTCGTGCCCTGCGAGTTGTGCGAACGACCGTTATTTAACATCTTGCACGAAGGACGAGACGTGGCTGGAGAACCGAACGGGTCTATCGAACCCGAAGATGCGGTGAGCAAGCCCAGTGGCGATGACCTGGGCGAGAAGCTTATCGACCCCAAAGCCCATGAGATTTCGGCAAGCGATTTGGCAGACGATGTTGCGGAGCTAGACGAGACTACAGAGTTGGTTCGGCAGGCGGTTGCAGCGCGTCCAGTGAAACGGGAGCGAGCCAATGCCCCGGTGAAAAAAGACGCACCTACTTCCAAGCGTGATGTGAAATCAGAGGAAGAGAGCGGCGCTTCACCAGTGACGTTCGTCAAACAATCGGTAGCTGAACTGAAAAAGACGGTCTGGCCGAGCGGCGATGATGTGAAACAGTACTTCATCGTGGTGCTGATATTCGTGCTGTTTGTGATGACTATCGTTGCCGGGCTTGATTTCCTGTTCGGCTGGGGCATATTGAAATGGCTCGGCTAGGAGGAGTTGACGAATGAGTGAAAAATTGAATGAGTCTCCAACGTTCGATGCGACGGATGACGCAGCGAATGAGATCGCAGAAATCAACCTTGATTTCGGTGATTTTGTCGCCGGCGAACAACCAAAACTCAACGAAGATGAAGTCGTCATTGATTTAAGCGACGACGGCGACGGCGAAAACAACGACGACGAAGTTCCTCTTGCGGCGGCGAGCGGTGACGACGAAGAAGACCCCGAGATTGCTGCTGCGTTGTTGCTGCTGCACGATACGCTCTCCTGGAAACCCGGAGATTGGTATGTGGTACACACCTACTCGGGTATGGAGAACCGCGTTAAGCAAAATATCGACTTCCGGGTGAACACCATGAACATGGAAGAGTTCATCTTTGAAGCTGTGGTGCCAACAGAAGACGCAGTGGAGATTCGTAGTGGCGCCCGCAGAACAGTGTCGCGCACAGTGCTCCCGGGCTACGTGCTGGTACGCATGGAACTAACTGACGATTCTTGGTCGGCAGTGCGACACACCCCGAATGTGACCGGCTTCGTGGGGCAAGGCAACAAACCGGTGGCGCTGCGTCTTGAGGAGGTAGAGCGTATGCTCACTCCGGGCGTGATCGCTAAGGTGAACGCCAATCGTGGCGGCGCTCCGAAGCGGGGACGCAAGAAAGTTGAAGTGCTCGATTATGCGCTCGGCGATTCGGTGATGGTGGTCGATGGTCCGTTCAGTGGTGTCCATGCGACAATCACGGAGATCAACGCGAACTCTCAACGAGTGAAAGCGAACGTCGAGATATTGGGTCGTGAAACCCCGGTTGACCTTGACTTCACTCAAATCCAGAAGAACGATTAGGAAAGGATCAGGCGAAATATGCCTCCCAAGAAGAAGGTGGCTGCGGTCGTCAAGATCGCTATTCAAGCTGGTGCGGCCACTCCAGCGCCCCCAGTGGGCACAGCCCTTGGCCCGCATGGTGTGAACATCATGGATTTTGTGAAGCGTTATAACGATGCCACTGAATCGCAACGCGGTACGGTGATTCCGGCTGAGATCACAATCTATGAAGATCGTTCGTTCGACTTCATCACCAAGACACCGCCGGCTGCAGAACTCATCAAAAAGTATGCCGGGTTGCCTAAAGGATCGTCTAAACCCAACAAGGAAAAGGTTGGCAAACTAACTGCAGAACAAGTGCGGGAGATTGCTGCCATCAAGATGCCCGACCTTAACGCTAACTGTGTGGAAACCGCCGCTAAGATCGTCGCTGGTACAGCGCGCTCTATGGGCGTTGTTGTGGAAGGTTAAGCGCACAGCAGTAAACCGCAGCCCGGCTCGCCCCCGCCGACAGCGCGGCGTTTTTAACAACTGAATATCGCTTGGCAGGGCACGACACCCATACCAGGAACTGGTGAAACAGCTCGCGAGGCTGTTTACAATCAAGAAAAGGAACCAGCAGATGAAACACTCTAAGCGTTATAACGCGGCCACAGCACTGCGCGATAACTCGCAACTGCACACTCCGACGGAAGCCATCGCGGCTATCCGCACTTTCCCAAAGGCCAAGTTTGATGAGACCGTTGACGTGGTGATGCGTCTTGGTGTCGATCCGCGTAAGGCCGATCAGATGGTGCGGGGCACCGTTAACCTACCGCATGGCACTGGCAAAACTGCGCGAGTGCTCGTCTTTGCGCAAGGTCTGAAAGCGCAGGAAGCGTTAGACGCGGGCGCTGACGAAGTGGGTGGCGATGAGTTGATCGACAAAGTGGCTGGCGGTTACCTAGACTTTGACGCCGCAGTAGCTACCCCAGATTTGATGGGCAAAGTTGGCAAACTGGGTCGGGTGCTCGGCCCGCGTGGTTTGATGCCAAACCCCAAGACTGGCACTGTCACTATGGACGTGGCTAAGGCTGTCGATGACATCAAAGGCGGCAAGATCGAGTTCCGCGTTGATCGGCAGTCGAACCTACAGTTCATCATTGGAAAAACATCGTTTACCGATGAGCAACTCATTGAGAACTACCATGCTGCGCTTGATGAGATTTTGCGCTTGAAGCCGTCCACGGCTAAAGGTCGCTATATCCGCAAGATTGCTATCTCTACCACTATGGGGCCGAGTGTGGGGCTAGACCCGACGGCTGCCCGAGCGTCGGTGTAGTTCAACCGTTTAGCCGTGCGGGGTTGGCTCACACCCAACCCCGGAACCACATTCGTAGCTGCCAGCTACTGCGTAGCATCAGTTGGTCGCTGTACACCGGGTACATGAACCAGAAGTCGCACACGATGAACAGCACGCAGATACCAACGATAAGCGCGCCGTTCGCGCGCCGGTTTCCGGCTCCCGGTGGCCCGAGAATCTTGCCGAGACACATCGCTAGAATTGTTGCGGTAAACGGAATGATCATAATGGCGTAAAACAGGAAAACCGGTCGGTCGGAGTTCGGGAACCAGCCTATCCAGGTTGCAGCCATTGCCAGCACCGGGAAAGCGAAACGCCAATCTCGTCCGAACACCCAGAACAAAACCCCAGCCACTAGGGCAATTGCTGCGAACCACCATAAGAAGGGCGTTCCTAAACCGGTCACTACCCGTACGCAAGTATCGCCAGGTTCAGCTTTACAACCGTCCACTCCAGGCTGGATACCGTTAGTGGCAGAGATACCGATAGTGCGCGCCAGCACCAACCAACCGGCTGGGTGAGCGTCGTAACTGTGAGTAGCATTCTGCATGAACTCGCCTACATGGAAATCCCATATCTCCACATGGTAATGCCATAGCGAACCCAGCGCATTACCCAGTAGGCGCACTACGGTATCGTCAGGGTGGCTTACACCCCATTGTCTGTCCCAGCCGCCGTCGGTGGTGAACCAAGTTGCCCAGGTGGCTAGGTAGCTAGCTACTCCAGCCACCACCAAATAAACGAACGCGAGTGGCGTATCGCTCACCAGTGAACGCCATGCCGCCTTGGCTGCTCCAGCAGTACGGCGGGAGTATAAATCGCTCACTACCGACAAAATGCCCATCACCGCCACTAGGTAGATGGTGTTCCATTTACAGCCGCAAGATAAACCGAAAAACACTCCAGCGAGCAGCCGATAAGGCCGCCACCACACTACCGGGCCAAACTTTCCGCCCAAGTTTGTTAGCCCGTTTACATCGAGATAGTTCGCTAATTTTTCTCGGAACCAATCGCGGTCACGAATGACTAATGCGGTTGCGACAACGGCAAATGCTGCTTGGAAGATGTCCAGAATAGCTAGCCGGGAGAGCACGAACGATAAACCGTCACAGGTTATGAACAAACCAGCTAGCGCGCCGATCAGTGTGGAACGCGACAAACGCCGAGCCATGCGAACTACTGCGCCCACCAGGAGCGTGCCAAACACCACGCACATAAACCGCCATCCGAACGGAGTAAGCCCGAACAGTTTTATGCCGATGGCGATCAACCATTTGCTGAGCATCGGGTGAACTACGAAAGCGGCGGTGTCGAGCCAAACGTTCGGGTTACCGGCTAAGATTTCCGCACTGGCATCATCTGGCCAATCTTTCGCATAGCCGAAGTTCATCAACGACCAAACTTCTTTGACGTAGTGTTGCTCGTCAAAACTCACCTCATGTGGCATACCGAGGTCGTAGTAGCGCAAAGCGAAAGCTGCCGCGCAGATAAGCAAAGTGATAATCCAGGAAAGCGGTTCGTCTAGCCGAAGCGGCCAATCGTCACGCAACCGAGCCGTCGTCGAGAAGATAGCTCGTTTGGCCTGCGAATCTCTCACATCAGCTATTCTACGATTGCTGAACATGTTAACGTGAGCCGTGTGTTGATACTTGCTGGTACGCCGATTGGCAACTCGTTGTACGCCTCAGAGGCGTTATGTGAAGCGTTGCGCAGTGCGGATGTGATCGCCGCCGAAGATACTAGAGTGTTGCGCACCCTGCTGTTGCGTATTGGGGTGGAGGTCAGCGCCGAAGTGGTGAGCTATTTTGAGGGTAACGAAGCAACCCGCACGCCACAGCTAGTACAACGGATGTTACAAGGTGCGCGTTTAGTGCTAGTGACAGACGCGGGTATGCCCAGTGTGTCCGACCCCGGTTATCGTTTGGTGCGCGGCGCTATCGATGCTGGAGTTCAGGTGAGTTGCGTGCCCGGGCCGAGTGCCGTATTGACGGCGCTGGCAGTTTCTGGGTTAACGGCGGATAAGTTTTGTTTTGAAGGTTTTTTGCCCCGGAAAGCGGGGGAGCGAGCTGGGCGGTTTACAGAACTTGTCAATGAGCGGCGCACTATGGTGTTCTTTGAAGCTCCGCATCGGTTGGCGGTGTTTCTTGCGGCGAGTATTGTCGCATTTGGTGAAGAACGCCAGGCTGCGGTGTGTCGAGAACTCACAAAACCATATGAGGAAGTGATACGGGGCACGCTCGCTGAGTTGTTGCAGTGGACAAGCGGAGAAGTGCGTGGCGAAATAGTTGTGGTGATCGCTGGAGCGCAAACTCCCACCGTCGATCTGCTAGGAGCGTTGGCTTTGGTGCGTGAGCGAATGTCCACTGGCGAATTGTTCTCGGTGGCGGTGAGCGAAGTTGCAGTTTTGACGGGCATCCGCCGTCGAGAATTGTATGCCGCCGCGTTGGAAGAAAAGATAAGTGTTCAATAGTTGCAGTTGTTACTTTGGGATGAAAGTTGCGCAAGGGGAACGGATTTTTTGCTGGAGTAGTTGATGATGGTTTTGAGAAGATGTTTGTAAAAATAATCGCGCAACGGATGTGGTTGTTGGGTTATATGCTCATCTGAATGGTGCGTAAAAAATGTGAACTGTCGTTTAAGTTTTATGCTGAGCGTTTTGGAAGGAAAAGAAATGAGCGTTCCGAGTGCTCGGTGGGAACAGTTACTCTCAGCTTTGGCACAGTTGGGGTTGCCGCCGTTGCCGATACCGTTAGCCGGGACAGTGATTGATTCGCATACCCATCTGGATGCCACACTGGAGGTATCCGGGTTGCCGGTGGAGTTGAACCTAGCGGCGGCGGCTGCCGTCGGAGTGCGTAGCGTGGTAGAGATTGGCTGTGACGTGCCGAGTTCTCGTTGGGCGGTGCAGGTTGCTAAAACCTATCCGCAAGTGGTGGCTTGTGTGGCCATTCACCCTAACGATGCTGCACGGATGAGCGACGACGAACTGGAGCAAGCGTTGGCGGTTATCGATGAACTAGCTACTGAGACCCCATACGTGCGTGGCATCGGCGAAACTGGGCTTGATTACTACCGTACTCGTGACGCGAACGCCCAGCAGCGGCAGCGTCGAGCGTTTGCCGCTCATATCGCTATCGCTGCCAAACATCGGCTAACTTTGGCCATCCATGACCGCGACGCGCACGGCGATATTTTGAAAACGCTGGATGCCGGCGCAGTGCCAGAGCGAGTGGTGATGCACTGCTTTTCTGGCGATACGGAGTTTGCCACGCAGTGCCTAGCGCGCGGCGCTTGGTTGAGTTTTCCCGGAGTGCTTACTTATCGCGCGAACGAGTATTTACGCGAGGTGCTTGCGCTCACCCCGTTGCATCGCATCCTTATCGAGACGGACGCGCCGTATCTCACTGCGGTACCGGAACGTGGAAAACGCAACGCGCCGTACCTCATGGCACATACGCTGCGGTTCATGGCCAGCGAATTGAATATAGCCGAGGCTGAACTTTGCGCGCTGCTCACTGCGAACGCTGAGACGGCGTATGGCGGGTCGTGGGGAAGAACGTTCGACTCAAAGGGAGAAACGTCTCTAGAGTGCGCCTTACCGGCCGCGCCGCCGCCTGCCGGGGGTAGTTACGGCGGGATTCGTCAATGAGTGTGTTACTTGATCCGCGAACCATTCGGGAACTGGCTGCCGAAATCGGGTTGCGACCCAGCAAACAGCGTGGGCAAAACTTTGTACATGACCCAAATACTGTGCGACGCATCGCTGTGTTAGCCCAGGTGCAACCAGACGATACGGTGCTGGAGATCGGGCCGGGGTTAGGTTCGCTGACGCTTGCTCTGTTGGAGACGGGTGCGGCGGTCACCGCTGTTGAAATTGAACCGGTATTAGCTGAACTGTTACCCCGGACGGTTGCCAAGCTGCAACCCGAAGCGACGAGTCGGCTGCGAGTCGTCACCGCTGATGCGCTGGAAGTGCGCACTCTTCCAGGCACCCCCCCCAGCAAGCTGGTGGCCAACTTGCCGTATAACATTTCGGTGCCAGTGATTTTGCATGTGCTGGAGACATTTCCCAGCATCGTGTCGGGGTTAGTGATGGTGCAGTCAGAAGTTGCCGACCGGTTGGTAGCGTCTCCAGGTTCCAAAGTGTATGGGGTGCCCAGCGCGAAACTGGCGTGGTACGCTACGGCTCGGCGGGTGGGCACGGTGCCGGCCAGTGTTTTCTGGCCAGTGCCGAACGTTGAGTCTGGGTTGGTGGCATTGCAGCGTACTGTGCCGCCTGCCGACTCCGCTGAGCGTGCTGCGGTGTTTGCCATCATTGATGCGGCGTTTACGCAGCGCCGCAAGATGTTACGTGGGGCATTGGCGGGAAAGTTTGGAGCGCATACTGCTCAGAGTGTGCTGCAACTTGCCGGTGTCGCGCCCACTGCTCGCGGCGAAATGTTAACTATCGCAGAATTTGTGGCTATCTACCGAGTGAGTATTGGAAAAACATGATTGATGTTGTGCCCAAACTGAGGGCGCTGAGCGAGAAACGTTCGATTCGTGATGCTACGATTTTAAAGTTTACGCGCGTAGCGCAGTACTGCTGTGTCCGATGAGACGTTAACGTGGTGTTATGAGTCCTGATGCTAAGTGGAACGCTCACGCGATACTGGGGGCTGGGCTAGTTAGCGTACGAGTTCCGGCAAAGATCAATCTGGTGTTGAAAGTTGGCTCACGCGCTACAGATGGTTATCACTCGCTGATTACCGTATTTCAAGCTGTTGGGCTTTATGACGAAGTCACGGTGACACCGCTTTACGATGGTGAAATTAAAGTGCGAGTACAGGGTGCTCAAGCGTCTCTAGTGCCAACTGACGGCACAGATTTGGCTACTCAAGCCGCAGAACTGCTCCGTCAAGAATGCGGATTGCCGATGTATGGCGCGAGTATTGAGATCGCTAAGCGGATTCCAGTAGCTGGTGGTATGGCCGGAGGTTCAGCGGACGCTGCCGCCACGCTGCTAGCCTGCGCTAAGCTGTGGGGGCTTAACCTTGACTCGCACGAACTGCAACTGCTTGCCGGTGAACTTGGTTCAGATGTGCCGTTTCCACTGCTCGGCGGTACCGCAATTGGCTACAACAGAGGTGATGAGTTACTGCCGTTGATGTGTCGCGGTAGTTACTATTGGGCGTTGGCGTTCGCCGAAGACGGACTCTCTACCCCCAAAGTGTTTCAACAATTTGATGCTCAGCCGACGAACCAAGGTAGGTATTTCCGGCCAAGCGAGGTATCCCATGATTTGTTGGGTGCGTTGATTAACGGTGATGCTAAAACGTTGGGAAAGACGCTCAGTAACGAACTGGAACAAGCTGCGCTCGCCCTCTATCCTGCGTTGGCGGAAACGCTTGCGTTTGGGCGGGCGCATACCGAAGTGTGCGGTGGCATTATCTGTGGGTCGGGGCCGACCTGCGCTTTCCTTTGTGCGGATTCTCGCGCTATGGCGCAGTTAGTGAGTGACCTCAAAGAGTTGCCGCAGGTGGCAACCGCTATAGGCGTGAAAAGTCCGGTTCGCGGCGCGCAGTTCGTAGACTCCCGGCTTGCGGATGCTTGATAAATTATCTTGCGTTCTCTGCGCTGGCAGCGGTGCTGACATAAGAAACTTGGGTGCGCACTCCGTTCTCATCCTGCGTTGGTGCGGTGAGTAGTTGTGGGCGAGTTTCCAGATTGGCTAAACCGTTCCACGCCAAGTTAACCAACTGCCTAACCAACTCCTCTTTGGCTGGTTTGCGAGTTCCTAGCCAGTACTGTCCGGCCATAGCAACCAGCCCCACGAGCGCTTGTGTTAGTGGGCCTGCTAGGTTTACGTCGAATCCGCGTCGCCGCAGTTCCGGCAGCAGCATATCTTCTACACTGCTTGCAATGTCGTTGAGAATGGACGCAAAGGAAGTTTCACCAAGTTCATGGCTGATCGAGTCGCGGCTGATGATACGAAACCCTTCTGGGAACTGGTCAATGTAATCCAGTAAAGCAAATGCACCTAGTTCAATGATTTCCCGGTAACTCGCGTTCCGGCTGTGAATGGCGTTCTGAATCGCGGTGTCCAGTCGGCTAGTCTCGCGGTCTACCACTACCGCGTAAAGCCCGTTCTTGTCGCCGAAGTGCCCGTAGATCACCGGTTTGCTGACGGCGGCGCTCTGCGCGATGTCCTCTATGGAGGTACCTTCGACTCCGCGCTCCGCAAACAGGGTACGCGCCACTTGGATTAGCTGCTCGCGGCGTTGTTGGCTGGTCATGCGCACTCGTATTTTAGTCGAGCCGGTTCTGAGGTTCATGCGTTACATTCTCGCATCTTTGCACTGCGGCTGCGGAAACTTATTTGTTAATATCTCCGCGTAATGTGCGTAGTTTGTGGTTAGCTAGGTAAGCTTAACGATGCATTCCCCGGTTGGTCTTCCGGTAGGGCCCGCCAGACTTTGAATCTGGATAAGCGAAGCAGGTTCGACTCCTGCCCGGGGAACTTAGCTGTGGCTAATCGTTACTGCGCAGCTTTACGGGCGTAATCGTTTAGGCTGACTGTATGAGCAACCCAACGGTTATTGTGCTAGCGGCGGGTGAAGGTACCCGTATGAAATCGAAGCGTTCTAAACTTTTACACACCATTGCGGGACGTACGTTGCTGGCGCACGCGATTGACGCAGTGGAACCACTTGAACCTGAGCGATTGATGGTAGTTGTTGGGCATCAGTGTGCAGATGTGGTAGCGCAGTTGGGGATGATCGCCCCATACGCCGCTACGGTGCTGCAACCGGAGTTACGTGGCACTGGGGATGCGGTACGGGTGGCGCTCGAAGCGTTAGACGCAACGCTTGAAGTTAGTGGTGATGTGGTAGTCACTATGGGCGATGTGCCGCTGTTGCAAGGAGCTGTTCTTATCGACATGGTGACGCAACATCGCGCTATCGGAGCTGCGGTGAGTGTGATGAGCGCCACAGTGGACAACCCCGCTGGCTATGGTCGTGTCGTGCGGGTCGGCGAGCGAGTGGCGCGCATCGTGGAACATCGCGACGCTAGCGAAGCGGAGCTAGCCATCACTGAGATCAACGCTGGGGTGTATGTGTTCGACGCGCGTTTGTTGCGAAACTGGCTTTCCCAATTGACAACCGAGAACTCTCAAGCGCAGTTCTACTTGTCAGACGTTATCGAGTTGGCGGTCGCCGCTGGGGAGACTGTGGTGGCCTACCTAAACCCCGACTGGTGGCAGACAGCGGGTGTCAATGATCGGACGCAACTTGCGCGGCTCGCTGCCGAATACAACCGTCGAGTGGTGAACCAGTGGATGCTTGCCGGAGTCACCGTGCTTGACCCAGCTACTACTTGGATTGATGCCGATGTCGATATTGCTTCCGATGTAACTCTGCTGCCCGGGGTGGAGTTGCATGGAGCTAGTTCCATCGCCGCAGACGCAGTGATTGGCCCGTATACCACGCTAAAAAGTTGTGAGGTGGGTCAGCGCGCCCGGGTGGTGCGGGTACATGCCGAGCTTGCCGAGATCGGCGGTGATGCGCGCGTCGGGCCGTTTGTAGAGTTGAAACCGGGCGACATCGTCGCTGCGGGGCAACGAGTATCCGCCGCACCGAATGTTACAGCACCGCCGCCGACTATCCGTTAAGCGTGATAAATCGTTTTAGTGAACGGTGATCTGCAAGCTGCGCGTCATTCAGATACGATGTAGTAGTTCTAGCAAAACCCAGCTAAGGAGAGCCGTGCCCAACTCCGAGAAAGCGCCCGAAGTAAAACAGTTAATGATCTTTTCTGGACGAGCGCACCCGGAGTTAGCCACCGAGGTGGCCGACCTGCTCGGTGTCTCGCTAACGCCATCGCGGCTGATCAGTTATGCGAACTCCGAAGTGTATGTTCGTTACGAAGAGTCAGTGCGGGGTTGTGATGCATTCGTGATTCAGAGCGTTCCAGCGCCGGTAAACGAGTGGGTGATGGAACTGCTCATCATGGTGGATGCTTTGAAACGAGCATCAGCGCGTCGGATAACTGTTGTGGTGCCGTTCTACCCCTACGGGCGGCAGGATAAGAAACATTTAGGGCGTGAGCCGATCAGTGCCCGGCTTATCGCCGACCTGTTCCGTACCGCTGGCGCTGACCGCATCATCTCAGTTGACTTACATGCCAGCCAGATTCAAGGTTTCTTTGACGGCCCGCTCGACCATCTATCGGGATTGCCGGTACTCGCCGATTACGTGGAAGCCAAATACGGCACTACAGATATGACGATTGTTAGCCCTGATGCTGGCCGAGTACGGCTTGCGGATGATTGGTCAGATCGTCTCAAAGTGCCGTTGGCAATCATCCACAAGCGCCATGACCCCCGCCGAGCGAACCAAGTGCAGGTCAATGAAGTAGTGGGAGAGGTTGAGGGGCGTACCTGTTTGGTGGTTGATGACATGGTGGATACGGCTGGCACGGTTTGCCAGGCCGCGAATGCGCTATTGAAAAGCGGTGCCCGGCGAGTAATCGCCGCGTCCACGCATCCGGTGTTGTCTGACCCGGCTGCGGAACGTATCAACGCTACGCCTTTTGAAGAGGTTATTTTCACAAACACACTGCCGCTTCGGTCCGATTTGAAGATTGAAAAGGCGACGGTGCTCTCAATCGCGCCGTTAATCGCCCGAGCGATCCATGAAGTGTTTAATAATGGTTCGGTGACTAGGCTGTTTGATGCAACCGGTAACATTTCCGGTTCCGCCAGTTGAACCGGCAAAAGTACCTAGGCGAGCTTTGTTCTCTAGTGTATGAGGGGTGACGTTTCCGTCTGTCATCATGCGGTTACTTGTCGTCCGTCATTGTGGGGAGTGTAGTGGTGGCGTGTCGTAGCAACGCACAGTAATGTACTGCGTTTCTCCGTCATTGCGAGGAGCGTAAGCGACGAAGCAATCCAGATAGGTAACTAGCGTACCTAAGTTTCTCCGTCATTGTGAGGAGCGCAAGCGCGGCGCAACACCGCACGATGACGTATTGAGTTCCCCCGTCATTGTGGGGAGTGTAGTGGTGGCGTGTCGTAGCAACGCACAGTAGCGTACTGCGTTTCTCCGTCATTGCGAGGAGCGCAAGCGCGGCGCAACACCGCACGATGACGTATTGAGTTCCCCCGTCATTGCGAGGAGCGTAAGCGACGAAGCAATCCAGAAAGGTAACCACTGAACAAAAGATGATTCTGTTCAGTAAACCCGAACTAGAAAGTTTCACATAAGTAGCACCTAAGTAACTGGATTGCTTCGCTCCCTTTTGGTTGCTCGTAATAACGGACGGTAAGTAATCGCATGGTGTGTATCGTCATGTTGAATGGCTCTGTTTTAAGTCCAACACATCGCCGTGACCGTGTCCACATTGAAGAGGAAAACTCGGGTGGTTGGGGTTGTGGTGTTGTTGTGTGTTTTCTGGGATATGTAGTTATTTTGTTGTGTTATGATGTTTGTTGTTCGAGCGGCGTGTTTGAGTATTTGGATGAGCGTGTTTGAGCGGTTGAGTGTCTGGGTT
>JAIRZI010000026.1 GCA_031267295.1 Propionibacteriaceae bacterium | reverse complement strand
CTGGATTGCTTCGTCGCTACACTCCTCACAATGACGGAAAAAACTAAGATCGTCACCCACACCAATACCACCCAAATACCACATCTCTCACTTTAACGCAGATCAAGCGTGTACAAACTCGGCAACATAGTCGCTCGCCGGATGGCGACGTAGTTCGTCTGGCGTGGCGAACTGTAACAGTTGCCCGTCCTGCAACACCCCCACCCGGTCAGCGAGCGTGAATGCTTCGCTCTGGTCGTGAGTTACGTAGATTGCTGCGGTGCCACTACTTCTGATGATGGTTCCCAGTTCGGCTACCAGCCGCTCTCGCAACCCACGGTCAAGGGATGATAACGGTTCGTCCAACAGCAACATGCGCGGGTTGGGTGCCAATGAGCGCGCCAACGCCACCCGCTGCGCTTGCCCACCAGAAAGCTCGGCTATCCGCCGCTTACCGTATCCCGGTAAACCAACTAATGCCAATAACTCATTCACTCGGGCTTGACGTGCTGCGGTCGGTAACCTATTGATGCCGTATGCGATGTTCCCACTCACATTCAAATGTGGGAAAAGCTGCGAATCTTGAAACATCAACACGAAACCGCGCAGATGCGTAGGAGTTTTTACTAAATCTTGACCATCCCACAACACTTGCCCAGCAGCCAAAGGTTCCAGACCAGCAACACCGCGCAACAGACTAGACTTCCCCGAACCAGACGCACCAAGCAGCGCGACGATCTCTCCCGGGGACACTTGAAAACTCACCTGTGACACTGCGTTTGCGTCACCGTAACAAACACTGACGCTGCGCAGTTCAAGACCCGTACCTTGACTCAAACCCGTTTCACTCACCAACCCAACTCCTCATCGATAACCATCTCATCAACAATATCCACCTCATACCCCAAACCCATCCCCCTCACCAACCGTCATTGCGAAACCACACCGTCCGTTTCTGGATTGCTTCGTCGCTACGCTCCTCGCAATGACGGAAAACCAGAAACACAACCACCCGTCGCCAATCATTGCGAAGAGCGTAAAACCTTTCCCCGTCATTGCGAGGAGCGCAAGCGACGAAGCAATCCAGTCACAAAATGTCATCATACAAATCTTCCCAATCTGGATTCATCTTTTCAAGCATCACCAACCCGACTCCTCACCTTTACTTAATAGCTCTGCAACTGCCATCACAACACCCGTTAGTAGCGCTAGCACCACGGCGGCGGCCAACGCCATTCCAAGGTTGTCCACTCCGGGACGGGAGATCAATTTGTACACCACCACGGGAAGCGTGGGACGATCTGGGCGCGATAAGAAACTTGTCGCCCCAAACTCACCTAGTGAAGTGGCGAACGCGAACCCCACTGCCAGCCCCAAACTCCGCAGCAACAAAGGCAGATCAATGGTGCGTAATATTCGTCCTTCAGTTGCTCCAAGTGTGGCGGCGGCTTCCCACAGTTTAGGATCAATAGCGCGCCAAGTGGGTAATAATGTGCGTACCACTAGGGGCAACGCTACGATGGCCTGCGCGATGGGAATTAGCACCCAAGAAGTGCGCAAATCCAGCGGCGGGCGGTTCAGTGTGATGAGAAACCCGAACCCAACCGTCACCGCTGACACGCCGAGCGGCAACATGAAAGCTGAATCTAGCGATCGCAACAGTGCGTGTCCCCAAATGGAAGTTGGACGACGCGAAAGTAGGTAGCTCACGGCAGCTCCCAACGTCACTGCTAATAGCATGGCTACCGCTCCAGTTAGCAGCGAGTTCAGCGCCGCTTGCCACACACTGACGCTGAGTGAACCGTTAGCGGTGGTTGCCAACAATGCATAGTTGCCGAAACCGAAACCGTTACGGGTTTGTAGCGAACGCCATAACAATGTTGCCAGCGGAGCCACCAACAACAACCCCATTGTGAGTACGGTAACCACAAGCGCCGGCACATCCGTTAAAGTGAGCGACCGTTCCGTAGTGCGTCCTGCCAGACGTAACGCCCGTTCTTGATGAGTGCGCGCGACGTTCGACAGTGACAAACTCACTACCACAATCACCAACTGCACGATTGATAACGCCGCTGCCGCTGGAAGATTGAGCAGTGCCGTAGTTTGATACCAAATCTCAGTTTCCACTGTGCCGTAGCGTGAACCGCCCAGCACTAACACCACCCCGAATGCTGATGCGCAGAACAGAAACACTAACGCTGCCGCCGACATGATCGCCGGAGTGAGCGCGCGCAGAGTTACTGTGGTGAAAGCTCGAAACGGGGAAGCGCCAAGAGAACGCGCCGCCTCAACCTGCTTCACGTCAAGACCTGCCCAAAATGCGCCAACAGTACGCACCACCACCGAATAATTGAAGAACACCAGCGCAGCAATTATCGCAACCGGCGACCCATCCAACTCCAAAAATCCGAGCAGCCCGTTCGGCGCTAGCAATGATTTGAATGCCACCCCGACCACCACAGACGGCAGCACGAACGGCACGCTCGCCATAACTCGCCACACTCGCTGCCCCGGTAAGCGTAACCGATACAACACATATGCCCCCGGCACCCCAAGCAGTACCGTGCAGCAAGTGCCGGAGACAGCGAACAGCAACGTTTGCCGGATGATGCGCCAGGTGCGTGTCGAACTCAATACTGCGGTGACGTTACTGAGCGTCCAGGTGTCGCCGTCATGGAACCCTCTGCTAACCAGCCCAAACACTGGTAAAACGAAAAATATGGCCAAAAAGGCCAAAGGAATAAGTGCGGTGAGTGCCCAAGGCAACCAGCGGCCAAGAGTCGTAACTCTCGCCCACTGCTGCCTTGACACACTCACTTAACCTCCACTTTGCATGTCTCCCAACCGTCCACAAAACCTTTTTCTAGCACCACACCGCTGCACCGAAAAGGCGCAGCGCTGAAGATCACCTTTTCGCTTAGGCCGGAGTAACATGACCAATCAATCTCTTACCGGAGTGCGGAAGTCATAGTCGTCCTCGCCGAGCGGTTCATTGCAGTATTGAACTGAGACGAACACCGCATGATTAACGTTTGCCCCGTTGATCGTCGTAACGAAGTTGTTTATTTGAACCATGGTTTTCACTTACCCGAGAACTGTTTCAGTCCAGGCCTGAATCCAGGCATCTCGCCTTTCGGCGATGGTGGCTGTTGGCACATTGATCGGTGTGGTGACCGCCGAAACATATTTGCTCCACGCTGCGGGAAGAGTGGCCGTCGGGTTCACCGGTGCCATGTACATCTCGTCCGGAATTGTTTCTTGCACTTCTTGCGTAAGTAAGAAATCGATGAACTTTTGCGCCCCTTCCGGGTTCTGCGCGCCTGCAATTATCCCCGCATACTCCACTTGCCGGAAGCACATGCCCGGTAGTGCGACGGTGGCGCTCACGCCGGTTTCGTCCTCTTCATACATCGGTGAGGTTGCGTAACTCAGCACCAGCGGATAGTAACCGTGGCCGGAACTTCCGGAGAACTCCACGGTATACGCCTGTGTCCAACTGGAAGCAACTTTCATGCCGTTGGCGGCAAGACTTCTCCAGAAATCAAGGTAACCATTTTCACCGAAAGCGCCGACGGTAGCGCTCAGAAACGCTAACCCCGGTGACGACAGCGCCGGATTCGTCACCACCAGTTGCCCGGAATAGGCAGGGTCGATCAAATCTTCAAAAGTAGCTGGTAGTTGCTGGGCATGTTCTTCATACCAAGCGATGTCGGCGTTCAAGCAAACATCACCGTAATCAATAGGGGTTAGCGAGCCGATGCCGTCAGCCAATATCGCATCAATTCCGACGGGCAAGTTAGCAGACTGGTACGGCTGCAACACCCCGGCTGCGATGGCGCGACCTGCGAATGTGTTATCGATGCCGAACACCACGTCACCCAGCGGAGCATCTTTGGTGAGAATCAGTTCGCTCACCAAGGTGCCACCGTCAGCGGGGCTGAGGTACGTCACCTTGATGCCGGTGGACGCTTCGAACGCCGCTTTCGTCTCCTCGGAGAGACTGAAAGAACCGTGTGTCACCACGGTGAGAGTGGTCGGTGTGCTGGAAGAGGGGTTGTCATTAGGGTTATTCCCGGTTGAACAACCATTCAATGCAAGCGCCGTAACAATTACCAAACCGGGCGTGAGCAGTTTCGACCGCACCCGCTTACCGTAATCTCGAATTTTCATAGCATGTGCCTTTCAGTTGTGAAGGGCACGGGTTATGGCTGATGATCAGCCGTAGAGGTGAACTCCCTGCGCTAGCATTACCCAGATCAGGTTCCTTCGGTCGAGAGCTTCCGCTCTCCTCTCAGCCCGCACTCACGAGCTCCCGTGTCGAAGTTGATTCTAGCGCAATCACAACCGCCTATTTTAGAAATTGTTTGCAAACGACGGAATTGTAGCGCCGCCAACCAGGGTCGGGCTATCTGTTCCTCTCTGCGCAGTTGGTAACTTGGGCAAGTTACTTTTTCGTATACTCCATCGTAATAGTCAAATCCGTCAGTGGATTTATATTTTGTTGAGCATAATAGAGATTATTTTCGCTCGCATAGTAATAAAAAGTCAAAGCAACATTATCTATAGTATTTACATATGATGGCGAGCCAGTAAGACTATATTTGGAATCTTTAACGCCAGACCACTCTATTTTTATCATTTCGTCAACGTAGCTGCTTGAGCTAAATAGGTTGGAAATAAAAACGCCTTGAGTATATGTAAACGACACCGCGTTAATATTGCGATAAATCACCTTGCTGTATATCAGCTTGCCGTCAACCCATCTTTTGCCTGTGTTAGTTTCGTTGGTGGAGTAGTTTTCGTTTAGTTCGGGTGGAGTAATAGCTTTCGGGGGAATATAGTACAAATAAATGCCCGAATCGTTGCCTGCTCTTCGACTGATAACATCTCCTTCGTCAAAAGCAATTATCCCATTCCAATTGCCGGCAGGACTATGATTTGAATTTGTTCCGCCACCTACAGCAACACCGTTGATAAACACGTAAGCCTCAATTACCCCATTACCTTCACGCACATACCAGGCTGCAAAACCTGCTTTGGTTGCTACCCAGCTATCAGTACTACCTGACCAAAGATTATTGGTGTCTTCTATGTTTGCGTAGTCGGGCATCATGCCTCGGTACTGTGAAACCCAGGTTGGTTCACCGTCGATTGTTCCTAAAACTGTATCATTGGTGGCTTCTTCAAGTAGTTGGTCTCCTAACC
>JAIRZI010000096.1 GCA_031267295.1 Propionibacteriaceae bacterium | reverse complement strand
GACACATCCCAAGTAAAGTACGCAATGAACGTCACTAATCCGAAAACGATTACTCCACTTTAGTGCAGAAAAACACACCAAAACAACAGCAAAATACCTAACCAAACCCGTATCCAACCCCCAAAACCACCCAAAGGCGGCGAACTCGGGTCCCAAACTCACGCAACAACCAACAGCACCCAAAATGCACCCCAAAATCAGTCATATGCCCGGAGAACAGGGTCAAACTACATACGATTAAAAACCGAAACTCCACTCATAAGATTAAACTCTCTAACTTAAGTTTCGTGCTGGGAGCAGCGCATTTGGTAAAAGAGTTCGGCTACGTCTAACTGTTCGTCTTCAATTTTGCACCGCAACCACCAGTTAGCATCCCGGGAATGCCGCATCCGCAACGGTTTTCCGGCACCAGGTAACTCGTCAAAGTGTCCAGCTGCAATAGCTTCTCGCACCTTACGCTCCACGAAACCCTCATACACTGAAACCGGCTCATCCATTCGGTACTGTCAACCTTTCCCGATAACCCGCCTACTCGTCGTCAGTTCAATTCATTGCCCACTGCGCCCGAGTTTTTCTAAAAATAGCGCGGTAGCGTGGGTGTATTTACGCCAGTCAGCAATGGAGGCCGACTCGTCAGTACTGTGCATCCGTGACGTAGGGTCGCATACTCCAGTGACGGCAATCTCGACACCGGGAAATGCGCGCTGGAAATCAGCGATCATTGGAATTGAGCCGCCCGTGCCCATCTCCACTGGTGACACTCCGAACGCTTCGCTTAACGCCGCGCGATAAAGCGTGTTGATCGGGCCGTCAGCCGCCACCGTGCAAGGGTCACCGGAATCAAGTTCACCAAACTCAAGCTGCGCGCCCCACGGAACATGTGTTTTGAGGTGTTCAATCAAAGCATTCAGCGCGCTCTTGCCGTTGTCCCCTGGGGCGATACGCACACTCACTTTCGCAGTAGCGCTCGGAATCAGCGTATTAGACGCATTCGCCACGCTGGTGGTGTCGATAGCGAGCGTAGCGCACGCCGGTTGCGTCCACATCCGATCAGTGACAGAACCGTTGCCAATCCATTCAGTACCCGGCAACTTCGCGGCTTCGTCTGCTAACCGATCTAGCGGATAATCCACCACCGATCCCGGCCGAGACACCAACCCTTTGATAGCCACTGAACCGTCGTCGTTATGCAACGTAGCCAGCAACCGTACCAGTGCGGTAAGCGCATCCGGCACCACGCCGCCATATTCACCAGAATGCACCCCATAGCTAAGCGTTGAGACGGTGAACACCGCACTCACTACACCTCGTAGCGAAGTACCCAATGCGGGGGTGCCGACCTCCCAAGTGCCGCCATCACCGATGAGGAACATATCGGCTTCCAGCATTTCGCGGTGCCGTTCAATCACATTAAGTAATGAAACTGACCCGCACTCCTCTTCACCTTCTATAAAAAGTTTCACCCCTACCGGAGGTTTCCCGTCAAAAGCTCGCAGCATCGCCAGATGACTCATAACTCCAGCTTTGTCATCAGCTGCGCCGCGACCGTATAGTCTACCGACCCGCTCTTCGGCTGCGAACGGTGGTGTCGTCCACTGGGACAACTCCCCCGTCGGTTGCACATCATGATGGGCATACAAACAAACCGTCGGTTTTCCCGCAGGAGCCGGAAAATGGGCGAGCACCGCAGGCTGCCCGCCCTCCCGTACCACACGCACCTCTCCTCCCAAATCGCGCAACCACGCCGCCAGCGTTTCAGCGGTGCGTGCAACGTCAGCAGCATGTTCAGGCTGTGAAGAGACGCTAGGGATGTTTACAAAGGCTCGGTAGTCGTCAAACGTCGCGTCGAGCGCGGCAGCAACTTTGCTAGAAAGATCGTTCATGCCCCTAGTTTAATAGTGAACTCGCCTGCCGTTTATTCTCAGCTCGGCTTAAATAAGAAAACCAATGTTCCCTTAAGTCTCGCCAATAGCTTCACACGCCCCTTATTTTAAGTAGACTATGCACAGCGACTTTAAGGAGAAAACGATATGGCGAACAACCCAGTATTTTCCGCTTCCAATACTTTTACTCCCGCGCAAACCTACGCGCCCTACACCGAACAACCGAACTACTACGGTGAACGTGGCGACTACCAGCAACCCTACGCTCAAGGTTCCGGCTACAACCCTTATGAGCAGCAGAGCGCCCCTGCAGTGCAACAGCCCCCATACCTTTCCCAGAACACCGCTGACCTGATGACTTATGACGGCGTGATTCAAAAGACCGCCGGCATCCTGGTGACGTTAGCCGCAGTGGCGTACTTCTCAGCGCAGTTAATCCCACTTGAGTTGCTGATGCCGGCAGCGTTAGTCTGCGGCTTAGTAACCATCATCTTCCCGCTGGTGGCGGCGTTTCGTCGCAGTATGGGAGCGCCGTTAGCGTTCGCATACGCAGTTTTTGAAGGGGTGTTCATCGGAGCTATCTCGACAGCTTTTGAGATGTATTACCCTGGCATCATTGTGCAAGCCATCTTTGGCACTTTTGTGGCTGCCGCATTAGTGTTGGCGGCCTTTTATTTCGGGGGAATACGCACTTCCAGCAAAATCTCGCGCATCGTCCGGCTCTGCCTGCTGGGTTACGCTGGAGTGGCTTTATTCTCACTGATCGCCGCTCTGTTGGGGTTCAACACCGGTTTGTTTCCTGGAGCCACCGGGACGGTAAATGGTTTGGCTTGGCTGGCCGCGCTGGTAGGTGTCACCTTGGCCGTCATTTCGCTAGTGGATGACTTCACCTACATTGAACGGGGAGTCAAGATGGGAGCACCCGCCAGCCAAGGATGGATAGCTGCTTTCGGATTGTCAGTAACGTTAGTGTGGCTCTACACCCAAATACTACGCATCATCTCGTACCTCGATCGGCGATGAACTAAAGATTTACCCAAGGGCTACACAAGTTGGTTAATCACAATCGATTCGTCACGCCCTGGCCCTACCCCAATTCCGGAGATACGCGCACCAATAAGTGACTCTATCCGTTTGACGTACGCTTGAGCATTAACTGGCAGATCAGCGAAAGTGCGTACCGCAGTGATGTCTTCTACCCACCCGGGCAGATATTCGTACACCGGCTGGGCGTGTTCCAGTTCGCTCATCGTCATTGGCCAATGTTCGATTATCGCCCCATCGATACGGTAACCCACACACACCGGAATCTGCTCCCAGCCGGTGAGCACATCAAGCTTAGTGAGAAACACATCAGTAACACCGTTTACTCTATTGGCCTGCTCCACTACCAGCGCGTCGAACCATCCGGTGCGGCGGGGCCGACCGGTAGTCACCCCATATTCGCCCCCCCTTGTGCGCAACTGCTCACCGGTAGCATCCAACAATTCGGTGGGGAACGGCCCTTCTCCCACTCGGGTGGTGTACGCCTTAGCGATTCCGATCACTCGGTCGATACGTTTTGGGCCGACTCCACTACCGGTACAAGCCCCCGCAGCGATCGGATTAGACGAAGTGACGAAAGGATAGGTGCCATGATCTACATCAAGATGATGAGCCTGCGCACCCTCGAACAACACATTTTTGCCCGCATCCAGCGCGTCATTTAACAGCCGGGCGGCATCCACAACATAAGGGCGCAACCGCTCAGCGTACGTCAGCAACTCCGCGATGATCGGCTGTGCCGCGATAGGCCGCCGATTGTATATTTTGGCCAGCACTTGATTCTTCTGTTCAAGTGCGGCCTCCACTTTCGCAGTGAGCGTATCAGCATCCAAAATATCTTGCACCCTAAGCCCGATGCGGTTTACCTTGTCGGAGTACGCCGGGCCGATACCTCGCCCAGTGGTGCCGATTTTCTTTAACCCAGCGAACCGTTCGCTCACTTTATCCAAAGTGACATGATACGCCGTGATGAGATGCGCATTCGCACTGATTAGCGGGTGCGCCACCACTATTCCACGCTCCGCCAATTCGTCCAGTTCGTCGTAAAACACACCCAAATCGACCACCACACCGTTACCGATCACACAACTACAGCCAGCGTTGAGAATGCCGGACGGCAACAGGTGCAACGTGAACTTTTCACCATTTACCACCACCGTATGCCCGGCGTTGTTGCCGCCGGAGTAACGCACACAGTAATCCATCCGATCTCCAAGGGCATCGGTTGCTTTGCCCTTGCCTTCATCTCCCCATTGGGTACCGATGATAACAACGCCTGGCATAACTTACTTCTCCATCCGTTTCACAGCTCAAAGGCTCGTTCAGTTGCCCAGACTTATCAACTGAACGAGCCCCAGAACACACCAACAGCAACACAACATTATTTAGTGCTGATTCGATAACTAATGCTAAACCAAAAAAACGCATCACTTAATCAGCGTTCCAAATGCGCACTCTCGATAAAGCGCACACTTAGCACAGTAGCGTCGGTTAATTGGTTGCGTAAGTTTCGGTGCGCGCACCTAGCGGCACTGTTTAATCGTAGACGCATCATAGTGGCGCTTCGAGCTAGTTGCGGCGTTGCCCCACATATTGATTATGTGGCAACGCGGCGAGAAGCCGATGAGTTCTTTCAAGTTGCCATCGCTAAAGCGCGTACACTTGACGAGCAGTGACCGCAGCCAAAATGGAGGTTCCTATAATGTCAACCCGCTCTGACTTACGTAACGTCGCCATAGTCGCGCATGTAGACCATGGCAAAACTACGCTGGTCGACGCGATGCTGTGGCAGTCTGGGGCGTTCCGCGAAGGCGCAGACGTGAATACCCGGGTTATGGACTCGATGGATTTAGAGCGTGAAAAAGGCATCACCATTCTGGCGAAAAATACCGCAGTGCGCCACGTCACCAGTGACGGTCTGGCGCTCACCATCAACATCATTGACACCCCCGGACACGCCGATTTCGGCGGCGAAGTGGAACGCGGTCTAGAGATGGCGGACGGTGTGCTGCTGCTGGTGGACGCTTCCGAAGGGCCGTTGCCACAAACCCGTTTCGTGTTACGCAAAGCGCTCAGCAAGAAACTACCTATCATTTTGGTGATTAACAAAGTAGACCGCCCCGACGCTCGTATCGCCGAAGTAGTGGATGAAACTTACGACCTGTTTATGGATCTCATCGAAGACGATAGCGACACCACAGCGCTCGATTTTCCGGTGGTGTACTGCGCCGCAAAAGCGGGGCGTGCGTCGCTCTCCCGCCCCGGCGATGGCGAGATGCCCGATTCGGAAAACTTGCAACCTCTTTTCGACCTGATTGCCGAAGCTATCCCAGCCCCAAGTTATACCGACGGTGCGCCGCTACAAGCCCATGTCACTAACCTTGATTCGTCGCCATACCTGGGACGACTAGCGCTCTGCCGCATCGTAGAAGGCAATATCACCCGCGGTCAACAAGTGGCTTGGTGTCGTCGAGATGGCTCAGTGCAAGTGGTACGGCTCTCCGAACTACTGCTCACCGAAGCTCTGGAGCGAGTGCCGGTTGATCAAGCTGGCCCCGGAGACATCATCGCGGTAGCCGGTATCTCTGAGATCACTATCGGTGAAACTATCGCCGACCCCGCCGACCCGCGCCCGCTGCCACTCATCCACGTAGACGAACCATCTATCTCAATGACGATCGGCATTAACACATCGCCACTAGCAGGTAGCAGCGGAAAACTGCTCACCGCCCGACTAGTAAAAAACCGTCTTGACGCTGAACTGATCGGCAATGTCTCCATTCGCGTGTTGGGCACCGACCGCCCAGACACTTGGGAAGTGCAGGGACGCGGCGAACTGCAACTTGCAGTGTTGGTAGAGATGATGCGCCGAGAGGGCTTTGAGTTGACGGTTGGCAAACCGGAGGTGGTCACTCAACTTATCAACGGCAAGGTACATGAACCAACCGAACGGCTCACCATCGACGTGCCCGAAGAGCACCTTGGCCCGGTAACTGAACTGCTGGGCGCTCGGAAAGGCGTTATGGAACAGATGGTAAACCATGGCACTGGTTGGGTGCGGTTAGAGTATGTGGTGCCTAGCCGGGGGTTGATTGGATTCCGCACCGAGTTCCTAACCGGCACCCGGGGAACTGGCATCGCTAACCACTTGTTCGAGGGTTACACTCCCTGGGTGGGCGAACTACGCAACCGTAACACCGGGTCGCTGGTGGCCGATAGGCAAGGCAAAGTAAGCTCGTACGCGCTGTTCAACCTGCAAGAACGCGGGGTGCTATTTGTGAAACCGGGCGACGACACTTACGAAGGCATGGTAGTGGGTGAAAACGCCCGCCCCGACGACATGGATGTAAACCCCACCAAAGAGAAGCACCTCACCAATGTGCGTTCCTCTACTGGCGAAGAGTTGGAACGGCTAATTCCTCCCCGCTCGATGAGCTTAGAACAGTCGTTGGAGTACTGCGCGCCAGACGAATGTTTGGAAGTAACCCCGGTCGTAGTGCGGGTGCGTAAAAACGTGTTACCTGCACAAGGACGCTCCAAGCTCCGGGTACGCGCCAAGCAGGGTTAAGCGGCGATCCCCCAGCTTTCGAGTACGCGCCGAGCAACTCTAACCACATTGTTCAGCACGTTGAGCGATATAGGTACGTTTATCAATATTGTCCAGTCTATTAGACGATATTGGAATATTTATACATATTGTCCAGTACACTGGACAATATGTACGCATTACTGAGCAGACCTGAAGGGTTAGCTATGCTTCGCCGCTGGCGTGATCGCCAAGTTATCAAAGTAATAACTGGCGTACGTCGCTGCGGTAAATCGACGCTGCTAACGCTCTTTCAACGCGAACTACTTGCCGAAGGAGTGCCAGCGGCCAACATCATTGCACTCGCAATGGATGACTTAGCCAACGCAGAACTAGTTACAAATCACAAAAACTTGCATGACTACATCATCGAAAATCTTGCCCCAACTGGCACCACATACGTCTTCCTCGATGAAGTGCAGTTGGTGGAGCATTACGAACGAATGGCCGACAGCTTGCTGTTGCGAGCCAACATAGACCTCTATATAACAGGTTCCAACGCCAGCCTGCTCTCCGGCGAACTAGCCACACTGCTTTCTGGTCGTTATGTTGAGTTATCGCTACTGCCTTTGTCGTTTGCTGAGTTTGTAACCGGTCGTCGGCAACAAAACCCCGATGACTTATCACTCACTGCGCTCTATACGGAGTACATTCGCTATGGTTCATTCCCATTCGTGCTCAATTTGATTCCGGATGCCGTTGCCGTCAGCGATTACTTGAATGGCATCCTTGACACAGTGCTCCTAAAAGACGTTGTTATACGCCAGCAGGTGTCAACCGCCGCTGCGCTCGAAGATGTGGTGCGCTTCCTGTTTCATAACATTGGCAACCTAACGTCGTTGCGGCGAGTGAGCGCTGGTTTAGAATCAGCTGGCCGATCCCCATCAAGCACCACTATCGACAAGTACATTTCTGGGCTGACCAGCGCTTACCTCTGTTACCCTGCACGGCGATGGGATGTCAAAGGGTTGCGTTACCTCACCGGGTCAGAAAAATACTATGTAGTAGACCCAGGGTTGCGTGCCGCATTAGTTGGTTTTACCGGGAGTGATACCGGCCACATCTTGGAAAATATCGTATTCCTTGAGCTAGTACGCCGTAATGGCAAGGTACGTGTCGGCGCAGTTGCGTCAGGCGAAATCGATTTCGTTGTAGGCGACGGGGCGGATACCGTTTACTACCAGGTGTGTGAAACGCTACGCGACCCAGCCACGTTAGCCCGCGAGTTGAAACCGCTGCTCGCACTACGAGACCACCATCCAAAGTATCTGCTTACCCTCGATCAGAACCCACCAATATCGCACGATGGCATTTTGCAAATATCGTGTCTCGATTGGCTAATGGCTCAACCGTAAAAATGTCGCTACGCAACCAACTTATTTTAATGTCCACCCCAGCGACGCGGGTCGCGGAACTCAGCCAATCTAGCTTGATATGCAGCCAGCAACGCTTCTTCGTGTGCCAACGGCGCATCGCCACCACCGATCACCGCTAACAACTGCTTGGTGAACAGCGGGTTAGTGATCAGCAGCGGGCCGATGATTTCGGTGGCGATGAGATTATGCAACCTCACCCCCTCATCGCAACCAGCGGCAAGCCCCTGCCCCTGTACGATATGGCCGAACCCCCAGTCCACACTGCGTTGCTCACCACGCAAAGCGTGGTAGCTGAAAGTGGAACGATACCCCACCATCGGCAAACCGTTAACTGTAGTGAACATGCGATTATGTACCCGAGAAAACATCCGTAGTGTGGTAACAAACTGGAAAAACCCCAACCCGGCAAACTCGTAACCCATATCGTGGTTGACGACGCGCTCCCCCACCAAATCAAGCGCGTTGCCAGTGAAGAGGAAATGCTTACCCAGACGAACAAGTAAGGCGATGCGCTCCCGGTACGGCTCCAGTGCATCCGCCGCCTGCTGCTGCGCAGCTTCCGTCATCGAACCGAGATACACCAGGTCGATGTCATCCCGGACAGCAAAGGCTGGCGCTTCAGCTAACTGCGTTTCAATTACCAGCGCATCTGGACGACTTAACCGTAAAATCTCAACGTTATACGGATCGCCGTACAGATTGGCGACTTCCGGATATAAATGTTCGATTATCACGCGCTCACCCCCAACCTGCGTCGTAATCCGGCCTTGATGATCGGTTCCGAATTGACAAGCGGCGAGTCGTGCAGCAAAAACAGTTTGTCAACGCCGTCCAACTTAACTAAATCCGCCGCAGCATCCTCTGCGGGGGTGCTGCGAATCAGCGCTGAATCCACCCCGGCCAGCAGTGCCCTGACAACAGCGTCCAAATGTCGCGGCCCAGCAAACACTATGAAAACAAATGACGGATCAGTAAGCGCTGTGAAGTCGACATCGTAGTACCAACAAGTGTTTTCGCATCCCGTATCGAACTCGCCAATATCGTCATAGGCCACAATAAGCGCCTTGCGCCCCGGCGCATCCGCTGCGTAGCGCAACGCCGTAGAAACCGCAGGAGGACTAGCGGATTTTGCAGTCATAGACACCACGCTAAGCCAACTGATCATTTCTTTTTGGTAACGCGAACCCGGAACCTTTGCCGCAGCTAGCCCCCGAGCAATCTCGCTAACTCCGAACTCACTCAACACTGCTACGGCGGCAACCTCATTAGCGACGTTCACTCGGTTGTCATGAATCAGTGGATACTCCTGCTCACCTGTCGGAGTGGATGCTCGCAACACACCGTCACCCCAGCTAAGCGCCCGATAGTCAGCTACTGCGTCTAGTGCGAAAAACACTCGTTTATGATCGACAGCCAGCATCGCACTAACCGGGTCGGCGGCGTTGAGCACCAGTTTTGTACTGGACGGCAAAGCTTGTTCAATAATCCAACGAATGTAAGACGGGTGAGCGTTGCGTTTGATGGTGTCGTTGGTGAGATTAGTGATCAACAGCAGTTCCGGGGTGACATGGGCATAGATAAGTTTTGACGCTCGTTCGTCCACTTCAAAAACGGCAACTGCGCAGCGTGGCGCGCCGGTGAGTTTCGCACCCAACGCAAGCGAAGTGGCGATACCGGCTTCCAAATTGGAGCCAAGTTTGTTTGACAGTAGCCGCACTCCGAGCGCCTCTAAAGCAGCGACGATGAAGTTAGTGGTGGTGGTTTTTCCATTGCTACCAGTGATAGCGATGATACGAGCAGGCTTCCCGACCTTCGCTAGGAATCCGGGGCAAAGCCGCATCGCCAACGCGCCAGGGAACTGTGTGGCGTTCCGTCCCAGCAACCGCAGCAGTACAGCAGACGCTTTCGCCGCCCAAAGTGCGATCAAAAACCTCATAGCTGCTACCTAGTTTCCTGCACCACTTGCGCCACGATCTCCAATCCAAGCTGCAACGTATCCAGCGGAATCACTAAACTTGGCATGATCTTCAACACCGAGTTATCACGCCCGGCACGTTCCATGATCAGCCCAGAGTTGTATGCCGCCTTAGCGATCTTTGCCGCCTTAGCATCGGTTCCAACATCGATACCCCAAATTAGCCCCCGGCCACGCACTTCCTGCACTCCGGGGATGTTAGCAACGTTTGTGTTTAAGAAATCACGCACAATGGTTTCGCGTTCAGTGACACCGTCCTCGACGTGATCGTTAAGCAGCACTTCTAAACCTGCTTTGGCGGCCACGATAGCTAGCTGATTGCCGCGGAAAGTGCCGTTATGCTCCCCCGGCGACCAGATGTCTAACTCGGGACGAAACAAGGTGAGCGCCATCGGCATTCCATATCCGCCGATAGATTTAGATACCACTACGATGTCCGGCTTGATTCCAGCTCGTTCAAAGCTAAAGAAACGACCCGTGCGAGCACACCCCACCTGAATGTCGTCAACCAACAACAGAATGCCATAACGTTTGCAGATACGCTGCAACCCTTGCAGGAATGCGTTGCTGAACACATGCACTCCGCCTTCAGCTTGTACCGTCTCTAATGCGAGTGCCGCTGGAAGTTCCACCCCAGAGTGATCGGAGGTGATGAGGTCTTCAAAATAAGTGAGGGCAAACTCTTCGCCATATTGGTACGGGGCTGGGAGGTGAGTGACGTTGCCGAGCGGCACTCCGGCACCAGAGCGCGAACCAGCGTCCGTAGTGAGGGCGAGCGAACCGAGCGTCATACCGTGATAAGCGCCCTGGAATGCGAACACCCCTAGACGTTTAGTGATCTTGCGAGCCAACTTCAACCCAGCTTCTACGGCGTTGGTGCCGGTAGGACCGGTGAACATGATTTTGTAATCGAATCCGCGCGGCTCAATAATTTTCGTCTCGAAGTATTCAATGAACTCCGCCTTGGGTACGGTGTACATGTCAAGCGAATGCATGACACCGTCTGATTCGAGATACGCCGCCAGCTTAGCTTTGATGTAGTCGGGGTTATGCCCATAGTTAAGTGCGCCGGCACCACAGAAAAAGTCGATGAACTCACGCCCGGAGATGTCATACAACAACGACCCTTTAGCCCGAGTGAAAATGGTGGGAAAACTGCGGGAATACGAGCGAACGTTCGATTCGTACTTCTCGAAAACCTCTTGACTCATCCTTAAATACTATCAGCGCCCATATTTCTACACGCCGTTGCGGCCGGTTTCTTTCTCCCACGCAGAAAGTTGTTGCTCTAACGCTTTCATTAGCTCAAACACCTGACTTGGCGGAATGCGCACCCGCGACACCACTCCAGCTTTAATCAGCACGCCGTCGTCGGTGGAAGTGGCTGGCTCATGCAACGCGGCAAAGTCGAGCACAAAAGCGTCGTTAGTGTGCCAAGCGCGTACAAAGTCGGCATACACGCCTATCGCCTGTTCATTCGGCATATTGATCTGTAATCGTTGTTCCGCCATGTGCTCAGCCTAGTAGAGTTTAGAGCTGGAGTCGAACATGAAGGATAGGAATGAGCGGACAACCAATTGAACAGCGCTATATTAACAACCCAAATATGCCCGTTAGCGAATCTGAGCATCAACTCGTAGAAGAACTCCTAAAGCAGGCATACACCGAAGGTGCGATTGACACAACCCAGTTTTTCAAACTGCTTGAGCAGTTATGGGCAGCCGAGACGGGCGCTGCGCTGTTTCCAGTGCTACAGGTATTACCAGCCAGTCTGCGCAACACCGACCCAGTACTGGGCGGTGATCGGGTGGGGGGTGCACCTGGAGAAGCTCCGAAAGGGCCGTCGCTATTCCAACGCAGACGTTAAATAGTTCTCCCTAAGAGTTTCCTTTACTCTAAAACGCCTGAATCGTAGGGTATTTTTTGCTTACCACCCGCAGCTCTTAGCGACCAAACGACCACAAACACAGCGACCAAACGACCATTTAGAGTAAGATTAGAGCATGGTAAACATTCCAAAATCCCCACTGGGACAACTGTTGCCGCGCCGGGCAGCGGCAACAGTTGAAGCCGCGCTAGCAGACACCCGCGTGGTTTTGGTGAACGGAGCGCGGCAATGCGGAAAAAGCACCCTTGCAGCCCAATTGGCTGACAAATACAACGGTGTGATGCGAAGCCTGGATGCCCCCGCATGGCGAGAATCAGCAACAGCAGATCCAAACCAGTTTTTATTGAGTAACCAAATGCTGGTAATTGATGAAGTACAGCGAGTACCTGACCTGCTTTTGAGCATAAAACACGAAGTCGATTCCAACCCCCGTCCTGGCGCTTTCCTACTTACCGGATCTGCACGATTGATGGGTCTGCGCGAAGTGTCTGATGCCCTCCCTGGACGAATGGAAACTATTGAGTTATGGCCGCTTTCTCAAGGCGAGATTGATCAAACCGGTCAAAGAAGTTTTATAGATGTCTTGTTTTCGCATGGTACACAGTTGCACTTCACATCGGTAGATACCCGACACAGCTACATTGAACGCCTAGTCCGAGGAGGATTTCCAGAAGCAGTGGCTCGTGCAGATCGTCGTCGCACTGTTTTTCATAACTCCTATGTCGCCGATCTAGTGAACCGTGATGTGATGCAGGTTGCTCAGATAGAACGTTCAGTGCAACTACGCCAACTCATACGCTTGATCGCTGCTAGATCGGGACAACTGCTGGTTCCAGCTCATCTTTCGAAAGAAACCGGGCTACCAGTTACAACTATCCGTCGCTATCTCGTTTTACTGGAAGAGGTTTTCCTAATCAAACGCATTCCTGCCTGGTCTCGCAATCTAACCCAACGAGCGATAACCACCGAAAAGGTCGCATTCGTTGATTCCGGTATCGCTGCAAGCCAACTAGGCTATAACACCGATGGTCTGACGAAACAAAGTAACCCACTGGGCGGGTTACTTGAGGGGTTCGTAGCTATGGAACTCGCCCGTCAACTATCATGGTGTGAAACCCCCGCAGTTCTCTATCACTATCGCACAAAAGACCAAACTGAAGTAGACCTAATTCTGGAAGACAGCCGCGGACGAGTCGTAGCGATTGATGTCAAGGCTTCCTCCACCCCTAGAGCCGAAGATTTTCGTGGCATAGCCCACCTGGAGAGCAGACTCGGCAACGACTTTATCGCAGGGATTGTGCTATACACCGGCACAGATACCGTACCATTCGGGGCACGTCGCCGAGCCATGCCTATATCCGCAATCTGGAATGACCTCACAACATAGCCGCTTAGCTGTTACTGCGAGCACTGGATAACGAGAATCTCCGAAAGGGCCGTCGCTACTCCAACGCAAACGTTAACAACAGTTCCCCGTCGTTTATCGACCGACAGCGAGCGACGCTAACGGCACCCCGCGAGCAGCCAACTCCGCCGCACCGCCATCTGGTTCAGTTAACACCCACAGACCGTCAGCTAACACCGCCACGGTGTTTTCCCAATGAGCAGCCCATGAGCCATCCCGAGTGACCACACTCCAATCGTCTTCCAGTTCGGTGACTGCTGGGTGCCCTAAAGTTAACATCGGCTCTATACAGAGCACCATTCCGGGAGTGATACGCGGGCCGCGTCCCGGGCGAGCATAGTTCGGCACATCTGGATCCATATGCATCTCAGTTCCGATGCCATGACCGGTATATTCGCGCACAATGCCGTAGCGGTGCGGTTGCCGTTCAACATAGCGTTGGATGGCGTGCGACACGTCAGAGAGTTGCGCCGCACGCCACAGCGCAGTTATCCCCACCCAGCTAGCCTCGCAGGTGGTAGCTATCAAGCCTATGACTTTAGCCGACACGCCGTTAACGTCTGTTCCCCCAGACGGTTCTCCGCTCACACTAACTGCTGACCCCGGAGACGATACGGCCGCTACCGCTACGCTGCGAGCCGCATCACCATGCCAACCCGCCACGATGGCGCCAAAATCGATACTCACGACATCGCCCGCAACCAGCACCCGAGAACCCGGAATGCCATGTACCACCATTTCATTGGGGCTAACACACGCCACGCCCGGATATGGGGTCACGCCGTATTCACCGCCATACCCTAGAAAATTTGACTGCGCATTGGCGCGCAGCAACACTTCGCGCCCCACTGCATCAATATCAGCAGTGGTAGCACCGGCGACAGCCGCAGCGCTCATAGCTTCCAACCCGCGACAGACCACCAAACCGGCGGCTCGCATCTGCAATATCTGCTCTTGTGTCTTTAACTGAATACGCCCCATCGCTAAACCGCAGACTCCGTCAGTGGGTCGAGCACGGTAGCGATTCGTGTAGCAACTTCCGCCACGCTACCAACCCCATCTACGCGAACCACAAAACCACTTGCGGCATACTGCTCAATCACCGGCTCAGTCTGCTCGTGATACACCGCTAAGCGACGAGTGATCGTCTCCGCTGTGTCGTCGGCTCTGTCTTCTATATCTGCACGTAGCAACAGCCGTTTTAACAGTTCCTCGGTTGGCACTATGATGGCAAGCACTCCGTCAAGAGCAACACCGTGATGCGCCATACAAGCCTGCAATGCGCTTACCTGACCAAGAGTCCGCGGGTAACCATCAAGTAGCCAGCCGTCAACTGCATCCGGTTCAACGAGCCGCTCCGCCACCACTTGATCGGTAACAACGTCTGGCACCAGCAAACCAGCGGCGAGCAGTTCGCTAACCTGATGGCCTAGCGCCGTTCCAGACGCTACCGCAGCCCGAAACATATTTCCCGTAGATATGGCCGGGATACCATACCGCTTGGATATAGCGGTCGCTTGGGTGCCCTTGCCAGAACCAGGAGCACCCATGAGCAACAATCTCATTTCAAAAAGCCTTCATAGTTGCGTTGCTGCAGTTGACTCTCAATCTGACGAACGGTGTCAAGACCAACGCCAACCATAATTAAAAGACTAGTGCCACCAAAGGGGAATTTACCAGAGGCACCAACTAACGAAATCGCCAGCATCGGAATAAGCGCAATGATTCCTAAATAGATAGCACCTGGTGCGGTCAGCCGTGATAACACATACTCCAAATAATTCGCGGTGGCTTTTCCGGCGCGCACACTAGGTATCGAACCGCCATATTTATTTATGTTATCGGCGATCTCCACTGGGTTAAAGGTGATCGACACATAAAAGTAGCAGAAGAAGACGATCAGCGTGAAGAAGCTGATGTTATAAATCCAAGAGTTGGACTGGCCAGAAAGGTTTTGATATATCCACTGCCCCGCTGCGGTTTCTGGACGGAACATCGCATACAACACCGGCAGGTAAAGAATGGACGACGCAAAGATGATCGGAACGACACCGGATTGGTTAACCTTAATTGGGATATAAGTAGTGGTACCGCCCAGCAACCGCTTCCCCACCATACGTTTGGCATACTGCACCGGAATACGACGTTGCGCGCGTTCCACAAAGATAACCGCCGCCATCACCAGCAACCCTACGGCCATCACCATGAAAAACATGAACCAGCCTCGCGCACCGGCGTTAGTTTCCTTGATACCCCACATGGAACTGGGGAACTGAGCCACAATCTGCGTGAAAATCAGGATTGACATACCGTTGCCCACACCGTTGTCGGTGATCAGTTCGCCAAGCCACATGATGATAGACGTGCCAGCTATCATGGTGAAAATCATTACGATGATTGGGAAAATTGATTTGGAGTAAACAACCTGCGCTGTGCAACCGGAGAACATATTTCCAGAAACAGCCAGCATGGTAAACGATGTAGCCTGTAACACCGCGAGCACAATGGTGAGCCAGCGGGTGTATTGGGTGATGGTCTGTTGGCCAGCCGCACCCTCTTTCTTCAACGCCTCTAACCGGGGAATCACCACAGTGAGCAGTTGCAAAATGATAGACGAAGTGATGTAAGGCATGATACCTAGCGCGAAAATCGTCAAGTTCAGTAACCCACCACCAGAGAACAGATTGATCAACTGGTAGACACTGCCCATCTCGCCACTCTCGGCGATGGCTGCACATTCTCGAATATTAACCATATTGACGTTCGGAGACGGGATGGAGGTACCAAGCCGGAAGAGTGCCAGTACACCCAACGTAAACAAGAGCTTCTTTCGCAGCTCAGGAACCCGAAATACTTGGGAGAAAGCGCTAAGCACTTGGAACTCCTTCTCACGTCACGCCTACTCCTGCGAGCAAGCAACAACATCTTTTCCAACCCGTTTCTGTGCGTCCCCAGCTAACGCCAGGGTGCAAGCACACCAACGACAACCTACATAGCGTACCGCGCGCTCCCTTAAGTTCGGGAATCGCCTATAAAGAATCACGTCACACCCCAACGCTTTTTTTACAATAAACCGTTGGGGTCTCACCCAGTAATCAAGATGAGACCCCAACGGCAGCACCTGAGATAGCTCAGGTGGCAACTATTTTCAGGCGACGTAGCCCACATTCACCCAGGTATAAGGCGTACGCGCCATACCCCCAGCGCCAATGTTGGCCAAAGTGTCGCGCACACCGATCAGCGTCGGGCGCTGCCACAGTGTAATGGTGTGAACCTCCGTCCAAATCTTTTCCGCAAGTTGCTTGCCAAGTTCAAGGCGCTTGGCTACATCCATTTCGGTGTCAATCTGTTCCCGGAGGGAATCAATCTCTCCATTGCACAACTGCGGGAAGTTGCTATCGGACGGAGTGCCGTCAGCAGAACAACCGTATATCTGACCGATGTTCTGCAGTGGGAACGGCGTACCAATCCAAGAAAACGCTATGATGTCGAAGTTGTGCGCAGTGAGCACCCCCGGCCAATCGGTAGCGGTGTTGATCTGCCGGAACTGGATGTCGATACCGATTTCCTTGAGTTGACTCTGAATGAGCAAAGCCTCATTCTCTGAGGCGACGATACCAGTCAACACTGCAAAGTAAAGCGTTAGCTGTGCGCCATCTTTTTCATAGAAACCGGTGGCATCGTTCATCACATAACCGGCAGTCTCCAGCTTGGCTTTGGCAGCAGCAACGTCGTATTTAAGCCCCGTTTGCTCTGAGAGATCAACGTAACCCTCCTGCCCCATCACAAAAACGTTGTTCGATATTTGAGCATCATCAACCGGCAAACCAACTAGATCGGATTGCGTAATAGTTACTCGATCTAACCCCATGAGTACTGCCTGACGCACATTGACATCGCGCAACGCTGGAGTTTGCGAGTTGACGGTGAAGTGTCGATAATTCGGACCGTTGGACTGGCGCACCACAGAGTTGATAGCTGTAGTGGCCTGTATGTAGCCGTCAGCGTCAGAACCGATGTCATAGTAGTCGATTTCACCGTTGGCGAATGCGGTAGCTTGTTGTGCCCCAGCCACATATTTAAGAATGACTTTATCTAACTTCGCAGTTTCTCCCCACCAATTAGGGTTACGCACCATGGTCACCGTACTAGTGGCTTTGTCGAAACTCTCGATGGTGAACGGCCCAGACAACCAGTTCTTCACAACTTCAGCATCAATCCAGCCATCATTGAAAGTTTCGGCATCTTTGACGGATTCAGCACGCTGCGGGCCTAAGTAGACGATTGCCAACCAATCTGGATAGGTAGTCTTGAAAGTGATGGTGGCAGTGGCACCATCATCTGTGGAGGTGATACTCTCAATCTGTTCCCAGCCGTCAGAAGTGGCAAGTTTGTATTCTTTCTGTTCGCCGTTGCGCGCTTTCCAAGTAGCGATCCAGTCATCAGCAGTGATCTTGGCACCATCGGCCCACACCGCTGCGGGGTTGATCTTAAGAGTGATCACCATTTGATCATCAGTAATCACCGGCTTCGGCTCTTCCGTCAAGAACAGCGGGTTCCAGATAAGTTCCCCCAGCCCATTTACGAAGTACCACGGCTCTGACAGTGGGCTGGTGCCAAACACCAGTTGTGCGTTATTGCCGACAGCCGAATAGATGTTGAACGTTACCAACTCCGAAGACATCGGGATGGTCAGAGTACCGCCATCCTTTAGTTCCTCGTACGCCTTAGGATTCACATCCCAGCCCTCGCTCGGCACGACAACGTCGCCCGGTTCCTCTGGTTTATCAGTGTCGTTACTGCACGCACTCAAACTCAACGCAAGAGCCAATGCACCAGCAACCACAGGAATAAGCTTTTTCATTAGCCGTAACTCCTTAAGTAAAAGATTTCCATACTTTTTCACGCTGCCAACGCCTTGCCCATAGGGGACAAAACATGCGCACCCGCACAGTAGCGTTCCCACAATGAAACACCTCAAAGCGCAGAAAAGCAATAACAAACGCTTCTGACAAGCCAAAACTGAGAGATTTCTCATGAGCATCTCAGCTTTATAGCTTAGAAAACCCGCAATGCCTCACTAAAATGGCAAGCAACCTGGTGGTCTTTCGCACCGATTTTTTCCAAACTTGGAACTTGCGTTAAACATTTGGTGCGCTCGGAATCCAACAATGTGGTCAGCTTTGGGCACCTGCTAGAAAACTTGCATCCGGGCACTTCATCGGACGGATTCGGCAAATCACCTTGCAGCACAATACGCCGTCGAGCGCGCTCAATATTCGGGTCGGGAATCGGAATCGCCGAAATCAACGCCTGGGTGTAGGGGTGTGCCGGTTCGTCATACAACGCATTTACCGTACCAACTTCCACTATGCTGCCCAGATACATCACCGCCACCCGATCCGAGATGTGACGCACCACTGCGAGGTCGTGCGCCACGATCAGATATGACAAATACAGCTTGTGCTGCAAAGCCTCCAAGAGGTTAATGATGCCGGCTTGTATCGACACATCTAGCGCCGATACCGGCTCGTCTAACACCAAAATGCTAGGGTTGAGCGCCAAGGCTCGCGCTATGCCGATGCGTTGGCGTTGCCCGCCTGAGAAGTGTTGCGGGAAACGATCAGCGTGTTCCGGCTGCAACCCCACCAGACTCAATAGTTCAAATACCCGTTTTTCAACTTTCGCTTTCTCCCAAGCGAAAGCTTGCAACGGTTCGGCGATAATATCGAACACCGTCATGCGCGGGTCTACCGCCGCCATCGGGTCTTGGAACACCACCTGCACATGTTGGCGCAGTTGACGACGCTGTGTTTTAGTGAGGGTAGCCGTATCGTGGCCTAACACCACAATGCTCCCCTGCTGCGGTTTTAGCAGTTCTAGAATCTCCAATAGTGTGGTTGATTTACCAGAACCACTCTCCCCCACCAAACCAAGAGTTTCGCCCTTTTTCACATCCAAGCTGATACCGTCAACAGCCCGCACCACCCCCACTTGACGGCGATATAACGCACCTTTAAACAGTGGGAAATGCTTACGCAGATTCATCAACTCCAGCACAGTATCGCGCTGCTCACGCGGCACTTTAGCGAGTACGGCACGTTCCAATGGCGGTGTCGGGAAAATCTCGGCATGTTCTTTGCCAACCACTTCACTAAGCCGGACACAAGCGGCAACGTGCCCCGGACTTACCTCTTGTAGTTCCGGTTCGCTTTGCGAACACTGCGCATTAGCCAACGGACAGCGCAACGCGAACGGACACCCGGGCGGTAGATGCACCACATCCGGCGGGTTTCCATCCAACACCGGTAACGGTTCGCCAGATTTATGATCGAGACGCGGCACCGTGCCTAACAACCCGATCGTGTACGGCATGGACGGACGATAGAAGATGTCGGCAATGCTGCCTTGTTCTACCGGACGTCCGGCGTACATCACCACCACTTCGTCGGCGTATCCTGCAACCACACCTAGATCGTGAGTGATCAGTATCATCGCCGCCCCAGTTTCAGCTTGGGCGCGTTGCAAAACCTCCAACACCTGAGCTTGAATGGTGACATCCAAAGCGGTGGTTGGTTCATCGGCGATAATGATGTCCGGTTGGTTCGCCATCGCCATAGCGATCATCACCCGCTGGCGCATCCCGCCGGAGAACTCAAACGGAAACGCCCGCGCCCGCTCAGCCGCATTGGGGATACCGACGATAGCCAACAACTCCACCGCACGTTCCCAAGCAGCTTTTTTGGTGGTATCGGGGTTATGGATGAGGATAGTTTCTACGATCTGCTCGCCGACAGAGTACACCGGAGTAAGCGCAGACAGCGGGTCTTGGAAAACCATAGTGATACGGTTCCCACGAATTTTACTCATTGCAGCATCGGACTCATTGAGCAGTTCCGCACCGTCTAACATGACGCTACCGGTAATGGTGGCCGACTCCGGGTGCAACCCCATGATCGCCAAACTGGTAACCGATTTCCCGGAACCGGATTCACCAACCAGCGCTAACGTGCGACCCCGCTCCAGATCAAACGACATTCCTCGTACGGCGAGCACGTCCCCCGCCTCAGACGGAAATGATACATACAGATCGCGCACACTGAGCAAACTCATGTTTACACCTCCTTAGGGGCGTTATCTTCGACAGCCGCCACAGCGCCAGAGTACGCACCATCGCTCGACAAAGCATCGGTAGTCTTAGCGGACTTGTTAGCTTTCTTACGCTTGCCGCCAACCACGCCACCGGATTGACTGGATGGGTCGAGCGCATCACGGATGCCATCACCCATTGCAGTGATACAGAAAACCAGAAATACCAGTACCGCCGACGGCGTTAAGAAAATCCAAGAGTAGGTGGTCGCCATGCTGGCACCCTCACCTATCAGAGTGCCCAATGAGGTATCGGGGGCTTGTACCCCCAGCCCGAGAAATGACAAACCAGTTTCGCCGAGCACCGCATAACCCACCCCTAATGTGAGGTTGACAACCATCAACGACGAGATGTTGGGCAGGATGTGCCGTATGATGATACGCCATGCCGGCAACCCCATGTATTTTGCTGCCAACACATATTCGCGGTTTTTCAAACTGAGCGTCAAGGAGCGCACCACGCGACCGGTGGTCATCCACCCGAACAGGCCGAGCATGAAAGCCAACATCACCCAAGCCAGATTGCCAGTGACACCGCCCCGCATCAACACACCGATAATCAACAGATTAGGGATAACCAACATCAAGTCGGTGATCCACAACAAAATGCGTTCCGTCCAACCGCCAAAGTAAGCAGATGCCGTACCCACCACGGCACTTAGTAAAGCAGAAAGTGTGGCCGCCACGAAACCGATAATTAACGAACGGCTCATGCCATGCAAAGTGAGCGCCAGCACATCACGCCCCGCCCGAGTGGTACCGAGCCAATGAGTGGAGTTTGGCGGTTTCAAGAATGCCCGCTTGTCGATCTCCATAAAATCCCAGCCAGTAAACAACGGCCCAATGATGGCCATCAAAATCAACAACAGCAGGCCGCAGCTTCCAAAAACCGCTAACTTGTTACGCAAGAACCGCCGCAAAATGAGTCGAGAGCGTCCGATACGAGTAGCCACCGCGGTGCCGCCATCATCGTCGCTATCGGCGACGGGGGGGGAGGAAAGTAGTAAGTCGGCACTCATCAGCTCAACCTCACCCTAGGGTCTAGGATGGCCACCACAATGTCGGCAAGGATGGCACCACACACCACACAGACCCCGGCGAACGCCGTAGTGGCGACGATGCCGTTCACGTCCATCGCCAAAATGGTATCGACCCCATACTGCCCCATGCCGGGAAAAGAGAATACTCGCTCGGTATAGGTAGCGCCGACGAACATAGTAGCGACCGTGAACGCCACATAAGTGCCGGTGGGAATCAACGCGGTACGCAGTGCATGTTTCATAACCGCTTTAGATTTCGGCAACCCTTTAGCGCGCGCAGTACGCACATAATCTGCACCGAGCGAATCGAGCATCAAATTTCGTTGCACCCGCGAGAGACTAGCAGCGGTGAGTAAGATCAATACGATGGTGGGCAACAACAAATGTTGCAACCGATCAACAAGCTCCGCTAATGGGTAATCCCCCATCGGGCCTTTTTCGCCCACAAACTCAAAAACCCGAACCCCTAGTGCATTATTTGCCTTGGTGGCCAAGATTTGCAGCATAATACCAAGCACGAAACTCGGAGTGCAGATGATAAGCAACGAAAGGAACGTGTACACCCGATCCGGAATGCGATACTGCCGGGTAGCCGTCCAAGCGCCCACCAGCACCCCAATGATTACGCCGCCTAAAGTGCCGATAAGCACCAGTCGGAGGCTAACCCATACCCGCATACCGATCTGTTCATTTACGCTGACCTGCAACGGCGAGCAACCCCAATCCCAGTCGGTGACGATTTTTGTAAGCCAAGTGGTGTACCGCTCCCACAACGACACTTGGTTAGAAAGGTTGCACTCCCGCATGATGCTCTCGATGACATCCGGGTCAACCGGTGGTTGCCGACCGAAATACACCGAGTAAGGGTTGAGGAAAGATGCCGCCAACAGATAGGCGAAAGAACACGCGACGAACAGCAACACCAGATAATTAAGGCTGCGTTTTATGACGTATTTGGTCACCGTTCACCTCCTAATCGTGTTCATTGCCGATACTTTACTCCTACCCCACCTACCTCCAACAGCTACTCCCAGACAATTAACCCGTTAAAAGGAACTTATACATTGCACTCCAATGGCTCTGCCAGTAACGCGCTAGCAGGTAATTAAGCAGCTAGCTGGCTTGAAAGTGGGGGATTTTAGCCAGCCGCTGTCAGAGCACCGTGACGCTACCTCCCGCAGCTACAATCTTGGTAGCTGCCGTAGCGGAGAAAGCATCAGCGGCGATATGAAGCGCTACGTTTACCTCACCAGTGCCGAGCACTTTCACCAAATGTCCGTCCCGGACGGCACCTTTAATGATGAGATCGTCAACACTTACTTGGCCGCCCTCTGGGTAGAGCGCAGCCAGCCGGTCTAGATTCACCACCTGATAGCTCACCTTGAACGGATTTTGGAAACCGCGAAACTTCGGCATCTGCATATGCAACGGCATCTGGCCGCCTTGGAAGTTCTGCGGCACATTTTTACGCGCTCCGGTACCTTTGGTGCCACGTCCGGCGGTCTTGCCGCCATGACCGCCTTCGCCACGACCTACCCGAGTTTTCGGGGTATGCGCGCCCGGTGCCGGACGCAGATGATGGGCTTTTAACGTCATCTCACTTCACCTCTTCCACACTCACCAAGTGCTGAATGGCTTTCGCCATACCGCGAATCTCGGGACGGTCGTCCTTAATCACTTGGTGACCAATACGCTTCAAACCCAACGCACGCAACGTCGCTCGGGCTGCGGGCAACTGACCAACGCCACTTCTGAGCTGTGTAACTTTGATTTTGCCGATCTGCTCTGTTTTGCTCATACCTGCAACGCCTCCTTTTGCGCCCGCAGAATGGCAGCCGGGACAACATCCTCGACAGCCTTACCGCGCCGCTGGGCGATCGCCTCGGGACGCTCTAAACTTTGCAGCGCCGCCACAGTTGCATACACAACATTGATCGCGTTAGAGGAACCCAAGCTCTTAGCGAGCACATCATGGATACCAGCGCACTCCAACACCGCACGGGCGGCGCCACCAGCAATCACGCCAGTACCGGGAGCCGCCGGACGCAACATCATAACGCCCGCCGCCTTTTCACCCTGCACCGGATGTGGGATAGTGCGCTGTACCAAGGGCACCTTGAAGAAGTGCTTTTTGGCTTCTTCGACACCTTTAGCGATCGCGGTAGGAACTTCTTTCGCTTTGCCGTAGCCGACACCGACCATCCCGTCGCTATCGCCCACAACTACTAGCGCGGTGAAGCTAAACCGACGACCGCCCTTGACCACTTTGGCCACCCGGTTGATAGTAACCACTCGCTCTAAGTACGGACTCTTCTCGCGCTCAGGAGCCTGCTCACGATTGCGATCTCCGCGGCCACGACCGCGGCTCTCACGGGGCTGTTCACTCATTGATAATCACACTTTCCTTAGAATCCAAGCCCGGCTTCGCGGGCGGCATCTGCTAGTGCCGCGATACGACCGTGATACTGATGCCCTGCGCGGTCGAACACCACCTGGGTGATGCCCACCGCAGTAGCGCGTTTGGCGATCAGCTTGCCGACCGCTTTAGCCTTCTCGCTTTTATCGCCCTTGATACCTCGTAGGTCTGCTTCCATAGTGGAAGCCGAAGCGAGCGTGCGACCAACAACGTCGTCAATGATCTGCACCAAGGTATGTCGCGCCGACTTGGTAACCACAAGGCGCGGACGCGCCGGTGAGCCGAAGATGCGTTTACGCACCCGCTGCTGACGACGAAGCCGCGACGCGGTTTTCGTAGTCAGATGCTTATGTAGCGTCAGTGAGAGAGCCATCTGTCACCTACCAGCCTTTCCAACCTTGCGGCGCACATGCTCGCCAGAGTAGCGTACACCTTTACCTTTATACGGCTCTGGTTTGCGAATTTTACGAATGTTAGCCGCCACTTCACCGACCACCTGCTTGTCGATGCCCTGCACAACGAAGCGAGTGTTAGATTCCACCGTGAAAGTGATTCCCTCAGGAGCATCAACGATCACCGGGTGTGAAAAACCGAGCGCAAACTCCAACTGAGTGGGACTCTTCTGCATAACACGATAACCCACCCCAACGATCTCAAGCCTGCGCTCAAAACCGGTGGTCACCCCAGTTACCATATTGGCGACCAGTGTGCGGGTTAAACCGTGCAACGAACGTGACTTACGCTCATCGTCCGGACGAGTAACTATCAGTTCCGTTCCCTGCTGTTCGATAACAATTGGTTCACTGATCGTACGCGATAGGGTTCCTTTCGGCCCTTTCACCTCGACGTAGCGCCCGTCTAGTTTTACATCCACTCCAGTAGGCACCGGAATGGGCTGTCTTCCAATTCGTGACATATCAGTTATCCCTTATCACCAGACGTAGGCCAGCACTTCGCCGCCTACCGCTTTCTCGTGTGCTTGCTTATCAGTGAGTAGCCCATTGCTGGTTGAGATAATTGCAATGCCCATACCGCCGAGCACTTTCGGCAGCTTGGTGGCCTTTGCATACACCCGCAAACCCGGCTTCGAGATGCGGCGCAGACCAGCGATAGAGCGGCGGCGGTCATCGGTGTACTTCAAAGTGATGCTCAGAGTTTTGCCAACCTGACCCGCTTCGGGGTCGCTTACCTTATATTCGGCGATGTAGCCTTCATCTTTCAGAATCTTGGCGATCTCCGCTTTTATTTTCGAATGCGGCATACTCGCCTGGTCGTGATACGCCTGATTGGCGTTACGAACCCGCGTTAGCATGTCTGCGATCGGATCAGTCATTGTCATGGCTGTTTTAGCCTCTTTCCCGCAGCGGTTTCTGATTGCTACCAGACCTGCTGTGATAGAACTTCCACATATTAGGTTTAGGGGGTCGTGCGTTCACCACGACGACTTGGTTACGCCGGGCAGTGCGCCTGCGTGCGCTAATTCGCGCAAACAGATACGGCACAGACCGAACTTTCGATATACCGATTTGGGACGACCGCAGCGCTGGCAGCGGGTGTACGCCTGCACGGCGAACTTTGGTTCTTTGGCCTGCTTGATTTTAAGCGCAGTTTTAGCCATCAGCTACCCTCACTTCCTCTTCTTATTCACCGGACGACGCTTACGTTTCACAGCTTTAACATCATCCACCGCTTTGAATGGGAACCCGAGTAGTTTCAATAACTCGCGCCCCTCGACATCATTAGCGGCTGTGGTTACAAAAGTGATGTCCATACCGCGAGTTTTGTCGATCTTGTCCTGGTCGATTTCATGGAACATCACCTGTTCGGTCAACCCAAAAGTGTAGTTGCCATGTCCATCGAACTGGTTACTGTTCAAACCTCGGAAGTCACGAATACGCGGTAACGCCAAGCTGAGTAGCCGGTCAGCGAACTCCCACATGCGATTCCCTCGCAACGTGACGTGAGCACCAATCGTTTGGCCTTCCCGAAGTTTGAACTGCGCAATTGATTTGCGAGCCTTTGTCACCGTCGGCTTCTGACCGGTGATGGTGGTGAGATCACGTATCGCGGCGTCTAACACTTTAGAATCACGCGCCGCTTCACCAACACCCATGTTGACCACAATTTTGACTAAGCCAGGGAGCTGCATCGGGTTGGTGTACTCGAATGTCTGCTGCAACGCCGGGATGATCGTATCGCGGTACTGCTGCTTCAAACGTGGAGCTAGCGCAACAACAACTTTAGTTTTCGTGCCACTTTTCGCTTTTGCCGCCTTGCCAGTATCAGCTTCAGCTACCGCGACTTCTTGCACTTCGTCGCTCATCAGATCTCCTCACCGGTTTTGACGGCCACCCGCTGCCCGCGAGTTGTCGGCACCTTAGTGCCATCCGCCAACTGCTTGGTACCCTTTTTGCGCGTGGCGCTAAGCCGAGTTACTACATCCTTGCCGCCCCGCTTCACAACTAGCTGCACATTAGAAGCGTTGATTGCCGCCTCCACGCTCACCATGCCACCTTTGGTCTGTTGCCCGGTACGTGGGTCATAACGATCTGCGACGTGCTTCTTCACAATGTTCACGCCTTGCACTTTTACCCGACCCGATTCGCGATAAACGGCGATCACTTCGCCGATCATGCCGCGATCATCGCCCGCAATCACCTTGACGCGATCACCTTTTTTCAGTTGAAATTTCGCCATATCAGATCACCTCCGGTGCCAGCGAGACGATACGCATATAACGCTTCTCGCGCAGTTCACGAGCCACCGGCCCAAAGATACGAGTGCCCCGCGGCTCACCGTCAGGCTTGACGATGACGGCCGCATTGTCGTCAAACTTGATATATGAGCCGTCCTGTCGGCGATGCTCCTTGGTGGTGCGCACCACTACCGCCTTGACAACATCGCCTTTCTTGACATTGCCGCCCGGGATGGCATCTTTTACCGTACATACGATAGTGTCGCCGAGACCGGCGTAGCGGCGTTTAGAGCCACCGAGCACCCGGATGCAAAGCAGTTCTTTCGCACCCGTGTTATCGGCGACTTTCAGCCGCGTTTCTTGCTGGATCATCTTTCAATACTCCCCTGGCTCACTTAGCTTTCTCGACGATCTCGACCACACGCCACCGCTTAGTAGCTGACAACGGACGAGTCTCCATGATGCGTACGCGGTCGCCGATACCGGCTTCGTTGCCCTCATCATGTGCGGCGTAACGCTTCGACTTAGTCATCACCTTGCCGTACAACGGATGCTTCACGCGATCTTCGATCAGCACGATAACCGTCTTGTCCATCTTGTCGGACACCACGACGCCTTCGCGCACTTTCCGCCCGACACGAGCTTCAGTTTCGCTCATTTCTTAGCCTTTCTTCGCCTCGGGGTCGACCACGATACCTAGACTGCGTTCTTGCAGCACGGTGTAGATGCGCGCAATGTCCTTGCGCGCTTCACGCAGCCGGGCGCTGGACTCCAACTGCCCAGTGGCTGCTTGGAAACGCAGACCAAACAACTCGGCTTTCAACTGAATGACTTGATCGTTCAGTTCAGCGCGGGAAAGCCCCCGCAGTTCGTTTGCAGAAACTGGTTGAGCCTTAGCCATTAGAGTTCACCTGCCTCACGCTTAATAAACCGCGCCTTGAATGGCAGCTTGTGAATCGCCAATCGCATGGCTTCACGAGCTACATCTTCGGCAACGCCGGACAACTCAAATAACACCCGGCCAGGTTTGATGTTAGCCACCCACCATTCAGTAGTTCCTTTACCAGAACCCATCCGAGTCTCGGCTGGTTTCTTGGTCAATGGACGATCCGGGTAGACGTTGATCCAAACTTTGCCACCGCGGCGGATATGGCGCGTCATAGCGATACGAGCCGCTTCAATCTGCCGGTTCGTCAGATAGGACGACTCCAATGCTTGGATACCGTATTCGCCAAAAGCGAGTTTAGTACCGCCTTTGGCGGCACCGTCACGCGACGGATGGTGCTGCTTACGATGCTTTATGCGACGTGGGATAAGCATGTTCACTCACCTGCGCTCTCTGCTGGTGTCTCTACCGGAGCAGCAGCATCTGAACGCCGACTACGCCCCGCACCCCGCGGAGCGCTAGCGCGATCTCCCGCCGGCCGGCGAGTGCTACGCGCCGGGCCACGTCCTGCTTGCGTCGCATCGCGGAGCGCCTTTTGCGCGGCCCGCTCGGCGCGGGTACCCACTACGTCACCCTTGTAAATCCACACTTTGACACCGATGCGACCGAAAGTTGTTTTAGCCTCATGGAAGCCGTAGTCGATGTCGGCGCGCAGGGTGTGCAACGGCACTCGGCCATCACGGTAACCTTCGGCGCGGCTCATTTCAGCTCCACCCAGACGACCGGAGCAACGAATACGGATACCCTGCGCTCCGGCACGCATCGCCGTCTGCTGGGCTTTACGCATCGCACGCCGGAAAGCGACACGCGCACCGAGCTGCTCGGCCACGCCCTGCGCCACCAACTGCGCGTCAATCTCAGGATTCTTCACCTCAAGAATGTTTAACTGCACTTGCTTGCCGGTGAGCTTCTCCAATGCGGCGCGCACTTTCTCAGCTTCGACACCGTTACGACCGATGACGATACCCGGACGAGCGGCGTGTAAAAAGATAGAAATCCGGGCGGAACGACGCTCAATTTCAACCGAACTGATACCCGCACGCTCTAACGCTTTGTTGAGATACTCGCGTATTTTGTTGTCTTCACCCACCAGCTCGGCGTACTTGCCACGACCGGCATACCAACGCGACTTGTGATCGGTGGTGATTCCGAGGCGGAAGCCAACGGGGTTGATCTTCTGACCCATGTTGCTTAGGCCCCCTTCTCGCTCTTCTTGGCGGCAGGCTGCTCGCCCGCTTTCCCTTTGACCGCCTTTGGGGCGGGCTTAGTTGCTTTGGTATCAGCTTTGCTCTGCGCAACCGCAGTCGCTTTAGCTTTCGCAGCAGGTTGCGGCTGTTCAGTGGCTTTGGGTTCCAAAACCACGGTGATGTGCGACGCGCGCCTTGTTATTCGGTCACCCCGACCTTTGGCGCGAGCTTTCACGCGACGTAAGTTCATTCCTTCGTCAACGAATATCTGCGAAATGTAGAGATCGTCGCCTTTAAGACCGTCATTGTTTTCGCCGTTAGCTATTGCCGAAGCCACCAGCTTATACACCGGCTCGGCAGCACCCTGCGGGGCAAACCGCAGCACGTCAAGGGCATCTTTGGCGGGCAGACCGCGCACCAAATCAATCACCCGGCGCACCTTTAGCGGGCTAATGCGCACTTGGCGCGCGATGGCGTAAGAACCGGGGCGTTCCCCCAAGAGGGTGCCGCGACGGCTGATCCGTTCTTCGTTACTCATGAGTAAAGTCCAACTCCTCTTAGCGCCTACGCGATTTCTTATCATCTTTCACATGGCCGCGGTAGGTGCGCGTGGGCGCGAACTCACCGAGCTTGTGACCGATCATTGCTTCGGTGATAAACACCGGCACATGCTTCCGACCGTCATGCACCGCAATAGTGTGACCAAGCATATCTGGCACCACCATAGAACGGCGTGACCAGGTCTTGATGACGTTGTGCGTCCCGGCCTCATTCTGAACGCCCACCTTTTTGATTAGATGGTCGTCAACAAAAGGCCCCTTCTTCAGGCTACGTGGCATTGTTTCGTCACTTCTCCCTTATCAGCGCTTCTTACCGCTCTTGCGGCGACGGATAATCATCTTGCTACTGGCTTTCTTCTTACTGCGGGTACGCCCCTCGGGCTTACCCCATGGGCTGACGGGATGACGGCCACCAGAGGTACGGCCTTCGCCACCACCATGCGGATGGTCAATCGGGTTCATAACCACGCCTCGGACTGTCGGACGAACGCCTTTCCAACGCATCCGGCCAGCTTTGCCCCAGTTGATGTTCGACTGTTCAGCGTTGCCCACCGAACCGATGGTGGCGCGGCAACGCACATCCACCATGCGCATTTCACCGGACGGCATCCGTAGTGTGGCGTAGCGTCCTTCGCGGGCAATCAACTGAATAGCGGCACCGGCTGAGCGTCCCATTTTGGCACCACCGCCGGGACGCATCTCAACGGCGTGTACCGTGGTGCCCACCGGAATGTTGCGCAACGGCAGGTTGTTACCGGGCTTGATGTCAGCGCCTTCGCCAGAAACCACCTGCACGCCTTGCGCTAACCCTAACGGGCAGATGATGTAACGCTTTTCGCCATCGACATAATGTAGCAGAGCGATACGAGCAGTGCGGTTCGGATCGTATTCGATCTCGGCCACCTTTGCCGGCACGCCGTCCTTGTCCCACCGTTTGAAATCTATGAGACGATACGCCTGTTTGTGCCCACCACCGATGTGACGAGTGGTGATACGACCTTGATTGTTGCGACCGCCGGTCTTCGGTTTCGGAACCACCAACGACTTCTCAGGAGCTGAGCGTGTCACCTCTGCGAAGTCGGATACCGACGAGCCACGACGACCCGGTGTAGTCGGCTTGTATTTGCGGATTCCCATGAGTGTTTCTCGCCTCCTAAGTCTTAAGCCGCCGGAGCGGTGAAGACATCAATCTTCTGGCCAGGGGCGATGGTAACGATCGCACGCTTGCGGTTAGGGCGTTTGCCGATGCCGTAGCGGGTGCGACGGGTTTTGCCCACGCGGTTCAATGTGTTTACCGAAAGCACGCTTACCCCGAACACTTTCTCAACGGCGATCTTGATTTCAGTTTTGTTGGCTTGCGGGGCGACTACAAAGGTGTATTTACCTTCGTCAATCAAACTGTAGCTTTTCTCAGATGCAACCGGCGCGAGCAAAATATCACGCGGATCAGGAATACGAATGGCACTCATTTAGCCTTCTCCTCGGTTTTCTTGGCGGCCGTCTTAGGCTTAGCAGCCGTCTTAGGCTTAGCGGCCGTTGCGGATTTGGCGAGAACCTCGGGTTCGATGGTCGCAGCAGCGGAACTTTCAGGCGGTGCAACCTCAGCAACGGGTTCCGGATCAACTTTCTTGGTTGCGGTTTTTTTCGGTTTGGCTTCCGGTTCGGTTAGCGCAACTGCTGCTTCAGATGCTGCTTCGGATTCGGCTATAACTTCCGATTCGCTAACTATTACCGCAACGCCTTTGCCACTGGTGGGACCGGCTACGAGTATCTCTAACGCCGTTTTGCTGAACACAATCGCCTCAGCGGTAACCACGTCGTAGGCGTTGAGCTGGTCAACGGCTATCACATGCACTTCGGGCAAGTTCCGCATCGACAACCAACCCGAGTAGTCGTCGCGGTCAAGCACCACCAGATAATTGGGATAAGTGCCAATGAGCGCTAACGCTTGTTGCGCCTGCTTGGTGGACGGGGTGTCGCCAGTAACAACACTATCGAGCACAAACACTAAGCCGTTACGTGCCCGGTCGGAAAGCACACCTGCTAGCGCGGCGGCGATCATACGTTTAGGCGTTTTCTGAGCGTAGCTACGCGGCTGGGGGCCATGCACTACACCGCCACCAGTCCACTGCGGCGCACGCCGAGAACCTTGGCGAGCGCGACCGGTACCTTTTTGCCGCCACGGCTTGGCACCACCACCGGAAACTTCACCCCGAGTTTTGGTGGAGTGGGTACCTTGTCTGGCGGCGGCCAACTGTGCTGTAACCACTTGATGAATCAACGGAACATTAGTCTGGGTGTCGAACAACTCTGCAGGCAGTTCGACAACACCTTTCTTTTTGCCGTCCGCACTCAAAACGTCAACTTTGGTGGTATCGCTCATGCTCCCTCACCCTTCTTTACTGCATTACGCACCACCACCAGCGAACCGTTGTTGCCCGGAACTGCGCCACGCACAACCAGTAAGCCATTTTCAGTATCCACTGAATAAATACTGAGGTTCTGTACTGTCATGCGATCATTACCCATACGACCAGCCATCCGCATCCCTTTGAACACTCGCGACGGAGTAGCGCAGGCACCGATACCACCAGGCGAGCGGTGTTTGCGATGCACACCATGGCTGGCGCGCAAGCCGGAGAAGCCGTGACGCTTCACCACACCGGCGGTACCTTTGCCCTTGGTGGTGCCGATCACGTCGACAAAATCGCCCGCCGCAAAAGTTTCTACGGTGAGTTCTTGCCCCAACGTGTATTCGGAGGCATCCGCCGTGCGAATCTCAACAAGATGTTTACGCGGTGTGACATCAGCTTTAGCGAAGTGCCCAGCGGTGGGTTTGGTGACGTGTTTGGCTTTGATGGCACCGAAACCGAGCTGCACGGCGGAGTAGCCATCAGTTTCTGGGGTACGGATTTGAGTGACGACGCAAGGGCCGGCCTGAATCACCGTAACGGGAACAACTCGGTTGTCCTCATCCCAAAGCTGGGTCATACCGAGCTTAGTACCCAGCAGACCTTTCACCTTATGTTCGATGGTCATGCCCTCAGCCCTCACAGTGCTTTGATCTCGAAATCCACACCAGCAGGAAGGTCAAGGCGCATCAGCGCATCAACCGTCTTGGGCGACGGATCGAGGATGTCGATAAGCCGCTTGTGGGTACGCATTTCAAAATGCTCGCGGCTGTCTTTGTACTTGTGCGGAGAGCGGATGACGCACCACACGTTTTTTTCGGTCGGCAACGGCACTGGGCCGGCGACTTTCGCACCCGTACGGGTGACGGTATCAACGATCTTGTGCGCGGACTGGTCGATGACCTCATGGTCATATGCCCGCAGCTTGATCCGGATCTTCTGTCCCGCCACGAATCTTCCTTACTCGTACTCGTTCGTATCGCCCTGTTGGGCAGCTAACTTGCTAAATAACCGCTTACAAAACCCCGGGTTTCGGGCGGTATATATGCTTGTCAGCATGGTGTTGCTCGACCCACGAGGTCGGGTGTGTTGCGAAGGGGTCAAACCCTGTCGCCCAACTGTTGAGTTGAGTTTCGTCGCACTGATCACCCACAGGCACGCCAACCTTGCGGACAGCAACCTGTAAATCTTTGCATGACTTACGCCATGATGCAAAATCGTCAACCCAAAACCACTGTCTGATAATGAAATAATAGTTTTTACAATGACGCGCCATAAGTGTCCAAAAGGTGGGCACTCATTCGCAACATGACCCGCAATAAGAAAGAATCAAGTCGTGAACCACGAAGAAGTGTCCCTAGCTGACACCCCCAACATCCTCCCCGTAGATCTCGGCGGCGGCATCATCGCTGAATTACCGCTCTCCTGGATCGACGACACCACCGGTATCTATTCATTCGTGCTACTTAATCGAGTGGATTGGGTGCGCGCTGCTGCCACCAGCCTTATCGAGAAGATCGATGACGCTTTAGACGGCGAAACAATCGACATCATCCTCACTCCCGAAGCAAAGGCGATCACGCTGGCCTATGAAGTGGCAGTCCGGCTCAGTCTCAACGAATTTGTGGTGGCTCGCAAAGGGCCGAAAGCATACATGACGAACCCGTCAAGCGTTGAAGTGAAATCCATCACCACCGCTAGCGTGCAACAGTTGTGGTTCGGAGAGGAAGACCTTGCGAAACTGCGCGGCAGACGAGTGCTGGTAATCGACGACGTAGTGTCCACCGGAGCCACTCTAGAAGCCATCTTTAAGTTCTTGCGATCACACGATTGCGAAGTGGCGTTAGTGGCTTGTGTGCTTACCGAGAACAACGCGCTAACTGAGTTCGATGGTGTGCCACTGGTGTCTATCGGGCATATCCCGCTGGCTAAACGCTAAAACTAACTTTTATACTTTGGTAGTTGGTGTTAGGGGCGACCCGCTGATCGCCCCTAACTATCCTGCAACAACCAGTCGATCAGGTTAGTTTGACGGATTCCGTTGTGATCGAGGGTGAAATCGTCAAGCGTGAGTAGGTGTTTAGGGTAGTTGTCACGAATCTGATTTAGCGGAGCAAGTTCGCGCGCCAGTGTGGTCTCATCCAGAACGGAAGCCGAAACCTGGTAATACTCTGGTTGGCTTTGTCGCACAGCTACGAAATCAACTTCGGTATCGCGCCCAGACTTGCCAATATTCACCGTGTATCCGCGTCGCAACAGTTCCAGATACACCATGTTCTCTATCTGATGCCCGATGTCCGTTCCCCTAGTGCCAAGAATCATATTTCGCAAACCGGTATCACAGATGTAGTACTTGCTCAGCGATCTAAGGTGTGCCTTTCCTTTGATGTCATAGCGTTGCACCTTGTAAAACAGGTAGCTATCCGTGAGAGCCGCTAAACACATTTCGACTGTAGCAACCGCAGTAGGGCGACCGCTAGATGTCATCGTGTCCGCAATCTTTTTAGCAGACACCGGACTACCGACGTTCGCAGCGAGGAAATTAACGATGGTTTTCAACAGCGTGACATCGCTCAGATTTTTACGTACCATCACGTCCTTGATAAGAACGGTGTTGTAAACCCCTTCCAGATATTGGCTATGAGCAAGCGAGTTGTCAACGAAACGAGTAGCGTAGGGAAACGCCCCCATGTTTAGATACAAGTTGAACCGTTCTCGCTTGTCAGGAACAGCGACAGCTTCGCCATACTCCAAGAAAGACAGTGGCAGCATGTCGATTGCAACGTATCTGGCGCTCAACTTAGTAGCGAGTTCACCCGAAAGCATATAAGCGTTTGAGCCGGTGAGATAGATATCTACTTGGGGTTTCAAAAAGAGACTGGATACCGCCTTTTCATAATCCGGGCAGTTCTGCACCTCGTCAATGAACACATACATCCATTTACCTTCAACAAAATGAGATTTCACATAGTTGTATAACGCCTTGTGGTCAAGGAGTTCCGCATAGTCTTCATCTTCAAGATTGATGCTAATGATCTGCTCATCGGTTATGCCAGACGCTTTTAGCGCTGCGATGTACAGTTCAAAAAGCGTTGACTTTCCACAACGTCGAACTCCAGCGACAACCTTAATCATCTGCTTTTCGCGCCACATGGCAAGCTGAGCTAAGTATCCTTTACGAGCGATGAGTTCATCCATAGTTACCTCAGTTATTCCCTACCACAACAATATTCGTTGCAGTTACCCTTGAAAGTAGTGTGCCTAATAACATCGGAAAATGCAAGTACTTTTTGAAATGAAAAAGTATTTGCCGTTATCGCAAGTACTTTTTGAAATGAAAAAGTACTTGCAGCCTTTGTAAATGTGACTTTCAATCCGATTCGTACCGGTATCGCCGACATAAAATACGTTTAGTTAGTACCGGAGCAGATGGTTGTATCGCTGGGTAACTATCGGGCACATCCCACTGGCTAAGCGTCAATCAACGTAATTTTGCCAGGTACTCAGCGGCGCTATTGAAACCAGCGGTCAAGAACAGCGGAAATTTTCGGATGAAACGTTGTAGCTGATAGGTCGATTAGAATAGGTGCGTTATGAATGATGTAGCAGATGACGGAACCGGATTGCATAAAATACTGTTGCCGCAACGCACTAGAGTGGCGCCTTCGCCCACCGGAGACCCTCACGTCGGCACTGCATATCAAGCGCTTTTTGATGTGGCGTGGGCGGCGCAGACCGGCGGGCAGTTCATACTGCGCATCGAGGATACCGACCAAAACCGGCTAGTGGCAGGCTCCGAACAACAGATATATCAAAGCTTGCGCTGGCTGGGATTATCTCCTGACGAAAGCCCAGAAGTGGGCGGCGCATACCAGCCGTACCGGCAATCCGAACGGCTAGACACCTACCGACCCTATGCCGAACAGTTGGTCGCTGCGGGGCACGCCTACTACTGCTGGTGTTCACCGGAACGATTAGCTGCACTACGCAGCGAGCAGGAAGCATCTAAAACCCCCGAAACCGGCTACGACCGGCTCTGCTATCACCTGCTACTAGAACACGGCATCGCCAAGGCACGCGACGCGCGAGCGCAACTGCCGGGGTTCTCTGAGGTTCCGGTGATACGAATGTTAATCCCGGACGCTGCACCGTTGGAGTTCACCGACCTTATCCGGGGCTACGTCAACAGCCCGCGTCCAGACGACCAGGTGATCCTCAAAGCCGACGGGTTCCCCACCTACCACCTAGCCGTAGTGGTGGATGATCATCTGATGAACATCACTACCGTAGTACGCGGCGAAGAATGGATTAGTTCCACCCCGAAACATCTGTTGCTGTATAACTGGCTGGGTTGGGAACCACCAGCCTTTGCGCACATGCCACTACTACGTAACGCAGATCATTCAAAGATCAGTAAACGCAAAAACCCCGCCGCCCGGCTGCTGTGGTTTAGGGAACAGGGTTATCTACC
>JAIRZI010000055.1 GCA_031267295.1 Propionibacteriaceae bacterium | reverse complement strand
CTAATCCGAAAACGATTACTCCACTTTAGTGCAGAAAAACACACCAAAACAACAGCAAAATACCTAACCAAACCCGTATCCAACCCCCAAAACCACCCAAAGGCGGCGAACTCGGGTACGACGCTACCGAACCAGCATCCTCAACATCAGCACACCCCAAATCACAGCCGAAGGCTCCCTACCTCCAAACCTCCAACAACGCATCATCGAAATCCACAGTGCGCACTAAATGTTTCCGAGTTAGGTTACAACAGTGCGTCAATACCCAAGGTTAACCCGGGCAGTTCCAGCACTCGACGCACCGCTAATAATATGCCGGGCAGGTAGCATGAACGGTCGAAAGAATCGTCGCGGATGGTGAGCAGCTCGCCCGGATTGCTGAGCAACACTTCTTGATGCGCGAATAACCCGGAAAGTCGCACTGAATGCACTCGCACTCCAGCTACAGCGGCACCCCGCGCCCCGGCAAGCTCGGTAGCAGTGGCATCCGGCATAGCCGCTGCGCCAGCAGCAGCCCGAGTGGCAGCTACGGCTTTTGCAGTGCTAACAGCAGTGCCAGACGGAGCGTCCAGTTTGCGCGGATGGTGTAGTTCCACCACTTCCACCGACTCGAAGTAAGGCGCGGCGGCAGCAGCAAAACGCATCATCAACACAGCAGCAACTGAGAAGTTGGAAGCTATAAGTAGCCGCGCCCCCGGTGTCGCCGCTAATAAAGTTCGCACTTCGGCATACCGCTGCTCGTCAAAGCCGGTGGTGCCAACTACCATAGCGATACCGTGCGTTACACACCATTCAATGTTGCCCATCACCGTTGCGGGTAATGTGAAGTCCACCGCCACATCGGCCAACAGTGCGGCACTGCGGTCGTCGCCAGCATCAATCTGCGCAACTAACTCCATATCTGTTGCTGCTTCCACAGCAGCAACCACTTGTGAACCCATCCGGCCTTTGGCTCCGAAAACCGCAATTCTCAACATGGTACTTGAGTCTAGATGATCATTCGCAGCGCTCACCTCACAGAACGTCACGAAAGTAGCAAGTTACAGTAATCCGGGTGATGGTCAATCCAGCTTTTAACAAACGAACACAGCGGCATCACTTTATGAGTACCAGCGCCACGCACATCATCTAACGCAAAACGCACAATAGTTGAACCAATCCCCTTACCCGCAAACTTGGGGTCGGTTTCAGTGTGGTTGAAAACGATCAGTTCTGGCGTTAGCTGATACTGTGCGAACCCAGCCAACTCATCACCTAACCAACCTTCGTAGCGTGACTCTTGCAAATTATGCACCAGCCGAACTGTCGTCTCAGCAGTAGCGACTTCCTGACCGTAATACATTTTCCGGGTCATTGCGACCACTCCTTCACATTATTTTGGGATGTTACTTAACTAACCTTGCTGCTCCGCTACAACTTTTCTTCTAAGAAACTTAAAGCTAGTGTCCCATATTCTGTAGCGCTTAGCGGCTTGTTCAGCTTATTCAACGCAGCGGTTCGGCGTGCCAAATCCGATCTAAATAATCGCGGATGGAACGATCAGAGCTGAAATATCCCGCACGCGCCACATTGCGCACTGCTTTGCGCGTCCAACCTTCTTGATCAGCGTACGCGACATCCACTGCGACTTGAGTGTCGAGATAGCTACGAAAATCCGCCAGCGCCATAAAACGATCTTCATCTAACAAATTAGTGACAATGGCCGTAGCGGCCTCGGGATCAGTCGGTGAAAACACTCCCGAAGCAATCAAATCGATAGCCGCCCGCAGATCGGTATCCGTTTCGTAGTAATCGCGCGGACGGTAACCTTGCGCCGCAAGCGCTGTGACCTCAGGTTCTGACATGCCAAAAAGAAAGAAGTTATCCTCCCCCACTAGACGACAAAGTTCCACGTTGGCACCGTCTAAAGTGCCGATAGTAAGCGCACCAGCCAGCGCGAACTTCATGTTGCCAGTGCCGGAAGCTTCCTTTCCGGCTAACGAAATCTGTTCCGACAAATCAGCTGCGGGAATGACGCGCTCAGCAAGCGTCACATTGTAGTTTGGCGGGAAAAACACTTTAAGACGACCCTCCAACGCCGTGTCAGCGTTGATGGTGAGTGCCACCTGATTAATCAACTGAATAGTCTGCTTTGCGATGCGATACCCCGGCGCGGCTTTGGCACCAAAAATGAAAGTACGCGGTGTCACGTCGCCTAAAGCGAGTTTGCCGCTCTTGATGCGCTCGTAAAGACTCACCATATGCAGTAGTTTCAAGCTTTGTCGTTTGTATTCATGTAACCGTTTCACCATCACGTCGAGCATGTTGTCAAGTGGCAATTCGATACCGTCGCGAGCCTGCAACCGGGCAGCCAAATGTCGCTTATTGCGCTGCTTGATGGCACGGAATCGCTCCCGGAACTCGGAATCTTCGGCGAACGGTTCCAATTCGGTGAGCCGTTCCAAATCGTTAAGCCACCCCACCCCCAAAGCGTCGGTGATAAGCTCGGCAAGTCTCGGATTGGCTAAGCGAACGAAACGACGCGGAGTGATGCCGTTAGTGACGTTGGTGAACTTCTCCGGCCATAGGGTAGAGAAATCGCTGAATACCTTGTCTCGTAGTAGTTGTGAATGTAGTTCCGCTACCCCGTTCACTTTGATACCGACAACGGTAGCAAGGTAAGCCATGCGCACAGCTTTTTCTGATCCGTCTGCGATGATGGACATGCGACGAACCTTATCTTCATCGTTGGGGTAACAGGTGCGCACCAAGTCAAGGAACCGTGAGTTGATCTGGTCGATGATCTCGTAGTGCCGGGGCAGTAACCTGGCGAACAGATCGGCGGGCCACACCTCCAACGCTTCCGGCAACAGGGTGTGGCAGGTGTAGGCGAAGCATTTCTGAGTGACCTCCCACGCATCGTCCCACTCCCAATGTTGTTCGTCTATTAAAATGCGCAACAACTCGGGGATGGCCACCACCGGATGAGTGTCGTTCATTTGGAATATCACCCGTTCAGGCAAGGTGTGCAGATCACAGCCGTCTTCTAGCATGTTGCTGATGAAGTCGCGTATCGAACATGCGACGAAAAAATACTGTTGCTGCAAGCGCAACTCTTTGCCTTGTGGAGTGGAATCTTCGGGATAAAGCACTTTGGTGATGTTTTCGGCGAACGTCTGGGCGCGTACTGCCGCGACGTAGTCTCCGGCGTTGAACTGCGCAAGATCGAAAGCTCGTTTAGCCCGAGCGCGCCACAGTCGCAGGGTGTTCACTCGTCCGTTTTGGAAACCGGGCACCATGTAGTTGCAAGGCTCGCCAAGCACGCTCCAGCCGGGTATCCACCGAGTGCGCGAAACACCGTTTTCATCTTTATACGTCTCGGTGCTACCGGCGAACCCGACCTCTACCGCCGCTTCTGGGTGTGGAAACTCCCATGGAGCACCCAACTCCAACCAGTTATCGGGCTGTTCTACTTGGCGAGAGTCAACAAAAGTCTGTTTGAAGATGCCGTATTCGTAACGGATACCGTAGCCGATGCTGGGGATACCGACAGTAGCCAGCGAATCGATAAAGCAAGCCGCCAGCCGTCCCAAACCGCCGTTGCCAAGACCTGGCTCCACCTCTTGAGCACGCAAAGTTTCGTAGTCCAGACCACACGCTTCCATAGCTTGTTTAGCAATCTGCTCCAGATCAGTAGCAAGCAGCGCGTTTCCGAGTTGGCGCCCAAGCAGATACTCAGCCGAGAGATACACCACCGTTTTGGCCTTGGAATCGCGCACTTTCTTGGTAGTTTCCAACCAACGCGCCATCAGGTAGTTACGCACCGTAGATGCCAATGCGATGTACTGATCATTCACCGATGAGCGGGCAAGTTGCACACCAACATCGGTGTGCAGTTCATGTAGGAACTCGCGCACGAACCCATCAAGCGAATGTGCCGGGGCGCTCACTGCGGCCAACGCCACCGGATGCGTGGGTCGGAACGCCGGGCCGAGTTTCCGAGCAGTTGATGCCGCTTCGTCAGCTTGAGTGGGGGTTTCATTACCGGGCGCTAGATGCTCGTATTCGCTCACCCGTATATGTTACGCGGAAAGCTCAACCTAAGGGTGCGAACTTCGATTTTTACCCGCACCACAACGCTAGCCGGTTGTTGTTATTCGCAACGTTTAACCCGGAAAATCCGCGAACTCAACCCGGAAAATCCGCGAGTTTGTGCATGATATTCCTGTGATAACAAGCATAGAAAGCATTCCAAAAACCATATTGGATGACGGGAGGTTGATTGCCATTGAGATGGAAGCCACTAGACAACCCACCGCTAATCACACCAAGCAGCTAGAGGCTTTCCGGGAACGCATTGGTGAGCGGCTGCTGCGCGGGGTGGTTTTGCACACCGGAACCACCGTCCAACACCGGCATGACTGGTTGACTCTCGCGCCGGTCAGCGCACTCTGGAATTGTTAGTAGGCAAACCCGCTATAAAAAGTTAGGGTAGACTAACTTTGTTATGGAAAACCCCTACGCTGCACCGCCACCCGCCACCTCACCCGACATCGTCCCCGGTAACTCCAAGCGAAAACCGCTCTCTTGGCTGTGGGGGCCGGCTTTTGTGGCGGCGGTGGCGTACGTCGATCCTGGTAACGTCGCCGCTAATCTCACCTCCGGTGCCCGTTACGGCTATCGGCTGGTTTGGGTGCTGGCGTTGGCAAACACTATCGCTGTAATGGTGCAGTATCTCTCTGCGAAAACTGGACTGGTGACCGGACGCTCACTACCAGAGTTGTTGGGACGCAGGCTACGGCGGCGGGGACGTATCGCCTTTTTAGCACAAGCTGAGCTTGTCGCTATCGCCACTGATTTAGCTGAGGTGATCGGCGGTGCTATTGCGCTACAGATTCTTTTCCAGTTGCCACTATTTATCGGCGGTCTTATCACCGGAATAGTGTCGATGGGGTTACTGTGGCTGCAATCGTGGCGGGGACAACGCACCTTTGAGTATGTCGTACTGGGGTTGTTACTGGTGATAACCATCGGGTTTGTGGCGGGGTTATTCGTCACTGATGTGAACTGGGGTGCTGCCGTAACCGGACTAATCCCCAGCTTCGACGGTGCGGATTCGGTGCTACTAGCCACTTCCATGTTGGGCGCTACCGTGATGCCGCACGCTATCTATGCGCACTCCGCGCTAGTCAATGATCGTGATGGGAAGCATCCGGCGCTGAGCGACGCTGACGCTGCGGCACCGTCGCAATCTCAGAGCGCTGTAACTACGAACAGTAGCGACCCTCTGATCGCAAACAACAACGATGCAACGCTCGCATTGACAACCACAGATGGTATGACAGCAACATTACAAACCACCGACCACACCACCGACACATCAGTTTCAGCAGCAAATACCTACAACATGGGGACGGTGTTGCGTTCTACTCGCTGGGAGGTTATCACTTCAATGCTGCTGGCGGGTAGCGTCAATATAGCTATGTTGTTGCTCGCTGCCGCCGCACTCGGCGGGAGCAGCGACACCGATTCCATTCAAGGCGCACATGCGGCAATCGAAAGTACCCTAGGGCCAGTCGTGGGAGTGTTCTTTGGCATCGGCCTGTTGGCAAGCGGGCTAGCTTCAACCTCTGTTGGTTCCTACGCCGGAGTAACCGTCGTGCAAGGGCTGTTACACCGTCGGGTGTCGATCTGGGCGATGCGAGTCATCACTATCATCCCCGCATTGCTCATTTTGGCTCTCGGAGTGAACCCCACTTGGGCGTTGGTGCTCTCGCAGGTGCTGCTCAGTCTGGGCATCCCATTCGCACTAGTACCGCTAGTTACACTATCGGGTGATAAAACCCTAATGGGTAGTTTTGCCAACTCTCGTATATTGCAGTTCGCCACATGGGCGGCAGTGGTGCTCATCATCGCGCTCAATCTGACCCTGGTATATCTCGAAGTATTTAGTTGAGCCAAAATGCGCAGGATGCGAATCTCCAACACGTCCCGTCGCCCAGTGACGTACACCGAGAAAATCCGTGAAGCTTCCTTATGCATATTTGTATGGAGGTATTGAGCCTTTTAGCTGTCCGCTAGTGTTGAAATTTTGGAAATAACCAGTGGCACCGGTGTTAGTGACTTTACGGGTATTGAATGAATCAATAGGCAGACTACTCAAAGCACCCTGATAGTTGAAGTTGGAGAAGAAGTAGTTGCCGACGGTGGTAATTTTGCTGGTGTTAAATGAACCAACAGGCAAACTAGCCAAAGCACCCTGATAGTTGAAGCTGGCGAAGAAGTAGTTGCCGACGGTGGTAATTTGCTGATGCCAAATGAACCAACAGGCAAACTAGCCAAAGCACCATTACAGTTGAAGTTGGAGAAAAAGTAGATACCAGCAGTGGTGATGCCACTGGTATCAAATGAACCAACAGGCAAACTAGCCAAAGCACCCATATAGTTGAAGAAAGTGAAGAAGTAATCACCAGTGGTGATGATATTGCTGGTGCTGAATGAACCAACAGGCAGACTACTCAAAGACCCATTACAGTTGAAATAGGTGAAGAAATGGTCGCTAGCAGTGGTGATGCCACTGGTATCAAATGAACCAACAGGCAGACTAGCCAAAGCACCACCACTGTTGAAGTTAGTAAAGAAATAGCTGCCAGTAACAGTGATGCCGCTGGTATCAAATGAACCAACAGGCACACTAGCCAAAGCACCCATATAGTTGAAACTACGGAAGAAATTGTCACCAGCAGTGTAGTTGCCGTTTTGGTTTGATGCGCCAATGAAATCTGATAGTGGTGGCATTTCGGTGATTTGAATGTTGCTGGCAGTAGTTCCACTTTTCGGAACCAGGGGGGTGTTGCTACTGGAGAATGTCCAGTAGGGGGAGGAAGTATTTGTGGTGGTGAGAGTGATAGTGTGCGTGCCAGCGGTGGTGTAGGTGTGTTGCATCGCAGCGGTAACAGTTTCAGTATTGGTGTTGTCTCCCCAATTCACAGCGTAATCGTTAGCGAAATATTTATTGATGGTTACTGTTTGATCAGTACTAGTGGTGGTTGCCGCTAGCACGATTTTGTTGCTGGTGTTGGTGTGTAATGTGACGGTTTTATTTGTTGGGGTGAGGGTGTATCCGGGTTTCGTTACTGTAACAGTTATTGCCGCATTGTTAGTCCAAGAGCCGGTGATGTTGAGGTCGTAAACACCGGTAGTATTGTCACGTTTCGTTAACAACTCTTTGACAATACTCGTATCAGACAAAGTGATGTCGCCTATGCTCAACCCGGTGATGTTTTTATCGAAAGTGAGAACAATACTGCTAGTGGCGCTAACACCCGATGCACTGTTCGTATCCACTGTCGCACTGGTGTAAGTGAGCGGTATGGGAGCGGTATGCAAAGTGACGGTTCGGGTGTGAGGGGTGATGTTATGGCGTGAGGTTGTTAAATGGACGTTCACAACAGTGTCGTCAATCCAGGTGCCGCTGATAATGAGGTTGTAAACACCCGGAGTTACTTTAGTTAATGTTTCTTTGGTGATGTCAGCGGTGTTGCTGCTAGTTAAAGTAATGTCAGCGGTTGTGAGATTCGTTAGAGTGGTATTTTTGTTGAACGTGAGAATAAGTTTCGTGGTAGTAACAGTGTTTGGGGTTCCGTCAGCGTTTACACTCTGGTAATCAACTGCGATACGCCACAAAAACGTTGCCATCTCGCCACGAGTCACCGAGTTAGCAGGCCGATACTGTGCCCCGTTAACGCTTCGATACCCAGTAGAGATGCTTTCTGACGCTAACCAACTCACCGCAGTGTAATAACCAGCAGTAACCGGCACATCAACGAACGGAGACACAAGCGGCGGAGTGAACGTTGGACTACCAGCAAAACGATACAAAAACGTTGCTATCTCGCCACGAGTCACCGAACCATTAGGTCGATACTGCGTCCCGTTAACATTTTGGTATCCAGTAGTGATCTTTTCTGACACTAACCAACTCACCGCAGTGTAATAATCAGCAGTAACCGGCACATCAACGAACGGAGACACAAGCGATGGAGTGAACGTTGGACTACCAGCAAGACGATACAAAAACATTGCCATCTCGCCACGAGTCACCGAATAATTAGGCCGATATTCAATACCATTAACCCCACCATAACCAGTAGTAACCTTACGCTCAACCAACCACTCAATCCGCTCAAACAACACGTGCGTAACCGGAACATCAACAAAAGTCGCAACCACAGGAACCAACACGTTCTGCGACACTACCGGTAACACGTTCTGCGACACTACCGGTAACACATCCTGCGACACTACCGGTAACACATCCTGCGACACTACCGGTAACACATCCCGCGACACTACCGGTAACACATCCCGCGACACTACCGGTAACAC
>JAIRZI010000054.1 GCA_031267295.1 Propionibacteriaceae bacterium | reverse complement strand
TTTGAGCGTTCGACCGCCCAAGCTAGCAATGTGGCGGACACATGCATCCGTGTCGGCATGTTTATCTCCATCCTGCTGCGGTTGCTCTAATCTTACTTCGCTGTTGCCTTATGGCGTAGTAACTTTGGCGGCGGATATTCCGCCGCCAAAGCGTTTATTACCTTCGTCATCACGGAGCAAGTCTGTCAGCAGGGTCTGACATTATTACCAAGCATCCTTTACCGCTACCCAGCACCAGCTACATCGGTGTCAAACAACTCCATCAACCCCCAACCCCAACCAATGCACCAACCCCCAAAATGTTACCTATGTCCTGATACAGAACTGTCACCGATATCCTAAGACAAGACACAGGCGACATGGAACGTGCCCTTTCAGCAGCAATCCATTTACCCAACAACTGCTCACCCACACCAATCTCGTGTGCAACATGAACAATAGGACGACCAGTATCAATTACCAATCTCGCCGCCTCAATCCGATACTTAAGGAGCAAATCTTGCGATGCTTCCTCGAACTCATAAAACACCATCTTTCCATCCCGACCCCATAAGAAAACGAAACAAGTAAGTGTGCGTAAGGGACTATCACTTAAACGGTGGGCGGGGGTTGGCTTGGTCGTTAGGCGTGGTTTAGCGGGAAGGTAGGGGTCATGTCTACCATGGTGGTTGGTGTGGATCGTGAACAACAAGCCCAGCTCGCTCGCGAGTTGGTTGAGCAGGCTCGTGTTGACGGGCTTTCCCTGGTTGGCTCTGACGGGTTGTTGACCGGGTTAACGAAGACTGTGTTGGAAACAGCGTTGGAGGCCGAGATGGATGACCATCTGGGTTACCCGGCTGGTGACAGGACAGCCAAAGACACCGTGAACGAACGTAACGGGAAACGAGCGAAAACGTTGGTCACTTAAGATCGGGCCGGTCGAGGTGGGGGTTCCCCGCGACCGGCAGGCGACGTTTGAGTCGGTGATAGTGAAGAAACGGCAGCGTCGGTTGAACGGCGTGGATCAGATGGTGTTGTCGTTATCGGCTAGAGGGTTGACCACTGGGGAGATCGCCGCTCATCTGGCTTAAGGTGTATGGCACACAGGTGTCGAAAGAGACACTATCGCGTATCACTGACAAGGTCATCGACGAGATGAACGAGCGGGGTGAACCGGCCACAAGGATCGGGTTTACCCGGTTGTGTTCATTGACGCTAGTCCTAAGTGAAGGTTCGAGATGGTCAGGTCACTAACAAGGCGTTTTATGTCGCTATAGGGGTGTCTATGGCTGGTGAGCGTGACATTCTTGGTATCTGGGCTGGTAATGGTTCAGGTGAGGGTGCGAAGTACTGGTTAGCGGTGCTAAGCGAGATCAAGAACCGTGGCGTACTAGGACGTGTTCATCATGGTGTGTGATGGGTTGCGAGGTTTACCAGAGTCAATCAACCAGGTGTGGCCCGAGACGACGGTGCAGACCTGCGTCACTCCGTCTGCTGCGTAACACGTTTGCGTTACACAGCTAAACAGGACTGGACTTACGAATCAGTAAACAGCTTAGACCGGTGTATGAGGCAGCCACCGCTGATAGTGCGTTAGCGAGGTTTGACGAGTTCGCTGAAACCTGGGGTAGCAAGTATCCCGCCGCGATTAACCTGTGGCGTAACGCGTGGGAAGAGTTCACCCCGTTCCTCGCTTGGGACACAAGACATTCGACGGATCATCTGCACCACGAACGCTATCGAATCGTTGAACGCGCGTTACCGGCGCGCTGTTAACGCTCGTGGGCATTTCCCTAACGATCAAGCAGCGCTAAAATGCTTGTACCTGGTGACACGCAGCCTCGATCCGACCGGCAAAGGAAGAGCCCGATGGATCAACAGGTGGAAAGCGGCACTCAACGCTTTCGCCATCACCTTCGAGGGACGACTCAGCCCCTCAGAGGACAACTAAAATGAAAACCGCCAACCACCCACCCACCGTTAATGGGACACTCCCTAGACACACTCCTTAGTTAGTCATGTGTTACGGAAAACGGGGTCAACTACACTCCTAAGTCAGTCATGTGTTGCGGAAAACGGGGTCAGCTACGAGTGTTGGAGTGGTGTTGTTGGTGTTTTCTCGTGTGTCAGCGTTTGGGGTGTGTGATGTTGTGGTTGGGGTGTTAGTGCTTTTGGTGCGTCAGCGTTTAGGGTATGAGACGTTGTAGCTAAGTTGTTGTTAGGTTCGCATACCGAGGATTCACCCAGCTAATTCGGGTATTCCACTGGCAAGATACAACAACTCTTCCCACGCTCTCAGATGCGCCTCAATGTCTAACTCACCTTCGATTACGGGTGTCCATGACATACGGAGTTCTATCTCAGCGCGTTCTGTAAAGGCTTTCGCTCCGAATCCCCGTCCGGTTACTGCGGTTACAGTACCAGCCGGTTCCCGGTAGGTGGCTTGACAACCCAGCAGTGCGTCAGTGAACCAAGCCCAGCCAACTTCATGCAATATAGGATCGGTGGCCATCTCCAGATCAACTGGGGCATTTACCATGCTGACGCACCGGAATGCGCCGTCCCAGCTAACCTCACCTTCGGGGTTGTATAACAGCACTAGACGACCGGTAGTTCCAGTGGGTAACGTGGCCGCTACCGCCAACGTGTAAGGCGCTAATCGAGTGGGTCCTGGTTCCACATTAGCGTTGATGTCAGGTTCCCAGATGAATGACTCCACCGCTTGAGTTATGCGGGCGAAGAAACGCAATCCAAAATCGTCTGTGCCCATGTGGATGACGCTACCGTGTGGGTAGTTAAGGTGCTAGTAGACGCGCCGTTGAAACGTCAGACCGTTACCGGATTGCTGGAGTTGGCTATGTGCCGCTGCGCGCGGTGCCGGGGGATGTCGATGGTGTCATCGAGCATGGCCAATGCGGCTACAGCGTAGCGAGCCATGATGAGGTCTAGTAGTCGCTCATCACAGCCCAAGGGAGGACTCACCGTCACTGCTCCAGCGGCCAATGCCTGTTCGACTTGGGTGTTATAGGTGTCGTTGGGTGCCAAAAACAGCGCACCGATAGCGGTGGCTCGACGGCCTTGCGCATGTAGGGCGGTGAGCGCTGCGGCGATAGACGGGCCGGAACCGTCAGCGTAAGCCAGATGAACCGGTAAGTGGTGATGATTGTGCCATTGTCTGGCACGCCGAGACAGTAGCGCTGCCCCCCGAGAATCGCCAATATCTGATGTGGCTAGCACTAGTGAATCAAGTTCCATGATGCGAGCAGAACTGAGCGCTTGGCGTAGTTTGAGGTCGAGCGCTGGTAACAGCTCGACGGCAGGGCCGATAGGGCGAGCTAATACGATGTTGTGGCGGGGGTAAGTTAGGCGCAGTGCATCAATTTGTGTCACGGCATCGCGGGGCGCTGTAGCGGCTCGGTTAAGGTCAAGCGGCACAAAAACAATCTCAGCTATGTCTGCTGCAATGAGTTCTGCTGTGAGCGCTAGCGGATCTAATTCTGGTTTGTCAATGAAAGACGTATAAACGGGCAATTTGGGACGCATTTCCTGCATCCGTCTTCGCAGTAATTGGGCAACCTGCATAGTGCTCTCGTCTGCGATGCCGCAAGAAAGCAGAACCAACGCCGGAGCCGACATGCAGTGTCCCCTTATTTATTATTCGCCGACCGGTGGACGCACAGATTCTACTCTGCAAGATACGGCTAGTGGAAGCCGAGTCGGCAATTTATTTATTTTTACAGAGTAGGCAGTTGTTAGTACATATCGCAGCTTAAGTGTTGCGTGTTGCCCATTTCGCGCGTAGTTCATGGGGTTGTGGCGAAGATCGACCCCAATTCGTCCCAATGGGTGGCGCGGACAAAAACCGGGATTTGGTGACGGTCAGTGGTTAGCTCGGCAATGTTCCAAGAGGTGCGATCACGCGAAGGTTTCCGATAGTGTTGAGTCGGTTATCGTAAGGCACTTTCCACAAGATATGCAGTGAAAATAGACCAGGTGTGGAAGTGTTTATATCCTTACTGCCAAAGGTTTGCGCGAGGTGGTGGTTTGTTACCGGGCGTGGTTTCTACTATGCTCATATCCGCACTTAGAAATTGCGTTAGCTATTGGCGTTACTTCTGAAAATACAGTGCGGACGTGGCTCAGTTGGTAGAGCATCACCTTGCCAAGGTGAGGGTCGCGGGTTCGAATCCCGTCGTCCGCTCGGAGGAGCTTCTAGCTGATCCAAAAAGGACTTCAGGCAAGTTCAACTGCGTGTTTCTTCTTAATTTTTGTTAGGAAGTGGCACTCGGTGGAGTGGCCGAGAGGCGAGGCAACGGACTGCAAATCCGTGTACACGGGTTCAAATCCCGTCTCCACCTCAAGCCGAATGAGTGAAGAGAAAGCTTGTTTTCTTTTCCGAGTGAGGTGAAGAGGTAGTAGGTCTTGTGCCGAGTACCTCAAGCCGAACGAGTGAAGAGAAAGCTTGTTTTCTTTTCCGAGTGAGGTGAAGAGGTAGTAGGTCTTGTGCCGAGTACCTCAAGCCGAATGAGTGAAGAGAAAGCTTGTTTTCTTTTCTGAGTGAGGTGAAGAGGTAGTAGGTCTTGTGCCGAGTACCTCAAACCGAATGAGTGAAGAGAAAGCTTGTTTTCTTTTCTGAGTGAGGTGAAAAATGTTAGGTTGGAAAATCGAACATCGCGGGCGGCTGGCGCAGTGGTAGCGCGCTTCCCTGACACGGAAGAGGTCACTGGTTCGAACCCAGTGTCGCCCACGCAGGTGGTAGGCGTTGTGATATTTGATGAAATGTCGCAGCGATTGACAATTCAATAAGGGCGTATGGCGCAGTGGTCGCGCGCTTCGTTCACACCGAAGAGGTCACTGGTTCGAACCCAGTTACGCCCACCTCACTGGTAACGTTCAAATCTTGGATGTCGTGGGTGTTGTGGGTTGGGGTGATGTTGTTTTCCTGTGCTTGTTATTGGGTGTGTTTGTTGCCGATGATGGCGAAGCCGGGGTGGTGGTGATGGTATTTGTGTTGGTTGTGGTGTTTGTTTCTGTGGTGGTGAGGTAGGTTTTTCGAAGAATGCGTGGTTACAGATGCGGCGGTGGTTGTTGTCTAGGGTTCAAAACAACAACTGTTGGAAAACCAGTGAGCACACAAACAAACCTGCGGCACAAAACTCATACCAGTTCACAACAATGTCTGGATTTTCTCCAATATCCGCACAACGGAAAGTAACTAAGAACAACCACTTAACAGATATTCACACATAACACCTCCAGATTCTGGCAAGCTAGTTAGATGGCCGTTCAGCCGAACGGTTACTGTTTTGCATCAATACGAATGGAGAATCCGTGAAGGCATTTGCAATGTTAGGTCTCGATAAGACCGGTTGGATTGAGAAGCCCCGGCCAGCCTGCGGCTTGCTGGACGCTATCGTCCGTCCACTTGCGCTAGCGCCTTGTACGTCAGACATTCACACTGTCTGGGAAGGTGCTATTGGTGATCGTCACGACCTCACCCTTGGCCATGAAGGGGTCGGTGAGGTTGTCGAAGTGGGCGATCTGGTTAAAGTATTCAAGCCAGGTGATCGGGTTATCATGCCCGCTATCACCCCAGATTGGGGTTCTCTGGAAGCCCAAAGCGGTTACTCAGTGCATTCCGGCGGAATGCTGGGCGGGTGGAAGTTCTCGAACAGCAAGGATGGTGTCTTTGCAGAGTTCATTCATATCAATGAAGCTGATGCCAACTTGGCGTTGTTGCCAGATGGCATCGAGCCGGAGACGGGTGCGATGCTCTCCGACATGGTTCCCACCGGTTTACATGGTTCCGAATTAGCTGGCGTGAAGTACGGTGACGATGTGTGCGTCATCGGCATCGGCCCAGTGGGGTTGATGGCGGTGCGCGGTGCAGTTCTGCGTGGTGCCGCTAATCTATTTGCTGTCGGCACTCGTCCCAACTGCGTGAAAGTCGCCCGCGAGTTTGGAGCCACCGACATCATCAGCTACAAAGAGGGGCCACTGCATGAGCAGATACTTGACAAGACGCAAGGTAAAGGCGTAGATCGCGTCATCATCGCCGGTGGCGATAACGACACTTTCGATACCGCAGTACGGATGTTGAAGCCGGGCGGCGCTATCGGAAACATTAACTATCTCGGCTCGGGTGATTACATCAAGATTCCGCGTGAAGCGTGGGGTGTCGGTATGGGACACAAGACTATTCACGGCGGCCTGATGCCAGGCGGACGGCTCCGCATGGAGAAGTTGGCGCAGTTAGTGCTTACTAAGCGCGTTGACCCATCACAACTCATTACGCATCGTTTTGAGGGCTTCGAGCACATCGAAGATGCCGTACTGCTGATGAAAGATAAGCCCGCTGATCTGATAAAGCCAGTGGTTTCCATCCGCTACTGATACGCGGTCGAGCAAGTTTGGCTTGCGGCATATTATGCCGCAAGTAGTGCGCGCTCAGTATGTCTAACATGCGAAAAGTGGGTCGTCTCAGTTGAAGACGACCCACTTTTCACATATCGTGACCTAGCTTAAAGTGAGCGGGTTGGGTATGGGGTGTGTTATATGTGTAGTTGGCGGTGTTGAACGCAACTCATATGAAGAGTGTTCACGTTGGTGGCGGTCACTTTTGCGTGTTGCCGTCTGGCCTTAAAGTGAACGGAGTTGTATGGGGGCGTGTTGCGTGTGTAGTTGGCGGTGTTGAACGCAACTCATACGCGGGGTGACTAGCAGTTAACGCTTACACCCCACGTATGGAAGCGATCAAATCAGCAAACACTATCGGTTACATGTAAACAATTGGTTTGATCAAATCGGGAGCTTTCTTATCCATCAACTCGAACGCCTCAGGTAACTTATCAAACCCTTTGAACTGGTGGCTGATCATCTTAGTGGGGTCAATGCGACCGTATTTAATCATGTCGAGTAGCCGGGCGATACGCTCCGCACCACCGGGGCAGAACGAGCCACGAATATCTTTATCCCCCATGCCAAGACTCCAGTAATAAGCCGGGAATGATACCTTGTCCGCAACGTCGAAGTAGTTTACGTTGCTGATGATTCCGTTGGGGCGCGTCATCAGCACGGCTTGCGCAAAGGTTTCCATATCACCACCGGCGACGATCACTTTGTGCGGGCCTTTGCCGTCAGTGCGTGCCATGATCTGCTCGAGAATCGAGCCTTCTTTGTACGATACGAACTCGCTTGCTCCATACGCGGCAGCAACTTCCATCGCCTTGGGGCGAGTGCCGACGGCGATAATACGACCCGCTCCGAATAAGGCGGCACCGGCGATAGCCATCAACCCAACCGGGCCGATGCCAACTACCACCACAGTATCTCCAGCTTTGATTTCGGCTAGTTCAGCACCGTGGAAGCCAGTGGACATCATATCGACGCTCATCAACGCCGCTTCCGGGCTGACACCTTCGGGGATTACCGCCAGATTGGCATCCGCCTGATTGACGTGGAAGAACTCAGCCATCACGCCGTCTTTAACTCCTAAGAACTTAAACGAACCAAAACCGCCAGTGTCGTGGCTGAATGAGTTGAAGTTCTGGACACCGCGTTCTAGCCAATCAGGGGTGACGCACGGCACTGCGACATAATCGCCGACCTGAAACTTATTTACGGCGGAACCGATTTCGTCAACGATGCCGACGGCTTCATGGCCGAGGATTAGGTTGGTTTTAGGGCCAGACCCGCCATGTGACATATGGGTGTCAGAGCTACAGGGGGCGACGATAGTAGGACGGATTATGGCATCCAACGGCCCACAAACTGGACGACTTTTCTCAATCCAACCCACATCATTGATGGTGTGCATACCAAAACCGCGCATTGTTCCTCCTTGAAGATGATTACTGATCGGTGGAAATGTCCGATACGAGCAAGGGATTTTTCCCAATCACATTCTTACACGACAACTCAAGGGTTAACGCCATTTAGCGCACCACTGCGCAGCAACACCGCTACGTTTAACTCACCGGCTGATATAGGGACGCAGCCACTTGAGCATTCGAGGCAGTTCCTGTTCGCTCTGACGTGCACCGGCATTATAGTTGGCTCGGAGTTTCCGTAGATTCTGTAGGGTGTTGGGGTAGGGGATTGACTCGGAGTAGAAAACGTACGCTTTCCCGCTGGCTTCCAACTCGGCAATCTCGGCACGTAACCGGTTATAACGGGCGGTGCGATCTATCATCCCAGCTATCAGTTTCGGGTGTTCCCGCAACCAAGTTCTGAATAGCAGATGTGGGGCATCCGGTATTTTAGTAAATTTGCGAGGTTGGCTGAGCACGATAAGAAACCGTTCGTAACCGTCAGCTTGTGCCACGCCCAGCGGTATCCCGGCGTTAACCCCGCAAGCACCATCGGCATACATGCGACCGTCGATGAAAGTGGGCGGCATCAATATCGGCATTGACGACGACGCGCGCACCCGCAACATAAGGTCAGTCAGCGTGGCGCAATCGTCTTTCGTCCACCACACTTCTTCACCCGCTTCAACATCGAAAGCGCTGAAACGCATGGTTGCGGGGTTAGCGGCGAACGTCTCGAAATCGAACGGCAACACTTCACCTGGGGCGGCAGTGTGCTGATAGATGTATTCAGCGTTGAGCCGTCCTTTCCCCTGCAACCAGGTGAACCAGGAACCCATCTGAGGGTCGTTACCCAACTCGACAAATGAGCGACGAGTACGTTCGGCATCGCGGGAAAGATAGTTAAGTGCATGGGATGCCCCTGCGGAAACACCGGAGACGTAATCGAACCACAACTGCTGTTCAATGAGCTTTACTACGAGTGGAGCGTTGTACGATACCCGCATTGAACCACCCTCTAAAACCAAAGCGACATCTGTGATATTAGTGTCCAGAGGTGAAATCACCCGGTCAATTTTACTGTAGTTAGTGGCAAGATACGGCTGAGAGTGCTATTTACTGTGTAATAGTGGCAGCGATGGCGGCTTTGAGAGCTAAACAGTTAGTTCGCAAAGCTGGGGATTCCGGTAACAGCGAGAGTGCAAGAGTGGTTGGAGAATCCAGGTCGTAGAACCATCCGGGATGTACGGCGAGGTGCGCAGTATTGAGTATTCGCAGCGCCAAAGCATCGTCATCAATGATCGGCGGCGTGTCAATGAGCACCATCCACCCGCCTGCTGTATGGCGCACCCGGTAACCGTTATCTGCAAACACTTGTTGGACTATTAAGTAGTTGTTGCGGATGCGGTCGCAGGTTCTAGCAGTACTGGTTGCGGCTTGCTCCAATAAAGCGGGTAGTGCGACGGCGATAGGTGAGCCAACAGTTAGATAATTATCGGCGATCGCATCAAGCGCACGGGCATATGGTGCGGTTTCGTTTGGCGGCCCAGACAACCTTATCCAACCGAGTTTTAACTGGGGAGCAGCTAGGAGTTTCGACAGTCCATCAAGGCCGAAAGTCACATGTGCTGTGTTGCCCGCTAACCGAGTCGGGTGAAGTGTGCTATCGAGTGTGAATGGAAAGAAAACTTCGTCACAAATCAGCGGAGTGCCGCTGCGAGTTAAAATCTCTGTCAAGGCAACGGCAGTGGCGGTGTCGGTGTAACTACCTGTCGGATTGTTTGGGTTAACTACAACGAATGCTTGTGTTTGGGTGGCGGCATTGGCCACCGAATCCAAGTCATATTCCCAGCCGTGGGGGTGAAGATACAACGTGCGATAGGCCACTTGTTCCAATCCGGCGAGCCGAGCCAGTGGGTTGATAAGTGGATAGCCGGGGTTCGGTACTGCTACTCGACCACCCGGATCGGCTAGCAAAGTAAATAACCAGTTGTAGCTTTCTGAGGTGGATGCAGTGAGCCAGTAGTCATCAGGCGAACCGCCAAAGTTGGCGGCTAGCGCTTCTCTAGCTAGTAGCGAGCCGCGCGGATGCGGCTGGTAACTACCTGCGTTGCGCGTGGCGGCAGCGACCACATCCAAAATCTCAGGGTCGAAAAGGTTATGGTTAGTGGGGTTGCTGTCAGTTAGCTCGCTGATGCCCACCTGTTGCGCTCGGAGTTGTTCGCTGGCGGCAGTAAAGTCATTCACAGTAGCGGGCACAAACGCTCGTTCGGAGATCGTCATTGTTGCATTCTCGTTTGTTTTAGCAACCGTCACAACCCGGCTTCGTCTAACGCTTTAATGGTGATCGTGCGGGCGGCTTCCATTACGTCGGCCGCCCGGTGCATGTCCAGAAAACCCACCAAATCGCAAGGCATACCTATCAACACATCTGGCGGGTTACTGGTAGTGCGCGCTCGCTGAATTGATGACATCATCGTGTCTACCGCGAAAAGTGCAGCGTGCGTGAGGTCTAACTTGACGTGATCGTTATGAGTGGGGGGGTTGGTGGGAGGTTCTTGCAAGCTGACCGCCACTATCACGTCCGCCGCCGCACTCTGCAGCGGTTCAATCGGCATCGGATTGATACAACCGCCGTCTAACAGCAATTTTCCATCGCGCACTACCGGAGTGAATAACACTGGGATGGCTATCGAGGCGCGTACCGCATCGACGATGTCGCCGCTGGTAATCCAAATCTCTTGCTGTCCGATGATGTCCGCTGCCACGGCGGTGTATGAAATCTGACAGTCCTCAATGCGGGCGTTGTTTACCACGCGGCGTAGGTTTTTCATCGCTGCGTTGGCGTGTGCTAACCCCGATCTTGGAAATGTGGGGCCGAGTAGGCGCATCACAGACATGGGGTTTAAGGTGAGCGCAAACGCTTTAAGCTCTGCGAGCTTTCCAGTAGCAACGGCGGCTCCCACTAACGCGCCCATTGATGCCCCAGCTACTGCGATAATTTCGTGCCCTCTGGCGGTGAGTTCCTCAACCACCGCGATATGCGCATATCCACGCGCTCCGCCTGAACCTAATGCCAACGCAATCCTCATATACCAAGGCTAGTGGCTACTAGCGTCTAACATAGGGTTCGTGCTGATTCGTCAAGCAAAGTTGAGTGACGCGGTTGCCGTCACCGCTATTTACAACGCCGAGGGTGTCGCCACTACTGCGTCATACGATCTGGAGCCGGTGAGTGTCGCCGACCGGGAGGCATATATCGCCGAGCATTTAAGTGTCGGATTGCCGTTCTATGTTGCCGAGTGTGCGGGAGAAGTTGTCGGATACGCCTGTTATGGTGAGTTTCGAGTAAAGCCAGGGTATCGCTACTCGGCGGAACATTCGGTGTATGTCGCGCGTTCGTATCAAGGGCGCGGGGTTGGCAAAGCGCTGTTGGCTCAGCTACTGGCTGATGCGCGTATCGCCGGGTTACATGTGATGGTGGGTGTCATTGATGCTGCGAACACCGCATCTGTTGCGTTCCACGCGAGTTTCGGTTTTCAAGCCGCCGGAGTGTGGCCGGAGATATGTTGGAAGTTTGGCACTTGGCATGATGTCGCGGTGATGACGCTGCGGCTAACTGAATCGATTTGATGACTGACTGTGCTGGGTGAGTGGCGTGCTGCAGTGTTGAGCGTTCGGCCTAGTAAGGTAGCGACATGGAAGTCGGCAAAGAGATTCTCACTTGGAGCGATTTTGGGGCGGGTGCCCGAGTGCTTGCGCAGCAGATCGCAGACTCTGGGTTCGACCCTGATGTGATGATTGCGGTTGCCAGGGGGGGAATGATCCCTACAGGTGCTATTAGTTACGCGCTCGGTAAGAAACTTAACGACTGCATCAATGTGGAGTTTTACACCGACAGGAACGAAACTCTGTCCGACCCAGTGTTGTTGGCTCCGCTGTTGGACATCGACTCGATCAGTGACCGACGGTTGTTAGTGATTGATGATGTGGTGGACTCGGGGCGCACCATGGCGTTAGTGCAGCAGCTACTACGCGGATTTGGTGCTGAGGTACGTAGTTGTGTTTTATACGCCAAGCCGACCACAGTGGTAGCTCCAGATTATGTATGGCGACATACTGCCGACTGGATTATTTTTCCGTGGTCTGCGCAACCTCCGGTTGTTGCTAGATGATTTATGAGACGAAAGATGTTGAGCAGTGAGTGTTCCTAGCAGTGATAATTCTTGGTTGTTGGTGATCGACCCGCAGGTGATCTTTGCCGATCCGGCGAGCGAGTGGGCGGTATCGGAGTTTGAGCGTGCCATGCGGCGCGTCACTGAGTTGGCGACTGATTACGCAGGACGCATCATCGTCACTCGTTGGGTACCACAACGACCACACCTTGGCTCTTGGAAAAACTACTTTGAGCAGTGGCAGTTCGCTGATCGAGCGCCAGACGATTCATATTTTGATTTGATGCCAGCAGCCGCTGAACTGGACGCTACCGTAGTAAGTGTTCCCACATTCAACAAATGGGGAGCGGAGTTAAGCGCACTCACCGGGGAAACGCCGCAGTTAGTGCTAACCGGTGTTGCTACTTGCTGTTGCGTGCTCTCGACTGCGTTAGCCGCTGCCGACGCTGGGGCACACGTCACTGTTATTGCTGACGGCTGTGCCGACTCCACGCCGGAAAACCACGCAATGGGGCTTAACGTAATGCGACTTTACGAGCCACAGATCGTAGTGCGCTAGCTTGCTTCGTCGCTTATGCTCCTCGCAATGACGGGGAGAGTGGTTACGTTGGGGAGAACTTGGGGTTTTACAGCTCCATTTCTAGTAGTTCGCGTTTCAATAACTCCAGTAACACAGCTTTTTGTTGGGTGTTTTGCCACTGTAGCGCGGCGTAGCCGGTTTTGACGGCGGTGAGCACAGCCGTCAACCCAGTGGTACTGATAAGTCCGAGTTTGCTAGCTTTGCTAGCGGCACCAGCATAGGTATCAAAAAAGTAGATACCTTTGGCGGCCAGTGCCCCCCGGTCATATTTTGGTGGCGAGATTTCATCTGGGGGTAGTGACACGTCATGAATGAACACCCCTTTGATACGTTCTCCGAACTGCTTATATAACTGTTCTGCTACATATACGTCGCCTTGTCCAGAATCACCGATGAACACCAACTCATATTCGGGGAAAAGCTCGGCTAGATGTTCCACCACCGCTAATTTTTGCTTGCTCATGCCAACGTCAGAGAACACTGCCGCTAGCGACCCAGTGAGCACAGAAGCTCCCGACATGCCAATGTCGTGCAAGTGCTGGTGTAGTCGCTTCTCCACCAGCCCCAGCATCGCGGTAGGTCGAGCAGTCACCACCACCAGATCGCCTAGGCTGAGCGGGGTGTTGGTGGGGCCGGCATCAAGAGCAGTCCAGAACTCTACCACGCCTGGGTAGACGCTTCCCGTAGGGTGGAGTTCGTCGTTAAGCGTTGCGACGGCAGTGTCATCGAAATCGGTAAGAATCTTGATTTCGCTGCCTTTCACTTTGGTAGCTTCGTTAGCAATGTGTTCTAAGATGCGCCGGCGCACCGCTTTGTTAGTGATGAAATGGAAAACTAACCGTTCTAGGTCGAAGTGGTCGCTGGTGGCATCGATTAGGTTTTTCAGTGCGCTAAGTTCTTTGCCTGTTGCTGCGCAGAGTGTCAACTCCGTTGCCCGTTCGGCGCTGTGACCACTGAGGTGGCGTTGTATCGCGTGTAGCAGGTTTGCTCGACTAGGGAGGTCAAGATCGGCTGAACGTTTTTCAGTGAACAACTCCAGTAACTGATCTGAGTAAGGTTTAGCGCCCAGATGGTTGTCTATTGAATCCAGCAGTTCGTCGATCAGAGGTGTGTCATGGCATAACTCGTTTAACTGTTCCGCTGTGAGAGTCGCAACGAGCCGCAGTATGGTTAACTCTTCGCTTATCGAAGTAAAACCGCGCAGTAGAGCGCGGATTGCCGCGATCTCGGCACTTTCTAACTGTGTGTTTTCTGGTTTGAGTTCACTCATATTTCAACTCGCTATTCGTAGGATATTGTGCGCTCAGTTTTCATTCGCGGGCACACGGACACGGAGCGCTCCAGGTGATACGACTACCTGTAGTTGGTTAACGTCTTCGATGATGTCACCGTCTACCTGCACCGGCAGGGGACAGGGGGTGCGTATGGTGAGATCTTTTACTTGCCGATAACGCAGTACTGCCGGGGTAGCGGCGCAGTTAATTAACCCTTTAGCAGCCACCGCGCCCCACTGCCAAGCACGGTTCACGCTGACATCTAGCCGATCAAACAGGCCGTCATCCAACACTGCGTTGGGAAAAGCCATCACGCGAAGCGGCACCAGTGGACAGTTAGCTATCAACACCGACCAGGCGGTGATGTTCTGCGGGATTTCTCCGGCGGAACTGACAGTGAACTGGTACGGTGTAGCGAATGATTTTCGTATGGCAGCTGGCAAGTATGCCATCCAACCTAGGCTATTTTTCAAATGACGGCTCACCTGCGCTACTGCTTGGGCATCGCGCCCAACCCCAGTCATTGTAAGCATTGGTTCTGGGGGCATAACGGTACCGTCTGCTCGCCACAGTGTGACCTGCCCCAGATCGACCTCCGCCACTGAACCGGACAGTGCGCTACGTACCCACGAGATGAGGGGCGGTAAGTGAAAGTGATTGCGGAGACGGTGGTATGTCAAGTTACGTGCGAATATGTTCCCGGCACCTATCGGTATCACCCCAAGAGTGGCGTTGCTATCAGCAAGTTCTCCAGCGACCAGTCGCATGGTACCGTCGCCACCGGCAGCAATAACCAGATCAGCGCCAGCTTCAACTGCAAGCTTTGCTTGCAAGCGGCCCGGAGAGCGCCTAGTGGTGGTCAATATGTTTGGAGTAACTAGCCCGAGTTGATCGGCGGTTCGCATAATTAACCGCAGTGCGTCATACAACTTCGGTGTAGCAGGGTTGGCGATCACAAAAATGCGCTTCGGTGTTTCACCCGCATATAGTTGCCGGGTGAGCGCGGGATATAGCCGCCCAGGCACGAAATTGGAAAGCCTCACATGATAATCGTGCCAAACATCTAGGCGAAAGTGTACTAATTGAGGTTAGTAAACCGGTAGCGTAGGTGTGCGGTTTCCCGTAACATCAGAAATAGCTGTTGTTGTCTATACAAGTTAGCGAGACTTACCATGACCGATCTCAACTGGACACCTGAAGATGCTAAAGCAGTGGATACGGCGCGCATTTTGGCCGCCGACGCAGTGCAGCAGGCCGGCAGTGGGCACCCTGGCAGTGCTATTTCGTTGGCGGCAGTAGCGTATCTGCTTTATCAGAAAGTGATGTATACCGATCCCAGTGACCCACACTGGTTGGGACGTGATCGGTTTGTGTTATCGGCGGGGCATGAATCGGTGTTGCTCTACGTTGCGCTTTATATGGCCGGTTGCGGCCTGACGTTGTCCGATTTGCAAAACTTGCGTACTTGGGGTTCCAAAACGCCAGGCCATCCGGAGTATGGGCACACGCCGTTTGTAGAGGTCACCACCGGGCCGTTAGGTGCTGGTATTTCAAACGCTGTTGGCATGGCGATGGCGGCACGTAGGCAACGCGGCTTATTCGAGCCGGATGCCGCACCGGGCGCGAGCCTTTTCGATCACTTCGTGTTCGCGCTCAGCGGCGATGGTTGTTTACAGGAGGGCGTGGCGTTAGAAGCGATTTCGCTAGCGGGAACACAGGAATTAGCCAACTTAATTCTCATCTATGACGACAACAACATCACTATCGAAGGCGACACTGGAATCGCTTTCACCGAGGATGTGCTCGCTAAGTTCGCAGCCTGTGGTTGGCACACCCAAGAAGTTGATTGGCGTGAGAATGGGGCTTATCACGAGGATATGTCTGCGCTATACAACGCGATTCGGACAGCGCAGGCGGTTACGAATCAGCCGTCCGTCATAAAGTTGAACACCATAATCGGTTGGCCGTTGCCTAACAAGCAAGGCAGTGAGTCGATACATGGTGCGGCTATCGGCGCGCAAGAGATCAGCGCGTTGAAAGCGTTGCTGGGGTTTAACGACACTCCATTCGCTATTGATGAAACGTTGATCAACGAACTCCAGGTGAGTTTTGCCGCCCGAGCTGGACTCACCAGACAAGCGTGGGATTCCCGTTTTAACGCATGGCGCGAAGACAATCCAGCGGCAGCAAGTTTGTTGTGGCGAGTATCCACGCGCGCATTGCCGATGAATCTCAGTGTGCCGAACTTTGAACCGGGCAAGATGAGCACCCGGAAAGCATCCGCGCAAGTGTTGGACGCGCTCGCGCCCCAGTTGCCGGAACTTTGGGGAGGTTCCGCCGATTTAGCTGGGTCTAACCTCACTACGATGACAGGCGAACCGAGCTTCCTGCCGTCAAGTCGAGTGAATGCGCAGTGGCCAGGCGACTGCTACGGCCGCACACTGCATTTTGGCATCCGCGAACACGCTATGGGCGGCATTATGAACGGCATGGCGGCGGAGGGGTTAACTCGGCCATACGGCGGCACGTTCTTTGTATTTAGCGACTATATGCGCCCTGCCGTCCGACTTGCAGCACTGATGAAGCTACCAGTGATTTATGTGTGGACGCACGACTCTATCGGGGTTGGTGAGGACGGCCCTACGCATCAGCCGATTGAGCACTTAGCGTCGTATCGGGCGATTCCAGGGCTTTCGGTTATTCGTCCGGCTGATGCCAACGAGACTGCGGTGTGCTGGAAGCAAGCACTGATTCGTTGCGACGGCCCGAACGCACTGGTGCTTTCACGGCAAGATTTACGTACGGTTGATCGGCGCGCTGGCGAGTTCGCTGCTGCGGAGTTAGCCGCTAAAGGTGGCTACATACTGCGCGATGCCCAAAATGGAGCGTCGCCCCAGGTGATCTTGTTAGCTACCGGTTCCGAGGTGGAGATCGCGCTGGATGCGCAAACCATGCTAGAGACCGCTGGTGTTCCTACGCGCATGGTATCGCTGCCTTGTTTTAGGTGGTTCGAGGAGCAGAGCGACGACTATAAAGCAGCGGTGTTGCCCCCCGAAGTGAAAGTGCGTGTGTCGGTGGAAGCTGGTATTAGCTTGGGTTGGCAACGCTATGTTGGCGATTCTGGCAAATCGATTTCTATTGAACATTTTGGAGCGTCAGCCGCTGCCGGAAAACTTTATCAAGAGTTTGGTATCACTGCGGACGCGGTAGTCGCGGCTGTAAAAGCCCAGTTGTAGTCGCGGTCTCAACAGGGATTTCGGGGAGCGCGCCAACAAGCTTGCGTTTAGTGGGTATCGTGGCACCCGAGTTCGCCGCCTTTGGGTGGTTTTGGGGGTTGGATACGGGTTTGGTTAGGTATTTTGCTGTTGTTTTGGTGTGTTTTTCTGCACTAAAGTGGAGTAATCGTTTTCGGATTAG
>JAIRZI010000050.1 GCA_031267295.1 Propionibacteriaceae bacterium | reverse complement strand
CTAATCCGAAAACGATTACTCCACTTTAGTGCAGAAAAACACACCAAAACAACAGCAAAATACCTAACCAAACCCGTATCCAACTTTAAAAACCACCCAAAGGCGGCGAACTCGGGTGTGGTGGTGGTAAGGGTGAAAAGTGAGTGTGACCCCTGCGTAGCGCATATGTGCTACGCTTGGATTATGAGTGTACCTATTTCTCAACGGGAACTGCGTAACGGTTCTGCACAGATCATGGATCGAGTGGAGGCTGGTGAATCTTTTACGGTTACCCGTAACCACGTCCCGGTTGCGCAGCTTCGGCCAATTGATGCTAGTTTAGACGAGTTAGCTACCGTGCCTCTTAGGAATACTAAACGAATTGCAGCAGTGTTACGTAAGTTACCTCGTCTTGATTATCAGGTCATGCGGCAGGAGGCTGATGATTTCTTCCAAGATGGCGGTGATCAGGTATGAGTAGCACGGGAATGGTGGATACGAATATTCTTATCGATTTACCCTGGTACGAGGAAGCAGGGTTGCTTCCAGATGAGGTGATCACATCTGCTGTGTCGCTGGCGGAATTGGCGTATGGTGTGGCCGCAGCACCGTCGCCTTTAGAACAGCCCCGCCGAAATCGAGTTTATGCGCGGCTGCGATCCGTACTTGACGTTCAGGCGTTTGATGCTGACTGCGCTGATGCGTATACCGATTTGATTGCGTTGGTGCTTGCTTCTAATCGGTCTCCTAGACCACGGCGGCTAGATTTGATGATTGCCGCTACGGCGGTAGTGCATCAGGTGCCGCTGTATACCGCAAACGCGACCGATTTCATTGGTTGTGACCAACTTCTTGATGTGGTTGCACTACCGTCCGCTGGAAAGTGATGCAAGATAACTTTCCTGTCATTTCCCGAATCGCCAGTTAAGTAACTCGATGCGACGCAACATGGCGATGGGACGATGGTTCTCCGGTTCATTGCCATAGTTTCCATTGAACGGTGTTATGTGAAACGGCCAGCGAATAGGAACACCCTGGTTTTGTAGCAAAACTGTTAAGTATTGACAAATCGCAAAGTAACTTGGTGATATATCACGCAATCACTTGGTGGATTATCAAACCCCGCTCTGCGCAACTCAGCTCAATAGTGCGCACAAAGTTACGCTAAATCTTTGCAAACAGTTCACTCAGCATTTGGCAATATACAGTGCTGGAGTTTGCAGTAACTCTCTACGCTCTTGATTCGTGAATAAACTATCCGACAAGTCTGGGGGCTTGCAATGAAAAAACCTTTACCCATCTGTCTTTCTTTACTTTTTGCAGGGCTATTGCTCGCAGGTTGCGCAGAGAATTCAGCTCCGCCTGACGGCATAAACACTTCTGATACGAAAGCCGGATGGCCTGAAAAAATTACTATCGTCCAAATGCCGGACGAAGGCAACCCGGACGCTGGAACCAGCAATGATGCATTTCGTACCGCGATGGAAGCAGCGTTGGGGATTGAAGTTGAAGAGCTTGAAGCGTTTGAATACGCGGTGGGCATCGAAGCTATGCGCGCCGGAAACCTTGAACTCCTGCTGGTGTCTCCGATGAGTTATTACCAAGCGAAAACTCTTGCGCAGATCGAACCGTTGGTGACCACTGCGACGAACGGTGCGTTGCCGTATAAAACCGTATTCGTAACTCGCGCCGAACGTGATGACATCAACTCGCTGGCAGATTTACGTGGTACCACGTTTGCTTTCGTCGATCCAGCGTCGTCATCGGGATATATGTATCCGAAAGCGGAACTTATCACCGAACTCGGATTGGATTCTGCGCAGCTTGAGAAACCTGGCTACTTCTTTGAAACCGTTACCTACTCCGGCAAGCACGATTCGTCTCTGATCGGAGTGTATATGGGCGATTATGATGCCGTATCCGTGGCCTATCAGACCATCGACCAGCTACATGAAGCGGGAATTATCAACAAAGACGAACTTAAAATCATCGGTGAAACGGAAATTATTCCCAGCGCCTGCTACATCATGCGCGCCGATCTGCCGCAAGACCTAAAGGACGCAATTCGTAAGTTTTATCTCGGCTACAACGACACCGCATATTTTGAAATGTTCTACGGCGATCCGAATATCCGATACGTCGAAGCTTTCGACTCCGATTACGACGTGGTGTACGAGATGGTGCAGTTACTTGGCATTGAGGAGAGCTGAGGTGACGCAAGTTCTCAGTGTCTGCGATTTACGCAAGCGTTACGGAAAGTTTGAGGCTTTACGCGGCGTTGATTTGGATTTTGAACCTGGCAAGTTCACCGTCATTATCGGGCCAAGCGGAGCTGGAAAATCCACTTTCATCCGCTGTATAAATCGCATGGTTGATCCTGACGGCGGCGAGATAGTGTTTGACAGCGCACACATGGAGCAACTACGCGGAGCCGCGTTGCGCCAGCGACGCGCCATGATCGGAATGATTTTTCAGCACTATAATCTGGTTGCACGTACGAATGTGTTACGTAACGTGCTGCACGGCAGGCTGGGATATATGCCGCTTTGGAAAAGTTTGCTTGGGGCTTATCCAGAATCGGAAAAGCGCAGAGCCTTAGATTTGCTGGACGAAGTGGGGTTGTCTGATCAGATGTACAAGCGGGCGGATACGTTATCTGGCGGTCAGATGCAGCGCGTCGGTATCTGTCGGGCGTTGATGCAGGCTCCGAAGCTGCTACTTGCTGACGAACCCATCGCGTCACTTGATCCGAAATCTGCAGAAGTTGTAATGGAACATCTGAAACAAACAACGAAGCAGCGCGGATTGTGCTGCATAGTAAATCTGCATCAGGTGGAGTTTGCGAGAAAGTACGCCGACAGAATTATTGGGCTAAAAGCTGGGCGCGTCGTTTTTGAAGGTTCACCAGCTACGTTATCTGACGCTGTTGCCCGCGACATATATGAAAACGCTGAGAGCCGACTAGAGAACCAATTAACCGGTGCCGACATAGCGCGAATCGAAGACGAAGAAAGGGTTGCGCTATGCGAGACAGTGGCGGCGTGAAACTCACCAAAACCCCTCCGCGTGTGCCTGCGATTAGTATCGCAGGCACACTAGCAGTACTCGTCGCTGCGTTCATGTTTCTTGAGGTTGATTTTGTGGAGTTGCTTTCGGCATTCCCAGCGTTTATCGGATTTTTTGCTGAGCGCTTTATGCCACCTGATTTTTCAGGGTTCGGGGAATACTTACCTTTACTGCTGGAAACAGTGCTGTTTGCCGTTGTCGCGACCTATCTTTCGTCTGTGTTGGCGCTCGTCGGTGGTCTGCTGTTATCGGAGCGCACCAACAGCATTGCTTGGCTAAGGTTCGTAGCGAAAGTTGCTTTTTCGGTGCTCCGCAACGTCCCGTACCTCGTTTGGGCAGTTATCTTGGTATACATTTTCGGGATCGGAAATATGGTTGGGCTGTTAGCTCTCATCTTCGCCACACTCGGGCTGCTGTCGCGCTCGTACGCCGAATCTCTTAACGAAATAGCAGGGTCAAAGATGGAAGCCCTGCAAGCCGTGGGTGCATCCAAGGCTCAGATTCTGGTTCACGGGATACTGCCGGAGTTCGTCCCTGCATTGGTGAATTGGACGCTGTTTTCGTTTGAAATCAATATTCGAGCATCAATTATTTTGGGGATGGTTGGCGCGGGTGGCATCGGAATTATGATACAGACGAATCTGCGACTGTTCCGGTATCATAGTGCCCTTGCGCTGATTTTGGCGCTAGTCGCACTGGTGTTATTGACAGAGTTCGTGACAAATAAGCTACGTGGGCGGGTGCGATGAAAATGAAAGAAACGGCCAAAAAAATACAACTGACACCACTTTCAACTGCGTTAAAAACTCCACTGATTGCAGCGTTGCTCGTCACGGTGTTTGTGGTCAGTGTCATGGCGTTACACCTTGATATAGCAAAATTTCAAAGCCGCTTGGCCAATATAGGCAAAACACTTTCGCATTTTGTGGCATTCGATATACCAACCCTACCAAAGGCGCTACTTGAGATGCTCTCGTCAATATCTTTAGGAATCGGAGCGCTGGCGATAGGTTCGGTAATATCGCTCGCGCTATCTTTCCTAGCGGCAGCAAACACCACGCCGAATAGATTTCTTGCGGCGAGCATAAAGGGTGGCATCGCACTTATCCGAGCCGTGCCCGCGCTGGTATGGGTGCTGATGGTGATCGCTAGTATCGGGTTCGGAAACACATCAGGGCTTGTCGGGTTGCTGTTTCCCACTTGCGGCTATCTGATAAAATCGTTCATCGCAAGTATCGAAGATAAAGGAATGGGCACGATTGAAGCGCTCCAAGCAACAGGTGCCGGATGGTTTGAAATTATGCTCTTCGGCGTGCTTCCCGGATTATTGACATCCCTGCTTTCCTGGACATCAATGCGCCTAGAACACAACATCGCTGAATCGATCAGTTTGGGAATGGTGGGGGTCAGTGGAGTCGGTTCTATGCTGATGCGCGCACTAGGAAACTACCATTACGCGGAAATTACGACTATAACCGTCGTAATATTTGTAACGATGCTGACAGTAGAACTTGCAGTCGGACAAGTAAGAAAGAAACTTAACGGAGACACTACAAAATGAGATATATCAGACTACCTTTGGAAAACGCATATAACGTCCGCGATTTAGGTGGGTATCCTTGCCCCGGCGGTGTCACGCGCTGGAATACGTTCTTGCGCGCAGATGGCTTGTCCGCATTGTCAGCAGCGGACATAGATTTTCTGTTGCGCTACGGGGTGCGCGGAGTAATAGATCTACGCTCGGCACAGGAATTGGTTAGTGCACCAGAGCCGGAAAAACTGCTCGCCGCAGTGGAGTATTTCCATATCCCGCTATTGAGCGGAGACGTGACGGATGCCACCAAAGTGCAGATCGCTCCGTCGGAAAGTTTCCTTGGCACTTTCTACCGCGAAATCATTAAAAATGGAAAAGCCGCGATAAAGAATGTTATTGAAACTATTGCCGCAGTTGATACTGGTGCGGTGCTGTTTCACTGCGCGGCAGGAAAAGATCGCACTGGCATCACCGCCGCGCTGTTGCTTGGTATCGCGGGGGTAGACATTTCAGACATCGTCGCCAACTATGAAGTTACCTACACCTACATTCGCAAAAACCCGACGATCATAGCCGAAGCTGCCATATATCCCGTCGAGTTTCTTTTCTCACACGCTGAGTTTATTGAGGGTGCGCTAACGGACATAGTGGATACCTACGGGTCAATATGGAATTACTTGCTCGACTGTGGTGTCGCAGAGCAAGCACTGCATCGTATCCGGGAACGTTTCATAGAAAACTAACCAGCCAGACGAGCGCAGTGACACCACCACCCAATTACTCTAACTGCCATAAGCTAATAGGCACGACGCATTGAAGTTAGCGCGCATAGCATTGGAGTTAAATCAGAAAAAATGAGTGAACCCACTGACGACACCACCATTCCTCCCACACTATGGCGCAAGCGGGCGTGGCAAGCCGCACTGTTAGGCGGCGCACTTGGTTTAGCGCCTTGCGGTGTTACTTTGTGGCTGGCGTTATCCTGGCGTGATCGGCTCCCAGTGCGCATAATTAACCACTGGGATGCCGTAGGAATCGCTGACGGATCCGCTACTTTGGGTCAGTTTTTAGGTGTGTTGTTCGGCATTGGTGGTGGCTGTGTTCTGCTGTTCTCACTGCTCATAGTGCTGCTTGGACGAACGGCGGCGGCTCGTCGTATCTGCGCCGCTTGCGCTGCTGGAATGGGGATGTTCATGTCAGGCATCGCTTTCGTCTCTTTAATCCCACAACTTGATGCCGTCGATTCGTTGGCCGATATGAAACTTCCTACTGTCGGGATGTTGCTAAGCATTTTGGTGGCGCTGTGTTATGGCTTTATCATCAACCAGCTAGTACCCGCAGACCCCTGGCAACCGGCAATCGAACCGGTTTTGCCAGACGCGCCACGCTCCGATTCGCTAGCCAACACGAATTACGTGTGGCTGCAAACCGTCACCGGTGGCACCGGCACCACGCTCGGGGTGTTCATGGCCGTGTTCATAGCAGTGTTGGGAATAGTGCTCGGCGCGGTGTTACATAGTGTGTTGCTCGTGGCTTTGTTGGTGCCTACCGGCATCGCGGTGCTGCTACTGGTGTATGGGTGCAGCCAGTTCACTGTGCAGATAGATGCCACCGGGCTGCGCGCCCGATCCAAACTGGGGTGGCCGAAACTCGTCATCCCCGCCAACGAAGTGCTGGCAACCGAAGCCGTGCCAACCACTGGGATGCTCGACTTCGGCGGCTACGGTTATCGCATAAATCTTAAAGGCGACACCGGCATCATCACGCGCGACGGTGCAGCGCTGAAAGTGCGACAAACCGGCGGACGCACCACTTACATCAGTGTTGACGATGCCGCACGCGGCGCAGCGTTGCTGAACTCTTATGCAGATCGGGCACGCACAACCGCGTAACAGTTTTCGAACCAATCCTAGCTTTACGAACATACGTTACGAACCTAATCAATAACCCCAACAGTTAACCAATACTAAAAACCGCACTAAACGACGAAGTTGGGCTTCTGAACTCGCTACCTAAGCGCCACTAGTTTTCGAACCAGTCCTAGCTTTACGAACATACGTTACAGACCCAATCTATAACCGCAACAGTGCGGAAAATATCCCTAAATCACAACAAAATACCTAGTCAAACCAGTAAGCAACACTAAAAACTGCACTAAGCGACGAACTGGGATGCTACGCACAGTAACCGCCCGATAATCACCTGCGCACAAGCCGTCTCAGTTTCGCAGCAGTAACTACCTAGTAGGCACCAGACAGCAGCGCCCCACCGCCAGGGATATATGTCGCTAATCCAAGTTCCTTAAGCAGTGCATACGTAGTAGCGATACTCGACGTAACTACCGGTTTACCCGTCATCGCTTCCACTTGGGCAACGGCAGGAAGACTAGGCAACTGCACACAAGCCGACAAAATAATGGCATCAATATCTTGATACGACATTCCAGCGACGATTCCCGGAAGTTTCTCCGGATCATGCAAACCTACCTCTAGGTTATCGGCAATGTGTAATGCGCAGTGTTGCGTCACTTCATAACCTTCGTTTGCGATATACCCTTTAACGAGTTCAGCTAACGGTTCCATATATGGGCACACCATAATCACCTTTTTAGCGCCGATAACACCGAGGGCGTTCACCAGCGCGCCAGCGGAAGTGATGACTTTAGCATTGGAGCCGTTATCGGCGGCGATTTTGCTAAGCCGCCGCTGCGATTCCAGATGGTAACTTGGGCCGGTCGCCATCACGGCCACTAGGCAGGCGTAGCCCATAACATCTACCCGTGCGTCCGATAACTCCAGTGCGCAACGATCAGATTCGGCATCCATCGCAGCTAACTCTTCTTTAGTTACTTTCTTCATGCGCATTCTCGACGAGTGGAACGTAAACGTTTCTTCGGGATTCACCAGTTGACGAGCGCGCAGCAGCGCGGGGATTTCGGTTTCCATCGTAGTATTTGAACTCGGAACGATCTGCCCGATGCGGTAGTTCTTTGCCATGCGTATTTCTTCCCTATCTGCGAGTTATCCTAGCTAATTTGCTATACCCCTAAGTGTACGAGAATCTAAACTACTAACACCTACTACCCAAGAATATGAGGTGGATAAGTGGGGGTTGACCCCCTTCCCCAGACAAACCATTCCGCACTAAAAAGAAACTCAAAATAGGCAACTTACCCGCACCATATATAGTGACCGAGAAGAGTATCTGAGACAGATTGCAACAGAGTCTACACTCCGAGGAATACCTGATACGTGTTCCGTTCTGGTGCCATGGTTACTGTTAGTTTTACCGATTTTACAACTCTGCCGTGACAGACAGATTTGCTGTTAATATTCGTGTACCGACTATAAGCACTCTAAATACGAGCGAATGAGGATGCGGAATAGAAAAGGGAAAGGAAAGCGAAGTGTGTTACTGATGAAGCAAAGACATCGCATAGCTTTTGTTGTGCTACTTGCTGGAGTGCTGGGGGTTTCCGCTTGTACGGCAGATACCCCCAGCACTCCACAAATCTCTCCCGGTGCGGTGAATACCCCAACGTTTACTGGCCCTTGGGCGTACGAATATAAAAGCGCATTCAATCAAACAGCTAACTTTCCCAATATTAAAGAGATTCTGTTTGATGAGGAGATCACTACCGATGAAATACTTAGCGTAGCTGCTGAGACAGAAGCGTGCATGGTGGCAGGTGGAGCTAGATACGCTGAGATGAGTCTTTATGGCGGTTTTGGGATAGGTTATCCTCCGGGTTCGAGTGAGCGGGAAATGAGTGCTATAGATACGAACGCTACTTGGTGTGAAGGGACTACGGGTTGGTCGCTTATTCAACCGTTATACACTAATTCGCGTTCCAATCCTGGTCGGGAGGATTGGAGCACTTTGATGGCGGGTTGTGTGGTTCGTATGGGGATACGTCCCGAGGGATACACCGGTGAAGAATACCGCCGCGACTACGTTGATGGAGGTTTCACGCTTGAAAGTTTGGCGTGGTCAGCGTGCAAATCTGATCCGCATACCATGTTGTCTGTGTTTGAGGTTGATGCGCAGTGTTTAGTGCGAGTGGGTGCTCGGGAGCCGAGCTATACTGCGACTGATTTTGAGCGAGAGTTTTATGCGCAAGTGTTCCCAGAGTTCTTTCCGCCACAGCCGGTTATCACTGAATCGGAGCGTCTAACGCGGGCATGTTTTGACGACCCGTTTTATGCGCGGTGAGCGTTCCAGTTAGCCGCTTATATCCCAACTTGGTTCCATATCTGTTTTCTGGAGTAGCGAACTAGGGTCGTAGCTGTATATGCGTAGGTGACGCGGTTAAACAAGACGAAACTTCTTCGCGTTACCAAAATCCCCACCTGAATACAGATCATTTGTACTGC